>JBNKKA010000001.1:0-79266 GCA_050291585.1 Desulfobacteraceae bacterium
ACCCTACGGGGCCTCACCCACCTGAACCTCAACCAGGCCGTCATCGCCTCGGTGTCCGCCGCTGTCACCGTCACCGTGATGACCTTCCTGGGGAAGCCGGTGAGCACCTCCCAGGCCGTGGTGGGCGCCATTCTGGGCATCGGCCTGCTCAACGGCCAGCTCAACCTGGCCGGGCTGAGCAAGGTGGTCCTCTGCTGGTTGGGCACCCCGGTGGGCGGCGCTCTGGCAGCCATGCTGCTCTACTGGCTTCTGGGGTATATTTACAATCGCCTCAACCTCAACCTCTTTGAATCAGACTTCTGGCTGCGCCTTGCGCTGATAGTGGCCGGCTCGTACGGGGCCTATGCCCTGGGGGCCAACAACGTGGCCAACGTTACCGCCGTCTTCGTGGGGGCCGGGTTGCTGGACAGTTTTCAGGCGGCCCTCATCGGGGGTGTCAGCATCGCCGCCGGCATCATCACTTTCAGCCGTCCGGTGATGGAGACCGTTGGCCGCCGCCTGGTTGCTCTGGAGCCCTTCTCCGCTCTGGTGGTGGTCCTGGCCCTGGCGGTGACGGTTCACTTCTACACCCTCCTGGGGGTGCCCGTCTCCACCTCCCAGGCCGTGGTGGGCGCCGTCCTAGGCATCGGGCTGATCAAGGGCGTCAACACGGTGAGTAAAAAAACCCTCCAGCAGATCTGCCTGGCCTGGTTTCTCACGCCGGTGGTGAGCTGCTTCCTGGCCCTGGCCATCTTCTTCGCCACCCACCTGAAATACATGCCACCGCAATGAAGATCAGCAACCGGAAAACCACCACCATACCCCACACCCCTTACAAACGTCTGGCGCATCATCTGGACGGGCTCCCCGGTGGTTTTCCCGCAACAGATGACGGGGTGGAGCTGAGGATTCTGAAGCGGCTTTTCACCCCCCAGCAGGCCGAGCTGGCCTGCCACCTGACCTTGCTCCACGAAACCCCAGCCGTGATCGCCTTGAGGGCCGGCAGCAGTGTTGCGACGGTGGCCCCCCAACTGGCAGAGATGGCCCAGCGGGGCCTGATTTTCAGCGCAGGAGAGGCCGAGGGCAGGCCCACCTATATGGCGGCCCAGTTCGCCGTGGGAATCTGGGAATACCAGGTGGGGCGCCTCACCAGAGGGCTGGCGCAAGAGATGGAAAACTATCTGCCCCAGCTACTCAACCACCGCACCTGGCAGAAAGCGCCCCAGATGCGGGTGGTGCCCGTGGCCCGCAGTATCGACGCCCGCCTGGCGGTGATGACCCATGAACGCGCTGCCGCCCTTTTAGAAGATCAGGAAGACTTCACCGTGATGCCCTGCATCTGCCGCAAGGAACGTGGCCTGTTGGATCAGGCTTGCAGTAAACCGGTGGAGACCTGCATCGCCTTCAGTGGAGCGGGGGACTACTTCCAGCGCACCGGGGCGGGGCGCCCGGCCAGCCGGGATGAAATCTTAGATCTGCTCCACCAGGCCGACCGCGCCGGCCTGGTACTCCAGCCCAGTAACAGCAAACGCGCCGGGTGGATCTGCTGTTGTTGCGGCTGCTGCTGCGGCGTCCTGCGGACACTTAGAAGCGATCCCCAACCGGCCCGTCTGGTGGCCGCCCCATTTGTGGCGGCCATGGCGGAAGCAACCTGCAACGGCTGCGGACTCTGCCTGAAACGCTGCCAGATGGATGCCTTCACCAAGGTCGCGGATCGCGTCCACCTGGACTCTGGACGCTGCATCGGCTGCGGCCTGTGTGTCTCCACCTGCCCCACCCAGGCCCTTCAGTTGGTGCGCAAACCACCGGAGAAGCAGCCCATGGTGCCGCCCAATGTGGCCGCCAGCATGCTGCGCCTGGCCTGGAAGCGCCGCCGGACCGGACCGGCCGCCCTGTTTGGCTTGCTGGCGGCATCCCAGAGAGATCGCTTAAGGGCGAAAGCAAAAGCGTGATGGCTGGGCTCCGCAAAATCATCCACGTCGACATGGACGCCTTCTACGCCGCGGTGGAGCAGCGTGACAACCCCGACCTGCGGGGCAAAGCAGTAATCGTCGGCGGTAGTCCCCAGGGACGCGGGGTGGTGACCACTTGCAGTTATGAGGCGCGCCGGTTCGGCGTGCACTCCGCCATGCCATCTGCGCGGGCCTATCGCCTCTGCCCCCAGGCCATCTTCGTGCGCCCACGCTTCAAGGTCTACCGCAGTGTTTCGCGCCAGATCCGGGCCGTCTTTCACGAATACACCGACCTGGTGGAGCCCCTCAGCCTGGACGAGGCCTTCCTCGATGTTACGGTCAACAAAAAAGAGATGCCCTCGGCCACCCTCATCGCCCGTGAGATCCTACGCGCCATCTACGCGCGCACCGGTCGACTGACCGCTTCCGCCGGGGTCTCCTTCAACAAGTTCATCGCCAAGGTGGCCTCGGACTATCACAAGCCCCACGGCATCACCGTGGTGCCCCCCCACCAGGCCCAGGCCTTCATCGCCGCCCTGCCCATCCGCAGATTCTTCGGGGTGGGGCGCGTCACCGAAGAGAAGATGCACCGCCTGGGAATCCGCAGCGGGGCCGACCTGCTGCCCTACAGCGAAGCCGAACTGGTGCGCCACTTTGGTAAGGTGGGGCGTTTTTACTACCGCATCGCCCGGGGTGAAGATAATCGCCCCGTACAGCCCCACTGGGTGCGCAAGTCCATCGGCAAGGAGACCACCCTGGGGGAGGACATTGACGATCTCGGCCAGATGCTGGCCATCCTCACCCACCTAAGCGAAAAAGTGGTTGTTTATCTGGACAAAGAAAAGCGCCAGGGGCACACCCTGACGCTGAAAGTTAAATACTCGGATTTTCAATCGATCACCCGTTCCATCACCCTGGCAGATCCCTTTCAGGATCTGAACAGCATCCTGGACCACCTGCCACGCCTGCTGGCCGACACCGATGCCGGCAAGCGTAAGGTGCGCCTCCTGGGGGTCAGCATCTCCAACTTCGCCGACGAGGTCGGCCGTAGGCGCCTTCGCCAGCTGCCGCTGCCGTTGGAGGCGCCCGTGTCCGAACCCGGATTCAGGGATGTGTGCCCGGTGACTGAGGATGGTTTCTAGGGATATCGTCTGTCTGATCAAACCGCAGCCCACCCAAACTGTGCCTTAAAAAAGGGTTATATTTGGCCAATGGTCACATATGACCGCCCACATCCAGCCACTGCCATCACCGCCCACAACCGCATTCAGAATTATCTTTTAATATTTCTACACCTTGCGTGAAAGTTTAGTGCGAGCACGAATACTGGCATGAAGGTTGATTAGTAAAACAGCAGGAACAAAGGTGTCGCTGGTATTTATTGCTGCCATTTCAAACGCCCACGAATGGATAAAATCGAAGTTTGGATCGAAATACGGTTTCGCGTTTGTCTGCTACTCACCCATAGCTGGAGCAAAGCCATGAAGGAGATCGTAATTACCCTTGCAAAGGCGCTCGTAGATCGTCCTGAGTTTGTTTCTGTGAATGAAATTGATGGGTTTAGCACGATGATTCTAGAACTCAGTGTCGACAAGCAAGACATTGGAAAGATCATCGGAAAGCAGGGCCGCACCATCACTGCCATGCGAACCATACTGAACGCGGCCTCGGCCAAGGAGAAGAAAAGAACGCTGTTGGAACTCATGGACGGTGAGATCCATTTCGGGGTCGAACAGAGGGGACCGCAATGATTGTCGTAAGGATTACCATTACAGCGCAGCCGGAAAACCAGCTCGAGGTGATGCAAACTTTTTTGTCCATGATCGAGCCCTCGTCAAAGGAAACAGGATGCCTGAGCTATGCCGTCTTCCATGACATTGAAAACAAGAACCTATTTAACCTGCTGCAAGAATGGAAAACGCGGGAAGATCTGGATCGGCACATCAACTCGGATCGTTTCGGCGTCTTGCTAGGCACAAAAGCCCTTTTAAACGGACCGCCGAATGTTGAAATCCATACGGTCTCCCGTTCGGAAGGAATGGAAGCTGTCCAAGCCGTCAGGAGTAAAAATAAACCATAGCCTATTTTCCTGCATTTGGCAGGAATCGCCTTATCCACCATTGCGGGGGAGACGCAAACGCCTTTTGTGGGTGCCGGCGGCGACCACTGGAAACCCTGGTTTGCCGAATCTGGATTGTGCCCACAGCAGCTCACGCAATAAAGGGAGAGAGACACATGTCGAACCGGCTCACAATCAATAGCGTTTTTTATCTAGTGCTAAGCCTTATATGGCTGTTAGGTGCAGTGAGCACGGCCGCTCAAGACAGCCTTTTAGATGGAAGATCATATATCGGGCAATCGGAAGAGAAACACAAAAATACGGTTACCGCGGATGAACTGAGTTTTGTGAATGGCAAATTCCACTCCACCGGTTTTGACCGGCAAGGGTTTATGGAAGGCGGCTATACGGCCATCGCCGTAAAGGAGAAAATCTTCTTTGAGGCCAAAACCATGAGCCCTAAACAGGGTGATATCAATTGGAGCGGGACCGTCGTCGGAGACACGATTAATGTTGATTACCGCTGGCTCAAAAAGGGCTGGTTCAGCGATACCGAAAAAGTGTACTCGTTCAATGGGACATTGAAAAAATAGCTGCTTCAACCAAACTTTTTATGTTTAGGAACAAAGGTAAACAGGAGAATACTATGAGGCTGACCAGATCGGGTATAGAATTAAAAGGTGTGATCGAAAAAGCGATCCAAGACTGCGTGATCACGAACAGCGAGTATGAGGAAGTGATGCAAGTGGCGAACAAGGACGGCATGATCGACGACCACGAGCAGCGCTTGCTGAGTCATTTTCAAGGGATGCTGGACAATGGCACCTTGAAGCGGGTGAAAGGGTAGTTGGTGCCCATCCAGAAATGGATTATTTATGGATGGCATTGATTGGCATGATTGCCGGATGGTTGGCCGGGCATTTTATCACCGGCAAAAGCTTCGGTGGGGCTGGAGACATCGTCACCGGAATGATGGGGGCCTTGATCGGCAGAGCCCTTTTTAAGCAGGCGGGTCTTTACCCTGGCAGTCGTCTGACCGGGGGGCTGATCGTTGCGATCAATGGGGCGGTTATCTTGTAGTATGGCTTTCGAGTGGTCAGGAAAAACTAAGGGGGGAAGCCATGAAATCTTACCAGGTACAAGAACTGATGATCCCGGTATCCGAGTATGCCACTGTCTCAGAAGAGGCCACCTTGCTGGAGGCGATCCAAACACTGAGAAGCGTCCAAGCCGCTTTTGATCAGAGTCAATACCGCCATCGGGCCATTCTGGTGTTTGCTGCAGACAACCAGCTGGTTGGCAAGTTGAGTCAGCACGATGTGCTTGAAGCCCTCGAACCCAACTACAAACGCATGAAGCGTTCCACAAAGAATGGCCCCATGCATCGCCTCGGTCTGAACAGCGCGGTCTATCGTTCAACCTTGGAGCAATACCACCTTTGGGAACAAGCGCTTGAGAATCTATGTGAAAAAGGCATTCACATCAAGGTCAAGACCATCATGTATACCCCTGGCGAAGGTGAATTTGTCAGTCAGAGTACCACCATGGATGAAGCCATCCACAAACTCATCAGCGGGCGGCACCATTCTTTGCTGGTGACTGCGGACCATGACCCGGGCGACATCGTCGGTGTACTCAGGCTCGCCGACGTTTTTGAATTCGTCAGCAACGCCATGTTTGAGTGTCAGTAACTGCAAGCGTTGCATTAGAACCTGCGCTGAGGTCGTTTTGGGGCCGTAGACTCACTGCAGCCTGCTGTATAAAAAGCCTCAATTGCAATAACCGCATGACATAAGTAGGGGAGGTATTTTCCATGAAACCAGAAACCGTTGGGAAAATCAAAACTGGGGGATGGGGTCTTTTTGGAGGCGCCATTGTGGCAATCGTGATCGGTTTTGGGTGGGGGGGGTGGTCGACGGCCGCCACTAGCGACAAGATGTCCGCAGAAGCGGTGGTGGCGAGTCAGGCAGCGATCTGTGTCGCTCAATTCATGAACATGCCCAACCATGCGGAAAAGCTTGGTGAGTTTGAGCAAGTCAGTACCTACAATAGGCCTCAGTTCATCGAAGAGGGTGGCTGGAATAAAATGCCGGGGCAGGAGAAAGGAACCTATAGTGTGGCCCGGTCATGTGCCGAAGGGCTGTCGGTTTTGATTCAAAAGTAACCCTCCCGGACCATACCCGCCTCACGGCTGCATGCACTTCCATGGATGAATCTTTGCATTGTCCATGGAAGAAGCATGACCCGGGAAATTTCGTTCTGTGGTCCGGCATTCAGCAGCGCTAGATGCTTGCCCTGAGACCCTTTCAGGGATCACAAAGGATGATTCAGCTCCCAGTGCGCAGGATATCACTATTTGATGCCGCGTGCTCATCTCTATTTACAAATTGCTTTTTAATGAAAGGGGATGTCATTGCTGCCAGAAGACCACCGTAATCCAGATTAAAATTGACCTCATCCCCAACCCGCAAGTTTTTATTTTTACTATTGAGAATGATATGATCACTGCTAGCCCCTAATATCTCTACCCCATCATTCGATTTCAGGCTGGATGCCAAGATGTCCTGCTTTCCCAAAGCAATAATCACCCGTTGACGAACGCCCAGATCTTGGAAAACTGGAACAGTTCCAAAAGCATCTTGGCCGATCTCTCCAAATGGAAGGGAGGGCTTTTGCTTGGACTCAATAACTTCAGCAACGAGCTGAAAAGCACCCGTGTGCAATCCAGGGATTGTTTTTCGGTTAACCGTTTCAAGGCCTAAAAGGATCGATTCACCCAGACGAAGATTGTTGATATTTCCTACCTCTTTGGCAGATTTATACCACTCATAGTTTGCCGAGTTGCCACCCGAAATAATCGTTAAACCAAGATGAAATTCATTTTCAATAGCATCAAACAGCTCAGACAGTGCATGCATGTTTTTATCAGCAGGTATCACACCACCGTAGCAAGCCAAATTGCATCCGATACCAACCATTTTTATATGGGGCAAAGCAATGGTCTGCCGGATAAACTCTGACAAATCGATAGGAAGTACGCCTTCACGCAAATCCCCCAGTTCAACCATCACAATTACCCGATGGATTTTGTTAGATGCCTTTGCACAATAGGATAGTTTTGTAAGTGTATCCAGCTCAGTATTTAAGCTAATATCTGCACTTCGAACCACGGATTCAGCTTGACTTAATGGTGTTCGCAACAGGACAAACTGAGTTGATATCCCTGCCGCTTTCATCTTTTCAATATTTTCAATGCGTGAGTCGGCAATAAAACGGGCGCCGCCCTGAACCATGGCTTTGACAATAGAAGGTTCTCCAAGCACAGCTTTGGAAACCCCCATTATGGAAATTCCTCTTTGCCCATAGAGTTCCGACAGCATGCGGGCATTATCCCGTATTTTAGACAGTGATATTTCTATCCTTGGCAGAAATATTTTCATATTAATCTACTTAGGCTTCCAGTGCTTACGCTGCCATTTCAGGGGTTTTTATCAATCTCTTGCCCCCGATCGCTTGTCTCAAATTTGGAAATTGAATGCATAGGGCTCGAACGATTTTTTGACATCCATGACTCAGGACGTCAGTGGTCGCTAATTGATACTGCTTTTCATATTTTGCTATGATGGTCAGAATCTCGCTGTCTGAAAGATCCTCATGGCTCAAAGCAATGGCCAATACTTTCGCTTGAGAAATCGCTTCAATCAGTTTAATTTCACTCTCAACACTAGGCATCTTCAAATTTGGAAAATCGCACCGGGATTTCCGAGCGGGCGAATGCTGGAGGATGACGGCATCGGGATTGCTTCCTTTCAAGATGCCCACAGAGCCCATGAATGCGGGATGGCTCACGGCACTCTGGCCTTCTACTAAGATGATGTCAGGATTTTCGTTGTTAGATGCTTGAATAACAGCATTTTCTATTTCACCGGCGACAAACTGGGAAACAAGCGCATCGATCGCCACGCCATACATAGCCCCTTGCATCAGGCCACTTTGACCTGTCGCGACCAATACCGAATTTATTCCGAGACGCTTCAAGGCGTTGTTGAGTTTTACAGCGGTGGTCCTCTTTCCGCAGGCACAGTCGGTACCTAGTACGGCGACCACAGGAGCAGTTACTTCCGATCTTTTCCCCGTGAATACATGCAAATCTTTTAATTGCGGCGGCTTTCTGATGTCTTTTATATGGACGGCGTTGCGGGCTGCCATAAGAACGAACTCTCGATCTTCTGAAAAAAACTGATGCAAGCCGTTAATGATGTCCATTCCATTTGCCATCGCTTCTAAGATCAACTTCCTTTCTAGCATTGAAATAAAAGCTTCTAGAGGCGCCTTGCCATATATATAACAATCTGGGACCTTGGAAAGCTTGCTCAGCGCATCCTTTAAATTGGCGAAAATGGGGATACCATTTTTTTCTTCCCCCAATTCTTCCCCGGCATCCTTTCCGGCTAAAGAACTATCAATAATCCCCACAACAGTGTAGGTTTCCGAGTGCCTAACTAGTCCTGAAGCCGTTTTCCCGTCAACCAATCCAAATTGATTTTCACAATAAACCAGGGCAGTTTCATTTGTGATCGCCATTTCCTTATTTCCTTAATATTTCAACCATACGCATAGAGAAGCTCTTAGAACGGACTACACTTCCTTAGGCGTAGGGCATCAGTTAAATGCTAAAATATCGCATAGGCATCATCCCCATCGAGACCAGGCGAGTTCGGAACAAGTCGTTCATCGTATCCGGGTTGCCGTCCGAAACACCCAACATGGACATATGGGTACCAAGCAGTCACCATTCAGGTTTCCACTGGTTTATTATTTGTAAATCGGATTGAA
The DNA here is from genome assembly GCA_050291585.1 of Desulfobacteraceae bacterium. Classification (GTDB taxonomy): domain Bacteria; phylum Desulfobacterota; class Desulfobacteria; order Desulfobacterales; family Desulfosarcinaceae; genus JASJCL01. The sequence continues at coordinate 8,827 of JBNKKA010000001.1, forward strand.
AAATTGAAACTATCTGGCGACCCGCTCATGCCGCGGTGCAAGGGAGGTGTCGGTCAGGCTTGCGTTTTTGTCCACGTCGTGGTTTTGTGCGGCTAAGTTTCTTATTCTCTCATGAGTTTACACCCATGATTCGTTTTGCGACTGTCGTGACCCTATGGGCTATAGGTTCTGGCATCGCTCCCGCACGGATTGAAACGGCATCCCCTCGGCAAGCTCGTATCGCTCGGCACGGATGAACCAAAATGCGAGCCCACCCGTATTGTGATTGGGCGCCGTTCCATTATTTGCGGTCCTGACCCCCAGCGACCCTTTTCGGCCAGTCTTCCGCCAGCCTCTGGCCTGCATGATCATCCGGATGACCACACCAACAGCCTGTCTTAGGCGTTTGCTCCGCTGAGTATACGTGTTTGCCAAAAAGTGATCGATTGCTGGATGAGATTCAAGCTCCCGGACTACGCCAGCCAAAGGTGACCTGTCGTGGTGGATCTCAGACTCCTCCATCCGGCGCTGCCTGTTGGGATCATTGAAGAACTCAAGGACTGCGTCAAAAGGTTGATCCGGATCGTTGACAACATCGGAAAACCGTCGGCCCTGATTGTCTTCGAGAAACCTAGTGCGCGTGATTGTCACCCTTGGCAAACCAGCCTCCGGCTTATCAACTCCAGAGAATAAGACAGTCAATTCTTGAACCTACAAAGCTTGCAGTTACAAATATTGTAACTATATTTCCAGGAAAAGCAAGGGACAACTTAACCAGCACGCCCGCGTACGGGTTAAGGGTTTGAGAAATATGTGTCGATGATAAATTATTGGAACACATTTTGAGTGATTTATCAGCGAGATATGATGGGTGAATGAATTTAGGTTTCAACTCAATGGATTGTTTTAACTCTTAAGGATTTTTCTGATGCCGTTCAAGGTACTGACTGCCGAAATGTCCCATGAAACCAATTCCTTCAGTCTTCAGGAGACGGATGAACGGGCCTTCAGAAACCGCTATGTTCTCATGGGCGCCGAAGCTAGGGCCGAGCGCGGCCAAGCAAATACTGAACTGGCTGGCTTCCTCGATGCCGGTCGAGCGCACGGCTGGCATGTCAAGCATGTTTTAAGCGCATCCGCGGGCCCAAGCGGCAAGGTCAGGCGCTCAGCTTTTAACTGGCTCTGCGACCCAATCATTTCCGTCATCAAGCAGCAACCATTCGACGGACTGCTCCTCGGGTTGCATGGCGCCATGGACCTTGATTTCTGCGAAGATGGCGAAGGTGAGCTGCTTTGGCGTATCCGTAGCGTTGTGGGTGAAAAGATGCCAATTGCCATCACGCTTGATCCACACGCAAATGTCAGTAACAAGATGTGCGCCCTCGCTGACATCATTGTGTCGTTCAAAACCTATCCCCATATTGATATGCGCGACACGGGTCGCCATGCCGGCGATATTTTACACAGAACGATGGCCGGCGAGATCCAACCGCGAACGATCCTCGTGAGCCGGCCCATGCTGGAAGAAGTCAACGGAGGGCGCACCGACATCGGCCCGATGATCGAGCGCATTTCAAAAGCACGGGCTTATGAGGAGAAGGCGGACGTCTTTGCCGTGAGTATCAACGCTGGTTTCGCCAGTGCCGACGTGGCAAGGATAGGCCCAACGGTTTTGGTAACCGGCCAGGGGAATTTTGCAGCCCACCATGCTTTTGCTGAAACGATTGCCGATGACATCTGGAACAGACGCTTTGAGGTGCTCAACGACTATCTCAGCGTTGAAGAGACTGCTGTGATTGCAGCCGCGTACGAATCTGAAAAAGGGCCCCTGGTAATTGCAGACTATGCCGATAATCCCGGTGCAGGCGGCTATGGCGATTCAACGGCCCTATTGCGCGCATTGCTCGAGGCCGGTGTGACGGATGCCTGCTTTGGTCCTATAGTGGATGGCGAGATCGCACAAGAGCTACATGCCACTGCTGTTGGCGAACGGGTCCACATTGCGCTGGGAGGCAAAACCGATCCAAGCTTCGGCGGTGGGCCACTCGCTGTTGAAGGCAAACTTATTTCCATCAGCGACGGGCGATTCACCGGCGATGGTCCAATGATCAATGGTCTCATGGGCTGTTTCGGCCCCAGTGCTGTTCTAGGCGTCGGCGAAATTGAGATCTTGGTTGTCACCATCGCCCGCCAAATACTCGATCTTCAGCAATTTAGCGCGTTTGGTATAGATCCACGCAACAAACATGTCGTGGCATTAAAATCGATGCAACACTTTCGCGCTGCGTTCGAGCCCATTGCAGGACAGGTGATCATTTGCGATAGTGGCGCTCTTTGCACCCCACGCTACAACCGATTGCCCTATCGCAATGTACCAAGACCGATTTTTCCGCTTGATAATTTTAAATACGATCCCCAAAGCTGATAGGCCCGGATGGATGTTTTCGGCGACAATAGGCTTGGCATCCAAAATTCATCTCCTCGTGCTATCCAAGAAAGTCTGCCGCCTGTTGGGCAGCCCAGACACCGGAGGCCATACAGCTTTGCACACCGCCGCTGATCGCTCCGGCACCGACCACAAATAGACCGTCGATACCGCACTGGCAATCAAAAAAACGCCCCGGACCGAATTGATCCGGCGCTTGTTCCGGCCCAAAATTACCACCGCCCATGGTGTTGACCCAATACTCGTTGGAAAGCGGTGTGGCGAATTCGATATAGTCCAGGTGGTCGCTCAATCCCGGTATATAGCGCTCGGCGGACCGAACGAGGCTCATCCCGACTTTTTGCTTCAGCGCGTCATAGGCCTCCCCGCGACGTCGGCTTGGCGTCCCCGCCCAGGGGATGAAATCATGCTCGTAGCCAAGGCCGGTGATGATCTCGAGGGCGGTATGGCCTTCCGGGGCGTGCTGATGAAGTGGATCTTTGAGTGTCGGTGAGGTCATCATGAAATAGGGGAAGGGGTCGGCGGTTTGCCGCTGGTCGACGGCATATAAGGAGCGGTTAACATCCGTATACTCGCAATGGAAGAGATTGGCATCTGTGAGACCGAATGTCGTCAGGTCCAAAGGGGTTCCGATAAATGCGTAGAAGGACCCGGCGGAGGGCCGCAGGCGGGACACCTTTTTCTTGATCGATCTTGGAATGAGGGCCTCGTCGACCAATTGTCTGAAGGCAATCAAGGGATCCACATTGCTGACGACCGTTTTGGCGGAAAAGGCGTCACCCGTTCCGCAACGAACGATGAACTCGTCGCCCGACCGACTGATTTGGGTTACCGGCGTTCGGTTTTTCAGCACAGCCCGGTTTTTCTGCAACGCCGCCACCATGGCATCCCGCAGGGCGCCACTGCCCCCTTTGGGATAATACGCCCCCTCCATGTAGTGTTCCAGCAGCATCAGACATAAAAAACCCGACGCGCGATCCGGTGGAAGACCGCTGTTGCCGCAATGGGCCGACAGGGCCGCCTGGAGCCGCGGGTTGGGCGTAATGTGCTTCAGCATCTGCTGATAGGTGGCCCGATGATAGCGCATCAGCACAGGGTGTCGATAGGCATATAAGAGGCGATCCCACAGGTTCTTCGGGGGCCCGTGAGGATCGGAAAAAGCTTTGAGCAAACTGTCGATCAGATCGAAGAATTTCCGCAGCGCCTTGGATTCATGCGGAAACAGCTGCAAGAGCCGATCGTAGTACTGCTCTTTGCCCTTGCAAACGCGGAGTTCGAAGTCCGGGAACATGTAGCGGTCGAAACCGTTCGGATCGAGTTCGACAAAATCGATGGCCGCATCGATTTCAAGTAGTTCCAGCAACAGACGCATGGAACCCTTCTCACCCAACTTTCCCAAATAGTGAATCCCGGTATCGAAATGATATCCCGAACGCCGGAACGGATTAATGAATCCACCGAAATTGGGCATGGCCTCGAGGACCAGCACCGAGAGTTTCTGCTGTGCCATACGCAGACCAGCGGTGAGGCCGCCGACGCCGCTGCCCACCACGATGCTGTCAAAATCTGTCAATACTATCTCCTCAGCTATAAGGCCACCGTTGGTGACAGTTCACGATTCGGCTAACCATCCGAAGGTCGCGGGCACTTGAAGCCGTTAAGGGTAGAGTCTCTCAGATGCCGCATTTCCGTAAACCCACGATGTTGGCCATCGGTCCTCTGGGGAAGCAGCCCTAAATTCAGGCCACCGCGGACAACGCCAGATGCGGTAGCCGCCATCACATGCAGGGACCCAGTGTAACACCTATGGATTTTTCGTTCCAGTGAGTGTTAAACTTCTGATACCATAGTTTCTGAAGCCAAACATTCTGGCCATATCAATATGGAAGCGCTCCATACATAGACGCTTAAACGTCCTCAGCCAGGTCTACCGGGCCAATCCGAACAGGGCCACCAATAATCCGGCGACGATCGACGCTGTTTGTGCGCTCGTCGCTTATGATATAATAGTTGGGACGCCGACATTCAGGTCGATGGAAACATCACTGTGGAGATGATCAAATCCAGCTGCGAGCGGTGGAAAAAGGAAAACGAGACATTCAACACGCTAAATAACCAAGGCTATCTCATCGAGCATAACTTTGGTGCTTATATGATTTACTTACGATGACAGATAGATATAGACAACCCTTCTGGAAAATCACACCCCTCAACGAGATGACCACAGAGCAGTGGGAGTCCCTCTGCGACGGCTGCGGCCGCTGCTGCCTAGAAAAATTCCAGGATGCCAAGACTGGCAAGGTGGACTATGCCTGGGTGGCCTGTTTTCTCCTCGACACCCAGACCTGCCGCTGCAGCGACTATACATTGCGTCAGGTCTTGGTGCCCGATTGCCTCCAGCTAATGCCCGAGACGGTCGGGGGCCTACGCTGGCTGCCTAAGACCTGTGCCTACCGTCGGCTCGCCGAGGGTAAGCCTTTATTTGACTGGCATCCCTTGGTTTCCGGGAATCCTGACTCGGTACATGCGGCGGGTATCTCGGTGCGCGACAAGGCGATCTCGGCCGCCCATGTCAACCCCGACGATGTGGAGGCGTATCTGATCAAGCCCCGGCTGTGGTAAAACACTACAGCCGCCAGACTACGAAAAGGCTCATCGCTTTCCACTCAGAATGAGCCCTGCGGGGTGAACCGTGGGTTTGAACTGAGATTGGTATACAGCCTGGATAGGCCTGCATCACATGGTAATGGTTTTTTAGCATCCAAAAAACTGCCCTAATTGCGAAAATCAGCTGACAAGCTGCACAATTAGGTTTTCTGCTGTGTCAAGGCTCAGCTTACCCATGTTGAGTACCATATGGTAGAGGTTCGGGCTGTCGTAGTCGCTTTTGCCCAGTTTACTATAGAGGTTGTCACGACGGCGGTCTTCACTCTGCACCATGCGGGTGGCTTTACCAGCGGAGAGGTCGTAGTTGACCATCATGAAGCGCACCCGGTTATCAAACTCGTCTGTGAGGAGGATGTGGTAGGTGTCGGGCTCGTTCTTGAGGATATATTGGGAGCCTCGCCCGAGGATGACGGCATTGCCCTCTTCAGCGATCTCGGAGATGGTCAGGACGAGGTAGTCCAGGTAGATATCGTCGTCCAGGTAACCGCGCTCTTCTTTGAGGATTTTATCCACCAGGGAGCGTGACACCATGCGTGAAATCAGGGCGGAGACCCGCGTGCCGGCCTCCTTCTCCACCGATTCCACCCAGGCGGGGGATACGTTGGCCACCTCGGCAATCTTCTGGATCACTTCACTGCCGGCAAATGTGTAGTCCAGTCTTTTTGCCAGGCGGAGGCCCAGAGTTTTACCACCGGCGCCAAACTGTCTAGAAATTGTAAAAATTGCCATGGAGTCTCCTTTTCACTGGTGCGTGCTCGCTGTCAGCGTTGTGGCGCAGAATCGACATCGGGGAAGCGGAGCAAATGGATATTTGACACAGCCCACTTCAGACTTTAGCCGGCGCATTAGGCTTTAGCCGGCGGTATCAGCAAAGTCGGGTAGGGCGATTTCTCCGCGAATTTGCGCGGTGTGCTGCCCAACCAGCGTTCCGCCCATTCCGAACGGCTGGAAGATCCTAGCACCACCATGCTGGCTTTGCACTCTTGGGCGGCGCGTTCGATCTCCTCTTCGGGATCCCCAATGTAAATCAGGGGTCGGGCTGTGATGCCGCTGGCTTCCAGCTCGTCGCAGATCGCTTCCAGTTTATGCCGCGTTACTTTACGAGTTTTCTGAATCTGCATGGCCGAGGAAGTATTTGACAACTCCTTATCGTCGGCCACGTGCATGACATGAACCTTTTCGATCACATTCTTTAGGGGTTTGAGGTAGTCCACCGCACGGGTGCTTGCCGCGGCCCAATCCGTGGCGAGTAAAGGGCGGGTGAAGGGCTTATCCAAAATATAGTGATTATCGGCCATGCCTTTGTAGACTAGCACCGGCACGGGTGAGCGATGCAACAACTCTGTCACGGCAGAGCCGGAGTAGAGGAACTCGAGGCCGCTTTTAGGGTGGGGCCTTCCGATGACGATGAGGTCGGAACCCTCCTTTTCGGCAGCCTTGAGTACCTGGGAGGCCATGATGCCGACAACGATGTATACACCCACCTCCATGCCCTGTTCGAAGAGGGTCTCGGCCCAATCGATGAAGCGGATGTTCGCGGCTTCGCGCAGGCGGATCTCTTCGCCTTTCTGATAGCCTTTGCCACGGTGCAGGGCCACCTTTTCGCGCTCGATCACGTTCATGAAGACCACGTGCTCGAGGTTCGCCTGGCGCAGGGTCAAAAGGGACTGCAGGGCATCGAAACCCAACTCCTCAAACTTTGTAACGAACAGCATTTTGCGGATCTCGCTCATATCGTTGCACCCTTGCTATGCGCCGCGATCAGACGCGTTGATGAGATCGGCGCGATGCTTACCCCCGGTTGGAATTCAGGATAGCACCGACTTGATGGCCTTGGCCAGCTCTTCGGGCTCGACCGGTTTCTCCAGGTAGAGATTGGGTTCGGGGACCGCATCGCCACCGAACTCGGCCAGAGCGTTCTGGGATCGCAGGAAGGAACGCTTGGAGATGCCTGACAGGACGATCACAGGAACCTCTTTGAATTTGGCATCCGTACGCAGGGTTCGGTAGAGCTTAATTCCGCTTTCGCGCGGCATAAGCACATCCAGAATGACCAGGGCCGGCACCTCATTGCGGATAGCGGCCATGCCCTCCTGTCCGTCGTTGGCCGTCAGGGCTGTGAACCCGTTTTCCTCCAGCACAGTGACGCTGAAGAGTTGCACATCGGGATCATCATCGACGACAAGTACTTTTTGACTCATAGTTTCCTCCTCACCAGTTGTCATTCTCCGCCCAAGGGGATCGGCCAGGCTGGGGGCGGACGGCGCGTGCCTGACGGCTGACGACATGCGTCTCAGGCCCCCGGACACCGGCTTAATCAGCTCCAGGGTCCGGTTGCTCATCGGCAGACTTATAGGGCAGACGCACCTCGAAGGTGGTTCCCTGCCCGACATGGGACTCGACTGTAATCTCGCCCCCATGTTCTTCGATCAATTTACGGGTGACCAGGAGTCCAAGACCCGTGCCACGGTGCCCCTTTGTACTGAAGAAAGATAAAAACAGTTTAGCCTTAACCTCGGGAGACATGCCAATGCCGTTGTCGGTCACGGAGAAGGTCAGCCATCCCGTCGCATCCCTTCCGGAAACGATGGTTACCCGGAAGGTCTTGGCCGTATCAGCATCAAATATACACGCATCCAGCGCGTTGGTCACCAAATTCAGAAGGGAGCAATGCAGGGTGTGCGAATCCATCACCACCGCTCCCATGTGGGGATCCAAATCAGTCGTCAGGGCGATGTCGTTGGAGTGGGCCTTATCGTCCATCAGCTCGATGACATCGGCGATGATGGCGTTGGGATCGCAGGCCTCTAACTCCGGCTCGCGCTGCTTGGAATAGGAGAGCAGATCCAGCACCAGATCGGAGGTGCTGGCGATGTTGCGCTGGATCATGGCCCACCCTTTTTTTAGCTTCTCAGTATCCTGTTTTTCGATACCGATGTCAACGAGGTAGCTACCGCCCTTGAATCCCTGGAGCACGTTCTTGACCCCGTGGGCCAAACCGGCGACCGTCTGCCCCATGGCGGCCAAACGCTCGGACTGCACCAGCTCACGCTCCAGGCGCTTTATTTCGCGCAGGTCCTGAAAAAAGGCTACGCTGCCCATCATCTCCGCTTTTTCGTAAAGCAAGGTGGCGGAAAAGCGCACCGGAATCTGTCTCCCGTCCTGAGCCACGATGGTGGTCTCACGCCAGGGAAGCTCTTTGCGGGTCTCGTGGCGCTGCAGATCGGACTGGAAGACATCGTCGATCTGGGGTGGGTAGAAGTCGTTGCCCTTACGCAGGCCAACCACTGCTTCGGCGGCGCAGCCGAATATCCTTTCAGCACTGGGGTTGAACAACACAATACTGAAATCGGCGTTGGTGGCAACGATGCCATCATTGGCGCTGCGAATCAGCTTGGACTGAAAATTGGACTGCCGGCGCAACTCACGGGTCGCCCTGCGGACCTCCAATTCGAGCGCATTCGTATGCGCCTCCACCAACCTTTTAAGGGCCAGCTTCTCTTTGGCGCGATAAAGCGCCACGGCCAGGGCTTCATCGCGGATGGGCTTATTGATGAAATCCGAGGCCCCGTATTGGAGGGCCTCGATGGCGTTGTCGATATCACCGTGGCCGGTGATAATAATCACCTCCACGTCGTCGGTGCGTCCCCGTATCTCCTTGAGCACCTGGATACCGTCAATGCCCGGCATCTTGATATCGGTGAGGACAAGGTCGGGCGCCTCCTTTATGAAACACGCGAGGCCCTCTTCACCGCCGTTAGCCGTGAAGACTTCGTAGCCGTCACTGCGCAGGGAGATGGCCAGGACGCGCCGGTTGGCTGCCTCATCATCGATGATTAATACACGCCGTATCTGATCTGTATCGGGTATCATGGGCCCGCCTGAACCGGTTGGAAGGTCAGAACAAAAGTAGTCCCCTCGCCAACAGCGCTCTCGATCCGGATGCGACCATCGTAGTCCTTGATGATGCCGTAGCTGATGCTGACGCCCAGCCCGGTTCCCTTGCCGGTTTTCTTGGTCGTATAAAAGGGTTCGAAAATCTTGCGCTTGACCGCTTCAGACATGCCCATGCCCGTGTCCGTTACGGTGACGGTCACTCGGCCGTCCTTGAGAAAGGTAGCGATGCGCAAACGCGTCTCGACTTTCTTGGGAGCGGCCCTTTGGGCCTTTTCGTCCAGGGTGTCGATGGCGTTGGTCACCAGGTTGATGAAGACTTGTTCCAGGCGGTTGTGCTCGGCCAATATGGGCGGCAGATCCTCAGCCAGCTCAAGCTCCAGAGCGATCTTGTGGACCTTTATGCGGTGGCCCAGCACCTTGAAAACATCGCGGATGGGGGCATTGATGTCGACCTTGGTGCGCACCACGTCGGACTGACGGGCGAAATCGCGCACGTGTTTGATGATCCCCGAGGCGCGCTCCACATTGGCCACGATGTCGTCGGCCATGGATTTGAGATCCGCGTCGGGAATGGGCTGACCGCGTTTGAGGAACTTGAGGAAGAAATCGGCGCAGATCTGAATGACGTTGAGGGGCTGGTTAATCTCGTGGGCCATGCCGGCGGCCATCACTCCCAGGGTCGTCATCTTGCCCGCCTGGATTAGCTGGGTCTCTTTTTCGACACTCTCGGTGATATCTGTGGTGGTGGCGATGACCACGTCGTTGTCGCCATAACGTGCATGGGAGACGCTGATATTGACGTAAAAAAGCTGGCCGCCCTTTTTGTAATGGCGCTTTTTGGAGAAGAGCAGAGCGCCCTGGGTCGGTAGGTGCTGCATCCGCGCGGTCATCTCTTCATCCTCGGGATCCCCAAGCTTCAGGAAAGGAAAACCTTGGAGTTCGGCCGATTCATAACCATAGCAGTCCAGGGCGCGCTGGTTGGTGTCCATGATGCTCAGCGTGGCCCGGTCGATGATGAAGATGGGGTTGGGGTCGTTGTTGAAGAGGGAACGGTACTTCTCCTCCGATTTGATGGACTGCTCCTGGAGCATGGCGTTTTCGATGGCCACCCCGATACGGTTGCCGATCAGGTCCAGAACGTGATGTTCTTCGGGCAAAAAGGGTTCGCGGCGCCGGCCTTTGATGCGGACCACCCCAAATCCCTTTTTAGCCTTGGCGCTGACGGGGATATAAACGCGCACATCGAAGCGGATGTCGCGCCCATCTGCCTGCACCGCCCGCTCAATCACCTTGAGGGTACCGCTGCCAGCCACCTGGGCGATCAGTTGATCTTCCCGAATGGCGGCCTCCGCAGTGATGGGTGTTGATTCAGGCCCTAAGCGGTGGTCAATTCGGAACCCCCTCCTTTCGCCCGCGGCCTTACCATCGGCGATGAAAAGCTCGATCTGCTCGGCGTTGAAGAATTGGCGTATTTCCTGAAAGACCGCGTCGATGCGGTCCGCCATGCTTAGCGGCGCGTTGAGGGCCGTATAGATGGAGCACAAGGTGGTCAGTTCACGGGTATGACGCTCGCGCTGCTCTTCGGCGCGTTTGTCTTCCGTCTTGTCCCAGAGGGTTTCGATGGCGCCGATGAGGGTGCCATCCGGGGCCTTGATGGGAGCGGCCGTGAACCAGCACCACTTGCCCCCCTCGGTACCCAGCTTGGGGAAGAAGACTTCGGCTTCGTAAGCACCCTCGATGAGCTGGGACTTACGCCATTTGCGCCCGTAAAGCTTTTCGATCTGGGCCTCGTCGTACTGGTCGAGAATCACATCCGCCATGGTGGGCCGCTCTTTGCCCCAGAAAGGAAACCCCTGGCGGCAGGTGCCCACGATCTCGTCGGCCATCACCCCGGTGATCACCTCCATGGCCCTGTTCCAGTGGGTTACCATGTGATCGCGGTCGATGACGAAGGTGGGGATGGTGCTGCCCTGGATGATCTGGGACTGGGTGCGTTCATGCTCCACCAGTTCGCTCTCGATCTGCAGGGAACGCTTGTTGCGCGCGCGGATGATGGCGTCGAAGCGCCCGACCATCTCCTGGAGCAATTGGGTCAAACCTAGGGCGTCGTTCCGCTTTTCGGATAGGCCCAGGCGGCAGCGTTGCTTGACCACCTCCACCTGAAGCATATCCCACATGGCGCGCGATTCGCGATGATCGATGAGACGCACACCGGCAGGGTTGGCGTGGCGGATTCGATCGGCCAGGGTGGGATCGTCGGTGAGTTCGATGATGGTTTTCACGTCGGGAGCGGCCAACAGATCGTGGTAGTCGGCCGCGGTGGGGATTCCATGGCGGGCGGCGTAGCGCAGCCCCACGGCAGCCGGGTTGATGTCGGCCACCCCCATGAGGTGCGGACGCTGATCCTCGGGGAACTCGGTGAACCAGAACTCAAGCACAGTCCGGCAAAAAGCCCCACCCCCCACGATGATGACGCCGCCGGCCTGCAACACCTCGGAGTATGAGGGTGGCAGAGTGCTATCTGACTTGGCTAGCGGGGATAAGGTTAACATGTTTTAGCCATCTTGCTTATGCAAGCGTTGGGTTAAAAGAAAATCAGTGAGATCAGAATAAAACCCGGAATGAGAAAAACCAGGGCGTATTTTAGGATATAGCCGAAGAAGCTGGGCATGGGCGTACCGGCTTCTTCGGCGATGGAGCGCACCATGAAATTAGGGGCATTACCGATATAGCTGCAGGCCCCGAAGAAGACGGCCCCGGCCGATACGGCCTTTAGGTAGAGAGCGTTCTCCCCCATGAGGAGGGCCACCGCTTCGGGTTCGGCCATGCCGGGATAGAAACGGCCAAGGGCGGTGTTGAAAAATGTCAAATAAGTAGGCGCGTTATCAAGGAAGCTTGAGAGGCTGCCGGCGACCCAGAAGTAGTGGGCGGGCAATTTGACGGCATTGATCAGACCCGCCAGGGCGCCGTCGGCACCCGCCTTGAGGATCAACAGGCAGGGGATCATGGTGATAAAGATCCCAATGAACAGGTAGGCCACTTCGATGATGGGGAACCAGGTAAAATCGTTGTCGTCGCGGATGCGCCCCGGGGTAGCCGCCAGGGAGAAGGCCCCCATCAGAATCAGGAAACCGTCCCGCACCCAGTCGGCGACGGCGCGGTGGACCCCGAAGAGGTTGACCACCCCCCAGTCGATGATGCCGCTGAGCAAAACGGCCACCACAACGCCGAAAAGGAAGAAGAAGTTATAGGTCCCCTCGAGGGCCAGGCGGCTACCCTCGGCCTCGTCGGCCGGCGGCCGGCTCTCCTCCTTGCGATAGAAGTAGGTATCCAGAGCGAAGTAGACCGTCAGGAGGATGACGGCCATAGTGAGCATGTGGGGCATCAGCTTGAAGGTCCAGAAGAAATCGACCCCATGCAGAAACCCCAAAAAGAGGGGCGGGTCTCCCAGCGGGGTCAGGGAGCCGCCGATGTTGGCCACCAGAAAGATGAAAAAAACCACCATGAAGGTGCGTTCTTTGCGATAGTTGTTGGCCCTCAGAAAGGGGCGGATCATGAGCATGGCCGCCCCTGTGGTGCCCATCCAGGAGGCCAGCACGGTCCCCACTACGAGCATGGCGGTGTTGACCACCGGTGTCCCCCGCAGGCGTCCCTTGAGGAGGATGCCCCCGGACACGGTGTAGAGGGACCAGATCAGGATGATAAAGGGGATGTAATCGGCGATGATGATGTGCAGGATCTCATAGAGCGCAGCGCCTTTGAAAGCGATCAGAAAGGGGATGGCCAGGCTGGCGGCCCAGAAGGCGGAGAGCTTGCCGAAATTGTGGTGCCAGAACTCGCCGGCCAGCAGCGGAACCAGGGCGATGGACAGGAGCATGCAGGCAAAGGGGATGCAGCTCCAGAGGGGCAGAAGCGGCCCCAGATCGGCATGACCGCCATGGGCGCCTGTTTCGTGCCCGCTATCCGCGTGGGCGTCCGTCCCTTGGGCGCCATCTGCATGGACAGCGTCTGTGTCCGTCTCGCTGTGGGCCCCGCCCGCCGGTGGGACCTCACCTACTGGATGGGCATCTCCGGCTGGATGGGCACCATCCCCAGCGGGGACATCGCTCCCAGCATGGGCATCGCCAGCAGTCGCCTGCACCGCTGGAGTCGTTGCCATCGCACTGTCCAAAGCACCCATTGCCAGCCATCCCAGGCTCGCCCAAAAAACCATCACCAGCAGAAAGCGCCATTCAAAACGGCGTTCGCGCATCCGTCGTCCCCCCATGGGCTACCCCTGTCGACTGTTTTAAAAATTATATTGTTTACAGCTGGATATGACTCCTCGTGGGTCGTCTGTTGACAGACATTAATATAGGACTGCGTATAAAGTAAACCCAATATTGTAAAATGTATTGCATTCATTTTATTTGTAAGCCTATATCAACCCGTCTCAACCTAGGCACGATCCATCAGTTAGTCGTTTTGTTAATAAGCTTCAGACCCTGAGAGCCAGGGGATCATCGGAGAAGACACCGTCCACTCCCGCGGCCAGCACGGATGCATAAGCGTCGACAGTATTAACGGTGAAGGTGAACACCTTAAACCCCTGGCGGTGGGCGTCGGCCACCTTCTCGGGGGTCACCAGGGGGTAGTGGGGGTTCCAGGCGCTTGCTCCAATCTCCTGGCAGAGGGCTAAACCATCGGGCTGACGTTCGGCATCGCTGAGCACGGCCAGAGGCTGGGTGTCGTCCAAGCGGCGGACTCGACGCAGGCTGTGGGGGTTGAAGCTGGAGACGAGAGTGCGCCGACGGGCCTGAAAGTGGTCGACCACCGCCAGGACCTGGGATTCAATGGTGTCCTGGAAATCGACGGGTTCGAATTCGTCGGGCTTGATCTCCACGTTGATGCATAGCTTTTGAGGGAGCAGGTCGAACACCTGAGCCAGGGTGGGGACCCCTTCGCCGGAAAACGCAGGCGCGAACCAGGTGCCCACATCGAGGGCCTGCAGTTCGGCGCAGGTCAGCGCACCCACCCGCCGGGAAACCCCTGCCACCCGTTCAAGGTCGTCATCGTGGATCACCATCAACTGACGGTCCCGGCTAAGGCGCACGTCCAGCTCGACCATTTTCAAACCCGCCTGGTCAGCACCCCGGAAACCGGCCAGAGTGTTCTCCGGATATTGGCCGGCGTAGCCCCGGTGACCGATGAAGAGAAAATCATGCGTGTCGAAGGCGTTCATCATAGGCCCCTCTATTCAGGTCAACGGAGAACGTCCTGCCAGTGGCGACCAACGCTTAAACCTATATCAAATCACTGCGAATGGAACAACGGCACCCAAATAGTCTTCCAGAGGGCCCCCACCTCTGCCGCTGTCATGCGAATTAACAGGGGCTTGCCTTTTTCCACCATGGGGGGCTATTCTGGCCTTACAGAGTTTAATCAAACTCAGTGCCAGATCCTCATTTTGAAGACTTAGCGATAGCGGGCACCCCTGAAGCCCCTTCTCTTCTCGATCCCGGTCAACACCGCAGCGGTTAAAAGCTCTATCGGGCTGCAGCACAGCTATCCCTAAGATACGCTAAGGATGGTAGATGAAGACCCTTCTACTTATCGAAGCCAAGCCACATATCCGCGAAAATTTTATCCAGCTACTAAGTCATCTGCAAGCGTTTATAAAAGTGCTTGCCGTTGGTGGTATGGTTGAAGCCATCGATACCCTCGAACAGATCCGCATCGATGTGATCATCACGGGAGAACGCCTGACCGAAAGCGAAATCAAAATCCTTGCCCAGCACCTGCGTGAACGACCGCGAACCCAGCTAATCCCCATTGGCGACGCCAGTCCGAACTTGCGCAAACTGGTCCAGGCTTGCGATGTGAAAGTTCATTTAGAAGCACCTTTGGACACCAACCAACTGCTCAATAGCCTCCTGAAGGACCTGGAGATCGACTATGGCGGCCAGATGCGCGGCATCGGCCTCGCTTCCTTTTTGCAGATGATCGAGCTGGAGGGACGCTCCTGCACGTTGACCATAATCTCAGCCCGCAACAGTGGGCGCTACTACTTTGATACCGGTATGCTCATCGCTGCCGATGCCGGTCCAATGCATGGCAAAGATGCCGCCCTGGCGATCCTCTCCTGGGGTGATCCCCTGATCAGCGTAGAATATGGCGACCCGGGCCAGGAGCGAACCATCAACACCCCCCTGATGAGCCTGCTGCTGGAGGGCGGACGCCTCAAGGATGAAGTCGAGGAGACCCAACACCACGAAAGGCGCCGGCACACGCGTTACCCATGCGAGCTGCCCACGGACTTCGAAGTCGATCAATGGACCTACTCGGGAACCATCCGCGATATCAGCCTGGGAGGGGCCTTGATCGAGACCAACGAGCCGGTGGGGGTCAAACAGGAGATTCTCCTGACCCTCTTCAGCCAAAGCCTGGATAGGAGCTGCCACATCAAGGGGCGCATTGCCCATCGCACCCCCACGGCCATCGGGGTATCCTTCGAGATCAGCAACATGACCCAGCGCAATCTTTTGCGGATCATTATTTCGGAAGTGGCCTGATTCTCAGGGAGGCTAAAGCATCGGGAGCGCGCTTCTAAGGCCAGGATAGCAATAACCGCAGAGGGGGAATAACAGCATTCATCAGACGATGGCAGGGCCTTACCCTAACACTGAAACGTCAAGGCGCCCTGCCATCGCCAGGTAAGCGCGCAGAAGACTAGTTCGGGTCCAGACAGAGCTGGATGGAAACTAGTTTACGGCATCTTTGAGAGCCTTACCGGCCACAAATTTCGGTACGTTACGGGCCGCAATCTGAATCTCGGCGCCGGTCTGGGGGTTGCGCCCCTTGCGCGCCTCGCGCTTGCTCACCTTGAAGCTGCCGAAGCCCAAGACCTGAACACTGTCACCGCCCTTGAGAGCTTCGGTGATGGTGCTGAACACACAATCCACAGCTTCCTGAGCCTCTTTTTTGCTCGACACTACCTCTGCAACCGCATTAATCAATTCACCTTTATTCATCTGTATCTCCTTAAAATTAAGTATCCGAAATAACACGCCATAAACATATTTAGGAACCACTCTCAAAATGACGAAGAGACTTATATAGCCCTTGGGACTGCTGAGTCAAGGCCTTAAGTGGGCCCTAAAGCTCAGGTCCGGTCCCCCGATGTGGGATCGAAGCCGCCCTTACCGGTGGCTTTTTGAGGATACCATACCCGGCCGGGCAACCCCATGGCCACACCTACAAACCACTTGATTTGACGTTGAAAAGTGCTATAAACTGAGTCTTTAGGATTCGGTTTCGTGATTGCGGGTCAAGTCACGCACGCACGCGTTTGGGCCTGGCACCGGGCTATATATAAAATATCCATCTGACCCAGCAGTTTTTTCGCCGAACCCCGAAGCGGCCCGCCAACTTCTGTTGCCGGTGCCTCATTCGCCAAGCAATAGAACTACCATCTCCAGCGGTGATCTGCCCAGTTGCGGACACTGCACCTTGATACATTTCACTGTCGTAATTGTCAGGAGGTAAAATGGATCTGACCACCACCACCGCAACAGAGCTAAAACCCAAACCGGCAGACGATCAATTGGGGTTTGGCACCATCTTCACGGATCACATGTTCAGCATGGACTATGCCCCGGACAAGGGCTGGTACGATGCCCGCATCGAGCCCTATCAGCCCATCTCAGCGGACCCTGCCACCATGGTGCTGCACTATGGTCAAGGGGTCTTCGAGGGCCTCAAGGCTTACCACACAGCCAGCGGGGGTATTCAGCTATTTAGGCCCCAGGAGAACTTCAAGCGCCTCAACAACTCTTGCCGGCTCCTATGCATCCCCGAGTTCAATGAAGCCGATGCCCTGGCGGCCCTCAAAGCGTTGCTGCGCATCGAGAAAGACTGGGTTCCCAAAGCCCCCGAGACCTCCCTCTACATCCGGCCGACCATCGTGGCCATGGACCCTTTCCTGGGTGTGCGCGCCTCCCATACCTATCGCTTCTTCATCATTCTTTCGCCGGTGGGGGCCTACTATGCCGAAGGCTTCAACCCCGTGAAGATCATGGTCACCAAGGAGCATGTACGCGCCGTGCGCGGCGGTATCGGTGAGGCCAAGACCATGGGCAATTACGCGGCCAGCCTGTTGGCGGGCGAAAAAGCGCATGCGGCCGGCTACACCCAGGTCCTCTGGCTGGATGGTGTGGAGCAAAAGTATATCGAAGAGGTTGGCTCCATGAACATCTTCTTCATCATCAACGACGAATTGATCACCCCGGAGCTCAACGGCAGCATTCTGCCAGGGATCACGCGAAAGTCGGTGCTGGCCTTAGCCAAGAACTGGGGCATGACGGTCAAGGAGCGCACAATCGCCATTGACGAGGTGATGAAGGCCCACGCAGACGGCGCCTTGACGGAGGTGTTCGGTTCGGGAACGGCCGCAGTGATCTCCCCGGTGGGCGAGCTCAAGTACGGCGATAAGGTGATCGCCATCGGCGACGGCCAGGTCGGCCCAGTGTCCCAGAGGCTTTTCGACGCCATCAAGGCCATCCAGTACGGCCAGAGCGAGGACAGCCTGGGTTGGGTCGAAACCTTGGACTAAACCAGAGCAGGCGAGTATCAACATAGGATGCCAATACCAACTGAGAGATGCCACCTCTAAATCGCCCAGACGGATATTTGAAAACACGTTCTTCCACAAATCGCTCATTCACACCCCAGCACGACCCCATGCGGGCGGACGCAGACATATCGTTTGCGTCCGCCGCGTTGCTTTTGACAATATAGAATTGCACCTAACATTCACGGCGGTTAATGCAAGCGCCTCACCACAGGGCGCGCGACCAAGGACCTTACTCCCGGAGGTACACGCAAGATGATGAAAGTACGCAAGGCTGTTTTTCCCGTCGCCGGACTCGGCACCCGCTTTCTGCCCGCCACCAAAGCGATGCCCAAAGAGATGCTGCCCATCGTGGACAAACCCCTGATTCAGTATGCCGTGGAAGAGGCCCTCAGCTCGGGCATCGAGGAGATCATCTTCGTCACCGGGCGCAACAAGACCGCCTTGGAGGACCACTTTGACCACTCCTGCGAATTGGAGCACACCCTCATGGCGCGCGCCAAGGACGACCTCCTGAAAGAGCTACACACCTTGATCCCCCAAAGCGGCACCATCTCCTACACCCGCCAGAACGAGCCTCTGGGGCTGGGTCACGCCATCTGGTGTGCGCGCAACATCGTCGGCGACGAACCCTTTGCCGTCCTCCTGGCCGACGATCTCATCAAATCAGAAAGCCCCTGTATCGGTCAGATGCTGGCCCAGTTCGAAAAATTGCAGTCCTCTATGGTGGCCGTGGTGGAGGTGGAACAGGAGAACATCAGCAAGTACGGCATCCTCGATGCGGATCCACCCAACAACGGCGTCACCAAGATCCGCGGTCTGGTGGAGAAACCCGAGGCCGACAAAGCGCCCTCCAATTTGGCCATCATCGGCCGCTACATCCTCACCCCGGAGATCTTTACCATCCTCGACAACAAGGAGACCGGCGCCGGCGGCGAGATCCAGATCACCGATGCCATGGCGCGTCTGCTCGATCAACAGTCCATCTACGGCTTCAAGTACAAAGGCACCCGCTTCGACTGCGGCAGCAAGGCGGGCTTCCAGATGGCCAACATCTCCCACGCCATGGACCGCCCGGAGATGCGGGCCCAGTTGGAGCCTTTTCTGAAAAATATTTTCTGTTAACCCAGCCAGCAGGAAGGCGGCTTGCGGGCCTTTCGAGTGGCATCGAATATGACCATCGTCAGCAGCTTTCAGCAGCAGCCCGCACCGGGCAGCCGTCGCCTTTGCTACCAGGGCGATTGTGTGACCTTCACCCTCACCCTGGACACGCCCCGGGAGGGTCGTGCCTGGCTGCGCACCAACTTGAGCCACGCCGCCATTCAGCGTCGGGAGGTGGCGGCGCAGGTGGATGAGGACGCGCCACCCCTGGGGCGGGATTGGTTTGACCTGCCCATGGGACCCGAGGGGGAGGACCACTACACCATCACCCTTGGTTTAAGCGAAGTGGGCCACTTCGAGGCCAAATGTTTCTTTCTGCCCGCGGGCACCGACGACCCCTTGTGGCCGCCGGGAAGCAACAGCGTCCTCAACGTGGAACCCGCGGACACTTGTCGGGCCAACATCGTCTACAACGCCTTCGTCCGTCAGTTCGGGCCCTCCAAAGGGCTCCAGGGACAGCCGCGCCCGGAGGACGAAGCCCACACCGGCCCCCTGGACAGGGCCGGTTACACCGTCATCCCCCCGTCGGGCACCTTCCGCGACCTCATCGCCGAGCTGGACACCATCATCGGTACCCTGGGCTGCCGCATCATTCAGCTGCTGCCCATTCACCCGACCCCCACCACCTACGCGCGCATGGGGCGCTTCGGCAGCCCCTACGCCGCCCTGAGCTTCCTGGATGTCGACCCCGCGCTGGCCCAATTTGACCCAGCCGCCACCCCTCTGGAGCAATTCGGGGAACTGGTGGATGCCATCCACCGGCGCAATGCCCGCATCCTGCTAGATATCGCCATCAACCACACCGGCTGGGCCGCCGGCCTGCACGAGAGCCACCCCCAGTGGTTGGCCCGGGGGGAAGATGGCGAAATCGAAATGCCCGGCGCCTGGGGCATCACCTGGGCCGATCTGACCCGCCTGGACTACGATCATAGCGACCTGTGGCAGTATATGGCCGAGGTCTTTCTCACCTGGTGCCGCCGGGGGGTGGACGGCTTCCGCTGTGACGCCGGCTACATGATCCCCGCCGAAGCCTGGCGCTACATCATCGCCCGGGTCAAGGACCAGTACCCCGACACCGTCTTCTTCCTGGAGGGCCTGGGCGGCAAGATCGCGGTGACCCGCGACCTCCTCAACCGGGCCAATTTCAACTGGGCCTACTCGGAGCTGTTCCAGAACTACGACCGCGCCCAGATCGACCATTACCTCCCCACAGCGGCAGAGATTTCGGCCAGCGACGGTGTGACCCTGCACTTTGCCGAAACCCATGACAACAACCGCCTGGCCGAGCGTTCCCACGTCTGGGCACGGATGCGCACGGCCCTGTGCGCCCTGCTCTCCCACAAGGGGGCCTTCGGCTTCGCCAACGGGGTGGAATGGTTTGCCACCGAAAAGATCGATGTCCACGCGGCAGCGGCCCTCAACTGGGGCGCTGGGGTGAACCAAATCGGCGAGGTGCGCCGCCTGACCACCCTGCTCAAGACCCACCCCGCCTTTGGCCACCGGGCGCGCCAGGAGAATATCGCGGCGGGCGACGCCAACTTTGTGGCCATGGCGCGTCGCACGGATCGCCCGGAGGAGACCCTCGTCATCCTGGCCAACCTCGACGACCGGACGGCCAGCGAGGCGATCTGGCAAAAAGCGGGAATTAGCATTGGTGAAGCCGGCGCTGTTGACCTTCTCAGCGGCGACACCCTGAGGCCCACCCCTACACACAGACACTGGCAGATCTCCCTGGCCCCGGGGGAGGTGCGCTGCCTGAGCGGCGATCCAGAGGCCTGGGCCCGCCTGGCCGCCGTGGAGGCCGCCTCAACCCGTGTGCCCGTCCCCGGCGTCGACCACCAGCAGGCGCGCGCCACGGTCCTGATGATCCGCCGCCACCTGAACAATAGTCCCATCTGCCCCCAGGGCACCTTGGAGGCGGACACCGCCGCCCTGTTGAAGAATCCGGGGGCCCTGTGTGCGGCCTTGAATCCCGCCGGCAAGCTGCCCTGCTGCATCGAATGGATCTGGCCCGCGGATGCGACCCGTGAGGTGATGGTTCCACCGGGATTCTTCCTGCTGGTGAGGCTTGAGAACGCGTTCCGGGTGGAGCTCCGCGACGAGGCCACCACCCTGGCCACCGCCGCGACCCTCAAGGCCACCGACGGCGGCCACTTTGCCCTCCTGCCCCCCCAAGCCACCGCCGCAGACGGTGGCCGTTATCACCTCCACCTGAGGCAGTTCACCGAAAAGGGCTGCCGCCACGAGGTGGGCCGGGTGCGCTACCTGGCACCGGCCCAGAATCAACGCGTGGATCTCAATCTCCCCCGCGCAACCATCGCCGCCGATGCGCTCCTGCTGGACACCAACGGGCAGGGCGCCATGCTGCGGGCGCGGGTCGACTGGGGCAGCCTGGGCAGCCGCTACGATGCCCTCCTGGCGGCCAACCTCAACCCCGAGGGCCCCGACGACCGGCGCATCCTGCTTACCCGCATGCGCGCCTGGTGCGTTTTCCAGGGCTATTCCCAGACCATAGATCTGCGCTGCCTGGATGTCTTCGGTCGTCGCAGGCCCCAGGGGGGCTTCTGGCAATTTCAAATCCCCGCCGGTCAAGGCCAGACCCTGAGGCTTCGCTTTGGACTTGAGATGATACCCGGAGAGAATCGAATCCTGCTGCACCTCCAGCGCCCCAGGGCCACCGCGTCAAATCACGGACAGCTGGCCGATGGGGCCACGGTGAAGCTTATCTTCAGACCCGATATCGAAGACCGCAGCTTTCATGACACCACAAAAGCCTTCCTCGGGCCGGAAGAACGATTCCCCGCCGCCATACGCCCCTTTGAAGAGGGCTTTTCCTTCGTCCCCGGATCGGGCCATGGGCTCGAGATACGCGCTGATGGCGGCCGTTTCCACTACGAGCCCGAGTGGGCCTACATGGTCCACCGGCCCTGGGAGGCCCAGCGAGGCCTCGACGCCGATTCCGACCTTTTCAGCCCCGGGTATTTCCAGCTGCACCTCAGCGGCGGCGACAGCCACGTCATCCAAGCTCGAGTTATCCGGGACGGTGAGGCTAGGGATAGCGCCCCTACGCCGATCAGCGCACTGGCAGAAGATCTTAGCCGCTGGCGCCCGGAAGCGGATGCGCCGACCACGCCTTCTGAGACCCTCAGAGAGGCGCTCAGACAATACGTCGTGCGCCGCGGCGATCTGGCCACCGTCATCGCCGGCTACCCCTGGTTCCTGGATTGGGGCCGCGACACCCTCATCGTGGCCCGGGGCCTCATCGCCGCGGGAGAACTGGAGACCACCGAGGCCATCGTCAAACAATTCGCCGCCTTTGAGGCCGGCGGAACCCTGCCCAACATGATCCGCGGCAACGACGCCAGCAACCGCGACACCTCAGACGCGCCCCTGTGGCTCTATGTCGTATGTGCGGAGCTGACCGCCGCACGGGGAGATGGTGCCTGGCTGCAGACGGATTGCAAAGGCCGGCCCCTGCTGGGGGTGCTGACGGATCTTGCCGCAGCCCTCATGACCGGCACCGCCAACGGGGTTCGCATGGACCCCACCTCGAGCCTGCTCTTCAGCCCCGCACACTTCACCTGGATGGATACCAACCACCCCGCCGGCTCCCCCCGGGAGGGCTACCCCATCGAAATCCAGGCCCTCTGGCACGCGGCGCTCGCTTTCCTTGGCGAGGCCCTACCAAGGCCCCAGGCCGATCTCTGGCGTCAGCGGGCGACAACCGTCCGGGAGGCCATCACCAGATACTACTACAAAACCGAGCTCGGTTATCTTTGCGACTGCCTGCATGCACCGCCAGGTGCTTCAGCAGACCAGGCGGTTGCCGATACGGCCCTTAGGCCCAACCAGCTCCTGGCCCTGACATTGGGGGCCATAGGCGATGGGCGGATCTTCCAGGAAGTGCTCGCCGCCTGTCAACGCCTCCTGGTGCCCGGCGCCATTCGCAGCCTGGCCGACCAAGAGGTGACGCCCCCCCTGGCCGTTCGCCACCACGGGCGCCTGCTCAATGACCCCCAGCGACCCTATTGGGGCGCTTATCAAGGCGACGAGGACACCCGCCGCAAGCCCGCCTATCACAATGGGACCGCCTGGGCCTGGCCCTTTCCCAGCTTCTGCGAGGCCTGGGCCCTGCACTATGGCGAGAATGCCCGCCCCGCGGCCCTGGCCTGGTTGGGATCGGCCGTGGAGAAGCTCAACACGGGCTGCCTGGGCCATCTTCCTGAAGTCCAGGACGGCGACGCCCCCCACCAGGACCGGGGGTGCGACGCCCAGGCCTGGAGCGTCAGCGAAGTGCTGCGGGTGTGGCTCAAGCTTGGGGGCGCATGACCGTCATAAAAGATTGCAGCCCATGAGAATAGCGGGTAAAATAGAAATGATCTAAAAATTACCGCCCCCCTTGACTGGCCGGGAATCGTTGAAGATAATAGACATTCACACCTGAATGATTAATTTGGGGATCCAAAATTAACACCGGTCAAACGATCAATTGAGCGCTCACCTGCCTGGTACCTCCTCATTAAGACCGGCGCCATCTGTCAACGGACGAATAGGAGATGTCATGAGCTTAAAGAAAAGGTATTTGAAGTCAAAACCGGTCTGCAAAGTCACTTTTCGGGTGCCGAAAAAAGTGGCCAACGGCGCTGGCGCCATCAGCATCGTCGGAGAGTTCAACGACTGGCAGCCGGGTGTGACCCCCATGAAGAGCCTCAAGAGCGGTGAGTTCACCGCCACCGTCGATCTGACCGCCGGACAAGAGTACCAATTCCGTTACCTCATCGACGGACAGATCTGGGAGAACGAAGTCAAGGCAGACAAACATGTGCCCACCGGCTTTGGAGATAGTGATAACTCAGTGGTGGTCGTCTAACCGCCATCATTAGGGACTCCCCCTTCCAACCGACCTTTGGGGAAATTTGAAGCTCAGATCGGCGACGACCGGCCGCCCCTTGACGGGCATGGATCGCCGCCTCAGTGGAAGTGTGCCCGCCACTTGCGCTCTGTTTTACGCGCCTGCGTGTCTGTGCTACCGCGCTATTCGAGGAGAAGATCCATGCGACATATTCAGACCTATCAAGTATTTCCCAAAATCCCCAAATCCCTTCGTTTTCTGGAGGTACTTTCGCGCAACCTGTGGTGGTCGTGGAAACGGGATGTCATCGAGCTCTACCGACGAGTGGACCCACGCCTGTGGGAGCAATCGGGTCAAAACCCCATCGCCTTCGCCACCCTCATCCCCCAGGAACGCTTTGAGGAGCTCGCCAAGGACGACAGCTTTCTGGCCCACCTGGATCGGGTTAAACAGGCGTATAAGACCCGTGTGCTAGCACCCGGGTACCGCTCCACTTCACCCTTCGGCTCGGCAGGTACAATCGCCTATTTTTCCATGGAGTTCGGCATCCATGAAAGCCTGCCCCTGTTCTCCGGTGGATTGGGTGTGTTGGCCGGCGATCATCTCAAGTCGGCCTCGGCCCTCAACCTGCCTTTGGTGGGGGTGGGACTGCTCTATCGCGAGGGCTATTTCCGTCAGTATCTCAATGAGGAGGGCTGGCAGCAGGAACGCTATCCGCGCACCGATCTCTACCACCTGCCCCTGGCCCGCGAGAAGGATAAAAACGGCAACGATCTGGTGCTCCAGGTGGCCGGTCCCAGCGGCGATATCCTTGCCCAGGTCTGGCGCATTAAAATCGGCCGAATTCCCCTGATCCTGCTGGATACCAATCTTCAGGACAACCCTCCGGAGATCCGTGACATCACCGCCCGGCTCTACGGCGGAGACCCCCCTGTACGGCTGGCCCAGGAAGTCCTCCTGGGCATCGGGGGACTGCGGGCCCTGGCGGCCCTCAACATCCAGCCGACGGTCTGCCACATGAACGAGGGCCATTGCAGCTTCGTGGGGTTGGAGCGCATCGCCCAAATCATGGATCACCATGAGGTCAGCCTCAAAACCGCCCTGGAGGTGATTCCGCGCACCACCATCTTCACCACCCATACCCCGGTGGCGGCCGGTCACGACAGCTTCCCCGCAGATCTGGTGCGACCCTATCTCAAGCCTTACGAAGATCGCCTCGACATGCCGGTGGAAAAGATACTCGCCTGGGGTCAACCGGAGGGCGCTGGGCCCGAGGGCAATTTCTCCATGTTCGTGCTGGGCCTGCGCAACGCCCAATACATCAACGGCGTCAGCCGCTTACACGGAGAGGTGGCCCGCAAGATGTGGGACCATGTCTGGCCCCGACGCATCGGTTCGGATGTGCCCATCACCCATGTGACCAACGGCATCCACATCGGCTCCTTTGTCTCACCGGAAATGGCCCATATGTTCGAGCGTTACCTGGGGCCGGAGTGGCATGAGGGCAGCCAGCGCAGTGAAAATGTGGCCCGCATCGGTGCCATCTATGACGAAGAGTTGTGGCGCGCCCACGAGCTGAGCCGTTCGCGCCTCATCCGCGGCGTGCGCAAGATGATGATCCGCCAATACGCCCGCCGCAATGCACCCTCCGCGACCATGCGCGAGATGGAGACCGTCCTGGATCAGGATGCACTGACCATCGGTTTTGCCCGCCGTTTCGCCACCTACAAACGCGCCAACCTACTCCTAAGGAATCCCGACCGCCTGACCGCCATCCTCAACGCACAGGACAAGCCGGTGCAGTTTATCTTTGCCGGCAAGGCCCATCCCCGCGACAATGAAGGCAAGGCGCTGATCCAGAATCTGATCCAGTTTGCCCGCAAGACAGAAATGCGGCACAAGCTGGTGTTCATCGAAGACTATGACATGAACATCGCCCGCCTTTTGGTTCAGGGTGTCGATGTCTGGCTCAATACGCCCAGGCGCCCCATGGAGGCGTGTGGCACCTCGGGGATGAAGGCCGCCATCAACGGCGTCCTCAACCTGAGCATTTTAGATGGCTGGTGGTGCGAGGGTTACAGCCCGGAACGGGGCTGGGCGATCGGCAACGGTGAAGAGTACGAGGATCCCGAATACCAGGACAGTGTCGAGAGCCAGGCCCTTTATAATTTGCTGGAAAACGATGTGATCCCCTGCTTCTATGACAGGTCCGACGGCAACATGCCCCTGAACTGGCTGCTTCGCATGAAGGCCTCCATGCAGATGGCCATGGCCGACTTCTGCAGCCACCGCATGGTCAACACCTACGCCCAGAATTTTTACGAAAAGGCCCATCGCCGCTTTGGAGAGCTTCTGGCCAATGGGGCGGCCGAAGCCGAGCAGCTCAGCGCGATCCACCAGCGCCTGCGCAGTCATTGGGCCGCCATCCGGGTTGACCCACCCCAGCGCGACGAGGACGGCCCCTTCCGGGTGAATGATAATTTCGCGGTCACCGCCACAGTGAATCTGGGGGAACTGAAACCGGAAGAGGTCCGCGTGGAACTGGCCTACGGGAATATCGTCGGTCTAGAGCGACTGGCCAACCGCAAGGTGACCCGTATGACGGTGGCCGAAGATTGGGGCAACGGCAACTATCTCTACCGCTGCGAACTCATCTGCGATAACCCCGGGCGTTTCGGATTCACCGTGCGGGTGTCGCCCGAAGCGGATGACTGGATTCGCTACACGCCGGGCCTGATTACGTGGGCGTAACGCCCCAAGCTTGACGCCCAATGCGTAACGCCCGAAGCTTGACGCCCAATAAAGTCGACACCCAGCCTTGGAATAGGCCCATCGGCCCCTTCAGGGCCGGACCTTTGAAAACCCATGGAGGGATCGATGGCTGCTGCCAGGAAAAACCCCCGCGTCCTCGTGGTCACCCCCGAGGTCACCTATCTGCCTGACCGCATGGGCAGCTACTCCAGCTATCTGACCGCCAAAGCCGGTGGCCTGGCTGACGTGTCGGCGGCCCTGATCACTGCACTTTTCGAGCAGGGTGCCGATGTACACGTTGCCCTGCCCGATTACCGCAGCCTCTTCTCCGACCGCTTGACCCCTTTTCTGCGCAAGGAGCAGCGGACTATCCGCAGCGTCATGCCGGACGACCGCCTCCATCTGGCCGAGGACCGGGCATTTTTCTACCTCAACCGGGTCTACTCCAACTATTCCGGTGTAAACACCAAGCTGGCCCTGGCCTTCCAACGCGAGGTGATCAACAACATCGTCCCCCGGGTGCAGCCCGACCTGATCCACTGCAACGATTGGATGACGGGCCTGATCCCCGCCATGGCGCGCCAGATGGAGGTCCCCTGTCTGTTCACGATCCACAACATCCACACTGTGCGGGCCATTCTGGATCATATCGAAGACCGTGGCATCGACGCCGCTTACTTCTGGCAACACCTCTACTACCAACATATGGCCACCGAGTATGAAGCGATTCGCAGCAGCAACCCCGTCGATTTTCTGGTGAGCGGGGTCTTCGCCGCCCACTTCGTTAACACGGTTAGCCCTCGTTTTCTGGAAGAGATCGTCGCCGGTCACCATGACTTCGTGGAGCCGCCCCTGCGCCAGCAGTTGATCAACAAAGTTGAGGCGGAGTGTGCCGCCGGAATTCTCAACGCTCCTGATCCGGCCTTCAATCCGGCCAAAGACCCCCTCCTGTCGGCGCGCTACACCCCCGACATCCACCGCGAGGGCAAGCGCACCAACAAGCTCCAGCTGCAGAAAAAGCTCGGCCTGAGTGTGGATGAGAAGGCACCCATCTTCTACTGGCCATCCCGCCTAGACCCCGTACAAAAAGGTTGCGAGCTACTCGCGCAGATCTTCTACGAGGTCGTCTCGACCTATTGGAAAGACAACCTCCAGGTGGTCTTCGTGGCCACCGGAGAATACCAGCCCATCTTCCGCGACATCGTGCGCTTTCATGACCTGTACAAACGGGTGGCGGTCTGCGACTTCAGCGAAGACCTCGAACACCTCAGCTACGGAGCGGCCGACTTTGTCCTCATGCCTTCGCGTTTCGAACCCTGCGGCCTGCCCCAGATGATCGCCCCCATCTACGGCGCTCTCACCGTGGCCCATGACACCGGCGGGCTGCACAACACCGTGGAACACTTGAACGTGGGGACCCACAGCGGCAACGGCTTCGTCTTCAAACACTACGACGCCAGGGGGCTCTTCTGGGGTATAAGCGAGGCGATGAACTTCTATCACCAGCCAGCGAAAGCCCGCGCCGTCGAGATAGGACGCATCATGCACCAGAGCGCAGAACGCTTCACCCATCAGGTAACGGCCAAGAACTATATCGATCTGTATGAGAAGATGCTGGACCGGCCGTTGGTGGTGTGAGAGTGATGGCGCCTCCGGCAATTGATCCTGCCCGGTGACATCACTTACTGGGAAGCCGTCAGATCTATGGACAGCGGGTCGCTCGCAAGACCGGCACCATCGATCATGACGATCTCCAGGGAGACCTCCGCTCTGGGATCACAATAGCTCAATTCAAGCGAACCACCGGCCCCATCACCGTTGGCCGTCAGCCAAGTCCAGAGCCACACAACCCCATTGACTGTGACATCGGCCCCGTCACTCTCGGCTGCATCTCCATCGGGATCATCGTAGTTGAAGAAGACATTGTAAGCGTATCCGGAAAAGGTCTCGCCGCTGCTGCGGATGCAGTTATCAAAATAGCCCAGATACTCGTGCTGAATGCCGGAGATCGCCGGAGGGCTTGGCTCGAGAAGAACGGTCAGTTCATAAGCCCCGGTTTCACTTTCAAAACTCCCCACCGCCACATAATAGGTGCCTGCCGGCAGCGTCTGCTGGATTAGAAAATTCAGATTCGTATCATTGGGATCGTCATTAGAATCGATCTCGGTTCCGCTCGAATCCAGCAGCCATCCCATGGTATCCGTGCTGCCCTCGGTGTAAATGCTGACCGTACGACCGCTGCTCAACTCGAATCGGAATAGATCGGTATCGTCGCCACACTCGATCGCCCCCTGGACGGCGCTATTGGTGGAAATCGCGACCGCGGTTGCCACCCTGTCGCCATAATCATCACCGGCGGGACACTCCGAATAATCAAACTGCAAATCGTAGGAATTGGCGTCGGACTCATCTACCAACGCGACCCCTACATAGTATGAGGTGCCAGCATAGGTGCTGAGATCAAAAGCGATGCTTTCATTGTCATCGGTAGAGAGCGCTTCGGCTAAAAGGGTGCCATCGGAGGAGAACAGGGCGATATCGATATCGCCATCGGCATGGGTATGGTAGCAGTCCACATAGAGCCATACAACGTCAGCGTTGAGGTCAATTCGATAGAAATCCACGCTATCTTCAGAATTGACGATACCCAATCCATCTATTTCCGATAAAAGCAGGCCCCTGCTCCCCGTGAGATCGTAGGCCGATTCCAAGGTGTCGTTTTCCTCATAAGCATCATCAGGAAGAGGCGTGAAATAAGACGACGTCGTAAAACGATAGATGTTGTCAGGGGAAAGATAACCGGTCATTCCATCAATGTTGAGGGGAATCACCCGCCACCAGTACTGAGTTTCGGGCTGGATTACATCGTTTGTGACGGTATGAGATAAATCTGGAGTGAGTTCGTCAATTATCCGAACCGAAAAGTCGGCCGACTCTGAAACCTGGAGTCGGTAGTTCGTCGCTCCAATCGTTTCATCCCAGCTGAAGGCGATGTTTTCCGGGCTGACATTGACCGCATTATGGGCCGGCGCATGGCCAGAGGTCTCAAACCGAGAGGCGACCACCGCACCGATATCATTGACGCCACGTTGAACCGTAATACCTATTCGTTCAGCGCAGTATGTCGTCTCCTCGTTCGAATTATATCCAATAACGGTAAGTCTGTAGTTACTTCCCACCGGCACGTCGGAAAGTGTACCATGGCCACTCCAGCAGTCCCAATTCGCTTCCGGCCGCTTGGTGTTTGCGCCATTGGTAATCTGAGCGGTGACCTCGACGACCTCATTGTCGCCGTTGCCACAAACAAATCGGGGTTGAGCTGAACTGGGGCCATCATTGTCCTCCCAGATGACGCTGAAAGCGATGGACCCGACCGCATCCACATCACGGTTCCGGGAATCGGGGGTATCTGCGCAGCCAGCGAGCGCCGTGAGAAGCAGACAACCCAGAGCACCTGCACCCAACCCCCTAGACAACAACCCCAACTGCAGAAAAAGACGTCCCATTTTTCCTCCTCAATCGCCCCACTGTCATTGACAGCCGCTAAGATTGCACCGAGAAGGACTGCCAACAGCTATTGATGTCGGATTGAGGCGGCTTTCGTCATCAGCCGCATCAAGGGAGCAGAGATCGGATCTGCGGACGATATGAGGAGATTTGAAAGCGGTGCATCCGGGCAAATCACAACTCAAGAGGTCCCGGTCAGGGGAAAATGCGGGGAGCATACGCAGTATGCCATACGCCGCCCACATCCAGGGTCTACTATAGGCAGGTGCAGCGGCGTAAATGTCAAACCTTGGCGGTGGGCGCACTCCGTCTCAATCCAGGCGGCTAGCACCCCCGCATAGTCTGAGTATAGGTGGCTCTTAATCCGGTGTCAATCTTCGCGCTAGCACCGGGTCGCGCCTCCAGATATGCTCCCGCGGATCTCGCAAGCAGATATCGGGAAAAGCTCGACCACCGGCGTTTGCCCTGTGCTTTAGTCCGCCTTCGCCACCAGTCCCGTGTGGATCGATGACAAGATGCGCCCTTGCTCATCGAACACCAGACCGAGCATATCCACCTCTCTCGGAGTCAGGAACTCGACAGACATGATCTCCACTGGATGATCCCCCTCCCCAGCCGGAACGATGGACAGACTGATCCAGGGCGTCTCCTTCCAGCCGTAGCTGATCATGCAAAGGGTGTCGCATCCGGGCTGCTGCTGGACCTCCTTATCCAGGACTGTCTCCAGAAAGCTCAAGAAGCCACCGTGGGCCTCCTCGAACCAGGCGGCGGCCTGTTGGGGCGGCACCGGCAACTGGCAGAGCTTATATGCGATGGGTGGACGATGGAGGACGTCGCTGGCAAAGAAGGCCCCGGTTGCGTCGTCATCCAGGTGATTGCTGACCTTGGCCGCGAGGAGATTCTGGGTAAAGGGATCCAGGTAGTCCTCGACAAACTTGGCAAAGGGTGCCCCCATGCCCGCAACCTGTTCGAGCTGCCGGTTCAACACGGTGCTGAAATGGCTTCCCATCTCCTCCGCCGGCAGGGGGTTCTCCGGGGGGGGCTGTGAGAAGGATTCCGCTGGCAGGGACATGCTGGAGAGCATCACGGTTTGATCGTCCGGGATACGATCCAGGCGCATGAAACGAAAGTCGAAATCGGCAAACTTGATCGTGTCGCCCGTCTTGAGGTGCCTGGGGACATCCGCCTCCAGGCGGATGCCATTAACGAAGCTGCCGTTAGTGCTGCGGTAATCCTCGATCTCAAAGCAGTCGCGCTCAAAGGTGATGCAGGCGTGAAAGCCCGATATGGTCGCTTGATTGATGACAACGTCGTTGCGCGGATCCCGACCGATGGTGGTCTGCATCTTCTCGATCAGAAGGGGGCCCTCGCCACCTGAACTGGCTTGCCCCAGGTCGATCAGCTGGGCTTCGGGAACTTTGACGGCCGGCTCATCCCCCTCCTTGGCGCCGGGGAGGAACTCGAGGATGCGGCTGGTCAAAGGCCCCCGGGCGCCTCTGAGCTTCAACACCATGTAGAACAACACCGAGATGAGCAGCAACGCGATGATGAAAAGCGGCAGGTAGATCTTCCACATGCCCCGCAGGGCCACTGCTCCGGCCGTCTTGTCAGCTATATTCTGATTTGCCTGCTCGGCCGTCGCCCCTTCGCTCCCTGCGGTTGTCGGTGGCAGTGACTCTTCAGGCTTCCGGCTTTCGCGCTGCTGCATGGTGGCCTCTGCGGCCGCTTCCATGGAGGCGCGCTTCTGAGCCGCCTGCTCAGCGGCCTTAGCTGCGTCAATCGCCACTATTTGATCGGCGATGGATGTAAAAGCCGCCTCCATACCGGCTGCATCGAGAGCGCGATAATAGGTGCCCTCGGTCTTCATGGCCAAGGATTGGATCAATTGAAAATCCGCATGTTCGGTAAAGGCGACCCCAAAGATGCGGATCCCCGCTTTACGGCTCTCCGCCGTCAAATCCTCCCGCAACCATCTCGTCTTCTCGGCATCCGACTGGGCCGAACCGGTGTCCACGATGCCATCGGTGAGGAAAATTATGCTCTTGGAAGCATTGTCTCTGCCATAGGTTCGCAGCTCATAAATCGCCCGCTCGATGCCAGCCGGGCTATTGGTCCGCTGTCCCCGGTAATTCACTTTCTCCAGGCTGCCTTTAAGGCGCAACATCGACTCACCGGTGGCTACTTCCAGGAGCGGCGTTATCAGGTTTGCCTGACTATCAAACAACACGATCCCGCAACGATCCTGGGCTTGGAGCTGGTCCAGAAAATGGGTGACGGCCCGTTTGGTAGTGAAATCGGGATCATTTTTTTTCATGCTCCCCGAATTGTCGATGACAAAAATAAGGTCCTTGGGGGTAGTGCTCGCTGCAGGGTTTTGTGTCGTGGGGAGTATGGTTGACAGGGCATCTTTAGGACCACTTTTACTGGCAATATCCTGCGTGGAGGCAGCATAAGAGCCATCTGCCGAGACCTGGATGTCGGAAGCCTCGGCGAGGGGTACGACCG
The DNA here is from genome assembly GCA_050291585.1 of Desulfobacteraceae bacterium. Classification (GTDB taxonomy): domain Bacteria; phylum Desulfobacterota; class Desulfobacteria; order Desulfobacterales; family Desulfosarcinaceae; genus JASJCL01. The sequence continues at coordinate 41,200 of JBNKKA010000001.1, forward strand.
TCAAAGATGCCACCAGCATCCATTTCACCAAGCACAAGAGAAACCCGCTGAAACCGACAGAACAGAATCTTCTTTGCATATCGCCCTCTATCAATGCTTCGTCGCCCGTGAATTGCAGAACGGTCATCAACCAATTGCGGCGAATCGCGCCCTCTTTTGCCAGCCGATACTCCCTACGCTACCACCTAAGCAGGCAGACGTATGTGAATTGGATCACAAATTGAGCTAATAATTACAGGTGCCGGATACTTGTGGGGTCTGCTATCTCATTTTTATAGATCGACAATTGATCCAAGGTCAATCAGAGAAAGCCCGCATCACGGCTGGCCGTAGACTGAGATTGGCGGATGAGGCGCTAGTGGCGGCCTCGATTTCAATCGGAACTCCAAAAAAAACGCAAATCAACTGACCCCACTAGTTGCTCGAATTTGAGGCGATCAACAGCGTATACCGATTCGGGCAAGATGGTGAGTTCATGGTGTCATCCCTTATTGATTTGACTTCGAGCAGCGCCTATCGTAGCAAAAGTGCATCCAATAACCAAGCAGGAGCGTCATGCGAGATCACCAGCGCACAATCCGGTCACCTCATTCCATCGGACGGGCAATTGGGTGGCTTCTGTGTGCCTTGGTACTGCTCGCCCAAACCGCTCTGGCCGAGGGGTACGACTATTTACCGCCAAAACATTTGGCGCTGGTGATCGGTGTCTCCGATTATGCCAACTGGCCAGCCCTTCCCAGCGCCGCGGCCGATGCGCGCAAGGTGGCGAATCTGCTGGAGCAGGGTGGCTTTGCAACGATGCTGGCCGTGAATCCCGACTACAAAGCCCTGAAAAGTGCCTGGTCAAAGTTTATAATGAAAGCCAGCAGCCAGCCGAAAAGTGCCTGTCTGGTATACTATCGGGGCCATGCAGAGACCCTCATCGACGCGGACGGCGCTAAAAACGGCTGGTTGATTCCGATAGATGCGCCTTTGGCCAATCTATCCGAAAAGGCCTTTTCCCAGCGCGCCATAAAAGTGGAAAGCCTTTTGTCCGAGACTGTGGGCTTGGGTGTCCGCCATCTGCTTCTGCTCTTTGACGCCAACTTTGCCGATGACAGGCTGGTGGCAATAAAGCCGGCCCTGAGGATGCTTGGGCCAACCTGCGGGAACCCAGTGCGCCAGGCGATCATTGCCGGGAATGCCTCTGAGCCCACACCCGACCAAAGCCAGTTCAATGCGTCTCTGGTCCGGGCCCTTACGGGGGAAGCCGACACCATCCAGGACGGCATCGTTTGCGCGACAGAATTAGCGATTTTTATCGGCAGCCAAGTCAGCAGAGCCACCGGTGGAACGCAAAACCCACAGTACGCCCTTTATGGCTCTGAGGTCCAACGCAAGGGCGACTTTGCTTTTGAGGTGATCCCCCCCACCCGCCAGACAGCACGCCTGTATGTGGAAACGCAACCGACCTCCGCACGAATCCGACTTTTAAACATCAAGCCGAGGTTCACCCAAGGCATGGAACTGGAACCCGGTCGTTATCATTTGGAGGTGACGGCGCCTGGTCATCAACAGCACAATACGTGGATAAAAATCGACGCTAGCGAGGAAAAAACCGTCACGGTTCGATTGGCAAAAACTGAGAGACAATTCAGCAACGCCCTTGGAATGGTCTTTCGCTATATCCGCCCGGGTTCCTTTCAAATGGGAAGTTCAACCGGTACCTCGGTGGCGAATAAGGACGAAGCACCCCATACCGTGACGCTAACGCGCCCGTTTTACATTCAGGACAAAGAGGTAACGGTGGGTCAATACCGACGCTTCATCGATGCCAGCGGGTATCGGAGCCAGGCGCAAGGATCGGGAGGCTGTTGGGTCAGCACAGACGGCCGGCGTTGGCGTAAAAAAGCCCAAACGGATTGGAAAACCATAGCAAGCAGCTGGCCGACATCAGACAGCGGTGCCGATAACCTACCCGTGAGTTGCGTAACCTGGAAAGACGCCAGGGCTTTTGCAGCCTGGTTGAGCAAAACGGATGGGCACACCTACCGGCTGCCCACGGAAGCCCAGTGGGAATACGCCTGCCGCTCTGGAAATACCAACCCCTATGCCTTTGGCGACTGCCTCACCGTCCAACAGGCCAACTTTGGTGATGTCGGTCAGATGGCGTCCACCTGTTCCCCTATCCCTAAACCGTTGCGTGGGCATCTTGTGGCTGCCGGTAGCCTATCGGAAAATGCGTGGGGCCTGCACGATATGCATGGCAATGTGGCCGAGTGGTGTCGTGATTTCTACGGCCCCTATTCAAAGGGAAACGCCAAAGACCCTCGCGGCCCTTCAGCAGGAGCAGAAAAAGTGATTCGCGGTGGACACTATCTGAGCCGCATGATTGATTGCCGCTCGGCCAAACGATCCAGCTTCCCGCCTGAGTACGCCTCCAGCGCCGTGGGATTCCGGCTGATTGCCCTGACACCTTAGACGTCAGAATTGAGAAAACTCGTATGGGTTACCTGTTTCATTGCCCCCAGATGGCTGAATTGGCTGAGAAGCTTGCCGCCGCGCTGCCCGACATCCATAGAGGCGACATCCATTGGCGTGACTTTGTGGATGGATTCCCCAATCTTAAAATTCAGAATGCGAATGAGCTGCGCAACCAGAGGGTTTTCTTCCTGGCCTCCTTTGACACCCCCGCCGAAATCTTCAAACAGCTGGCGGTGATCTACGAGCTGCCCAGGCTCTCCATCCGATCTTTGTGCGTCATCCTGCCCTTTTACCCCACCGGGACCATGGAGCGGGTGGAAAAAGAGGGCGAGATTGCCACCGCATCCACCTTGGCGCGGATGTTATCGGCCACCCCGATTTCCAAATCAGGCCCGCTGCAGATCGTGATCTACGATATCCACGCCCTCCAGGAGCGCTTCTATTTCGAGAATACGGTTATCCCCAGACTCGAGTCGGCCATCCCGATCCTCAAACAGCGAATCCAACACCTGGATAATCTCAGCATCGTCTTCCCCGACCAGGGGGCCAGGAAGCGCTTCGCAAGCCACTTTAGGGACTACCCCCTAGTGGTCTGCCACAAGGTCCGGGAGGGGAAAAAGCGCCTAGTGCAAATCCAGGAGGGAGCGCCCTTTGGCCGGCATGCCTTGATCATCGACGACCTGGTGATGACCGGCGGAACCCTGCTGGAATGCCAACAGGCATTGTTCAAGGCCGGTGCGACAGCAGTGAGCGCCTATGTGACCCATGGTGTCTTCCCGGATGAGAGTTGGCAAAAATTCCTGGATAAAGGCTTCGCCCACCTCTGGATGACCGATTCCTGCCCTGTCACGGCGGACCGGCTCAAGGGTGAACCGCCCTTTGAGGTGCTCTGCCTGGCTAACGCGCTGGTGGAGATCATCCGCGCGGAGCTCGGCTGAACCTGAGGGTTTAGCTCGAAAAGGAAAGGCTATTACCGGATCACTCGGTGATCAACACCAGTTGGTGAACCCGGGGTTCGCCGGCAACGCTGAAACTTACGGTCTGCCCGGCGTAGTAATCGTCCAATGCCACACCCACCGCAAAGCTGCTTCCGGCGGCGGCGTTAATCTCCGCCACCGCGGCCGTATCCAGAGGTATCTCCAAAACCCTGCCCACATCCGCCGGAGAGAAGGTCCAGCGGCCAAGGGCGTTACCATCGCCCAAATCGTCATAGATGGGTACCGATCCCGAGCTGGTCTCCAAGAGGCCGGCATCCGTTGTGATCGCCCAGAATTCAAGGCTTTCACTGGGATCGATACTATCATAGGCCACCAGTTCCAACCGCAGGCTGGCAGCGGCGACAGCGCCCGAAAGCCCCCCGAGATCGAAGATAAAATAGGAGCGGTAGTCTGAGCCGCCCACTGCGCCGAGCAGGGTCCCGTCGTCGGGAGGATCATGAAAACCGTCGTCGCGGTAATGGCCGCGCTGCGCGGCATCGATGACGGGGTTGGCCTCGCGGGGATGGCTCGCTAGGATATATTCGCTCAGGTTGGTGAGTCCATCGGCGTCTGGGTCACCGTCGGCATCAGCCTGGTCGGTATCCAACTCGTGGGCCATCTCCCAGAAATCGGGCATCTGGTCGCCATCGGTATCGAGGAACTCGTCAAAACCCATGTCGGCAGCGACGCCCTGGGGGCGGTCTTCGTCGTCCACATCCAGTGTGGGGGTGGAGGCGGTGTCGGCCTGGGCGATGCATGGCGAGCCGGCACGCAGATGCAGATCGGTGGCCAAGAGCGGTGGCCGCCGGAGGTTGCCATTGCCCGTATAGCCGTTCTGATCGATGTCGCAGTGGGAGACTGTGGCGCTGGCATCGGTATGGTCGTAGATCTGGCTGAAGTGGCTCAGGGTATTGTCAATGTCATTGGCGGCAGTATTGCCCCATAGAATGGAGTTGATGACGGTGGGTTGGCTGGAAATATTGTAGACACCGCCACCATAGGCCGTTTCACCACCTTCCGACACGACCACCTGGTTTTGGAAAAGGGTGCAGTTGATGATGGCCACATCGCTGCCGCTGTTGGAGATACCGCCACCATTAGCCGTATACCGCCCGCCGGCGCGGTTTTTCTGAAAACCGCAGTTCTCAATGACGGCGTTGCTTTCCAGGTTGAAAATAGCCCCCCCGCTGCCGCTGAGACCGCCGGCCGAGTTAGCTGAGAATAGGCATGCCGAGATCTGCGCAGGGCTGCTGCTGTTGTAAATAGCGCCACCATAACCCCCTTCGCCGCTGGCAGTATTGCCGGCGAACCGGCAACCGAAGATGGTGGTGCTCGAAGACGCATTGTAGATGGCGCCGCCATAGTCGCCATAGGCACCAGCGCTGCCATTATCGATAAAATTGCAGGCGATGAAGTGGGTGTCGCTGCGGTATACATAAACAGCGCCGCCATAGGAACTGGAGGCGCCGCTGACCCGATTGCCTTCGAAGGCGCAATTCTGAAAAATGGGCGCCCCCTGGTTGACGTAGACCGCGCCGCCGAAGGCGTCCGAGGGCCCCGCAGTGTTGTCGAGAATCCGGCAGTCGACAATCGTGGGTGAAGCGGCATCGATGAAGATAGCCCCGCCCTGGGGCGTACTGCCGGAGATAGCACCATTTTGAAGGTTTAATCCATCGAGATACGCGTCCCCAGCGATGAAGAGGCAACGGACCGTCCCATTGCCATCAATGAATGTTGCGTAATTATCTCCGGCTCTATGGCTCGGATGGCTCTCACTTCCGGCAAAACCACCGCGCACAAAAATGGCCGTGTTGATAGCCAGCTGAGTGGTGAGCAGATAGGTGCCGTTCTTGACCCAGATCTCATCGCCAGAAACCGCCTGGGTCAGGGCGCCCTGGATCGTGTTAAAGGCCGTGGTCCAGGTCCGGCCGTCGCCACCGCCCCCCAAATCTGCATCCACATACCAGACCCGCCGGAACGCCACATTGAGGGTCTGGTCGGCGGTGACCGCCGCAAAGCGGTAGCTGTCGCCCACCGCAACGGGCGTTCCATTCACCGTGACGGCATGGATGAAATAACCCGCATCGGCCGTGAAGGTGAAAGTGGGTCGCGACCCCTCGCTGACAACGACCGCTCCGGCCGGATCGATACTGCCGCCAACCGTGGTCGTGGCGTCAATGGTATAGCTGGGAAAACTGCCCGTGGAAAAGGTCCAGGTGTAGGCCTCGGCCATGGGACTGCCGTCCAGGTCCTCAATGGCGGTGGTAAGGGTGGCCGTATAGGTGGTCTCCGGCGCCAGAGCCTCTCGGGGGATCAGGCTGGCCGTATGGTTATCGGCGTCGTAGGCAATGTCGCCGGGCACCTGGGTCGCGCCTGCAAACAGGGTGAAACTGGCCGCGCTCAGAGTGGCATCCGCAAGGGCTTCGCTGAAGGTGGCCGTCAGGGTGGGGGTGTGGGGCAGGTCGGCGGCTCCTGCCGCGGGCTGGGTGGCAACCACAAAGGGCGGGTTGGCGTCCATACATTGGTAGCTCATGGCGATGGTCGTTGCTTCGGTGGGGGGATCAATGGTGACGTTTATGCCTGCAGTTTCTCCCCGCCAGCAGGCCTCACCGGCCACTTGGCCCTCCCCCACCACCCGATAACCGTCCCCCACCGGAATACCGTCAAGGGTCAAACTGTGTTGATCGCAGGCAATACTTGCAGCGGTGACCGTGTCCCCCCCGGCATCGTATAGCGTGGCGCGGATCGTATCGATGAGATAGTCGCGGCAGATATCGCCGCTGAGAGATCGCGGGATGTTGACCGCCGGAGCCTCACCTTGCCATATCATACCCAAGGTGATCGAACCTGTGGAAACGGAACCGCTTCCCTGGGTGCCTGAACCACCACCGCAGGCCAGAAAAAGAAAAGCAACCCCCATGGTCAGCAGCCACAGGCGATTGCTTTTTTTGATTGGATCAACAATTGACAGACGCATCATAATAGCTCAACTTTCCGCGGGGACTGAAGGTAGGATGCCGTTTTAAGCCGGATCGGTTTACCACTCCACCGTTACTGAGCCGGTCTCGTCTCCAGTGTTTTTGTCTTTGTCTCCCCCGCTGCTCCCACCACTGCCGCCGGCTACGACGGCTGCCAAGAGGCCGACGACTGCGGCGAGCCCAACGATTCCCCACAGCACTGTACCCTTTTTCCCACCCGCTTTGCCCTTACCCGTCGGAATGGGTTCGGGTGCTGTGGTCTTAAACTGAGGGGCGTTCTGGGTCACCTTCGTCGATCCCTGGGCCGCAGCGTATGAGGCGGCCAGCGAGATACCCGGTGACTGGACGAAGAGAAAACTGATGATGGCGACGCTGCAAACTATCCTTTTTTTCAAATGCATCTTGCACCTCACTTATTGACCCTGCTGGGTTGTGGCTTTTATCTGATAACGAATCAGCTGTTCCGCACGTTCACCTAAGGGGATGGTGGCGACCACGCGAACCAGCGCCTTGATGAAGGCGGTGTGTCCGTCGTAGAGGCCGAAGAGACCTTCCTGGAGGCCCAAGTCACTGAAATCCACCGGCTGCCGCAGGCCCAGAACATAGATTGCCTCGGTGGTCTTGGAGACTTTGGGGGGCGTATGCGCAATGGGACAGACACCCAGCCGCTTGTCGACGGCGCTCGGAAAAAGGTGGGGCTTGCCGGCGGTCAGACGATTATGGCTATTCAATTGATTGGGGACCAACCGCAGCACCCGTTCATCTTCAAGAATATTGAAAATATAAAAATAACAATCCTTGGAAGCAGTGAGGGTCAGAACCACAGGGTCTCCGTCGACAAACATGGCTTTGTTGAGGCTGGCCTCCAACTGGAAACCCGCCGCTGGGGGGTCTTGACATTCGCTGATTTGGGCCTGAATTTTGACCTTATATTCGGACTGCGTTCTCCCCGTCTGTGCGTCCGTGGCCGATACCACCGATTCCCTAATGATCTTTGAGGCAGTCACCCGGCCACAAGGAATAGCCCCCATGATGGGCCCTGCCAACCTCAGGTTAACGAAGAGATCTTCAAGGGAAATATCTTGAGCCAGGGTTTGGTATATCGCTTCTCGATGGGCTTCTTCCGTGGCGCGAATCCGGGCGTTTGCTTCGTCCACACCCGTGAAGTCGGCACTCCCCTCAACGGTCAGCCACCCTGTCTGCGCTAGTACCGATGCCGGTATTGATGCAACTAGTAGCAACCAGAGGGGCAGGATGCAGCACCAGAGGATCCGTCTGCTCTTCTGCGGCCTGCTGACTTTCCCGTCTGCTCTTTTGCAAGGCGTGGGCACCGTGTTCATCTCCCCGCTTAACTAGCTACTACCACAGCACATTCCCGATGGCGATATCCTTCAGTGTCTTCGTCGGTGGTGAAATCATGGGCGTCTGCTCCCGACCCATTTTTCGTGCTTCCCGGCTGACGTGGCGCCGCACAAACTCGTAGACCTCCTTGATACTCAGCATGCGGTCATCGTCGCTATCGGCTTCGCCCCCAAGCGCGCGGAGCAGATAATAGGTGAAGAGGCCGTGCTCGGTCTTGGGAAATGCATTGCTCATCTGCCCTGAAGAGGAGGCGCTCAAGGCAACCATTCTATTTGGATTCACTTGGACTTGTTTTGTATGGATCAACACCGGACGAGCCCCCTTGATGAGCATTTCAGCCGCCCGGGAGGCGACCCCGCTGAAGCAGGCATCTAAAAAGACGTAGGAGCGCCGGATTTTCAACTTTTCGATGTCCTTATAAAAGCTCTTCAGCGGGTAGCCCGTATTGTTGAGAAACCGGACGTCGCCGTCAAAGGGCACCAGGTAAGGACTGCCCCTGTCCGCATCGGGGGCACCGTGGCCTGCGAAGTAGACATATAGAGTGGTGTCGGGGCTCACATTTTTGGGAATGTACTGCTGCAGGTAGCCTTCGATGCGCGCCCGGGTGGCGTCGCTGTCAATGAGCATGATGATGTTCTCTTCGGGGACGCCAAGTACGCGCTTAAAATAATCCCTGACAATCAGGGCATCTTTCTTGGCAAAATCAACCTTGGGCAGATGAGCATAATCCTCGATGCCAATGATCAAACCCCAATCCTTTGGATAGGGTTTGCGGGAAACGCCTGCGGGGAGGGTAACGCGCTGATAAGAACTCTCCACCTGAAAGTTGCGCGTATCCACCAGATCCCCATTGTAGTAAACTTTCAGCGTCCATCGGCCCGGGAGGAAGGCGGCCTTATCGCCCTTGAGGTTAAGGCTGTGCCAGGCGGTGGCTTCACGCACATACTGACCATCCGCCACGTTGAGGGGAAACTCTCCGCTGGAAAGGTAGAGGTCACCGCTGGGGTCGTACCAGTCCCAGCGCAGCTTGCACTTGCCGGACAGGTTGGCGAACTTCAGGTGAGCCACGACCTTTTCATCTAAGGGCGCAAAGGTCTCAGTGGGGTTTGTGGGAACCGTGACCGCATCCTTATCCTCTATGCCTTTGGCGAAGGTGGTGCTGACGAACTTGACACTCGGTTTGCGAGGTGTCGACGAAGTGGTGCTGCAGGAGAGCAGGAGAATCGGCGAAAGGACCAACACACAGATGCTTAGTACCCGTTTCATAGCAACCTCATTTATAAATACACCGAAAAAAACTAATTATGCTCGACGCACATGCGTCCGTTGATCTATAGGAATAAGGGAAGCCAGCCCCCCTCAGCCGAACATCCGTAAAACCGGTCAACCCGATTTGAAAGATAAATATCTGTTTTAATTAATATTAGACCCACTAGAACAGAAAACTCGAGGGCTGTCAAGCAAAGCGCGGGTACGAAAAGGACTTCCAGGAAGCATTGATCTTGACCACTCACTACGGACGCTATCAAATTAAAAGGGAACTGGGCAGCGGTACCATGGGAGTGGTCTACCTGGCCCACGACCCCCAGATCGATCGCGAGATCGCCCTCAAGGTGCTGCAACCAGATAAGGTGGTGAGTGAGGAGTTTGTCCAGCGCTTTCTCAAGGAAGCGTGTGCTATCGGGCGTCTGGCCCATCCCAATATCGTTGTGGTTCACGATGTGGGACGCGACCACGGCACCATTTATATCGCCATGGAATACCTGGAAGGCGACACCTTTAGCGAGCTCATCCGGTCGGGAAGACCGGACTATTCCACCTGGGCCCGTGTGGGGGCAGAGCTGGCCGAGACACTGGCCCACGCTCACGAAAAAGGGATCATTCATCGTGACATTAAACCCTCCAACATCATCATGACAAAAGATGGGCGCGTCAAGCTGACCGATTTTGGCATTGCCCGCATCGAAGATCCGGCAGCCACCCTCCAAACACAGGTGGGGGCCATTCTCGGAACGCCCAGCTATATGTCGCCCGAGCAGGTCTCCGGGAAGACCGTAGACGGTCGCAGCGACCTCTTCTCTTTGGGGGTCGTGCTCTATGAGTGGCTGCTCGGTCAGCGGCCCTTCACCGGTGGGAACATCACCGCCGTCTTTCGCGCCATCACGGACCAAAAGCCACCGCCGCCGCGGGATCTGGATCCCGCGTTACCGTCATCTCTGTCCGAGTTGCTTCTCAAAATGCTCCAGAAACCTGTAGACCTGCGCTTCTGTGATGGCCACGAAATGGCAACCGCATTGCGTAACAGCCTGAAACAGACGCTGCCCCTGGGGATACCTGCCAAACGGAATCCACCCCACCCCAAAAAAAATCACTCCAAATGGCTCCTGGGGGGAATCGGATTTGCCCTCCTCGCCATGGCGGTGTACTACGGCGGGCCCAAAATGGTTCAACATTTCCGGCCTTGGATAGATCCGCCGCAATCTGCCGTGTCGGCTCAGCAGCCGCCGGCTGAAACGCCACACGGTGCGACCCAAATCCCTGAATCAGAAGCGGCCCCTCGCGAAGTCCGCCTACGTGAAGCCAATCTTCTCGTGAGCAGTGCCCCGCCGGGTGCCCAGATCTTCATTAACCAGAACCTCAAGGGGACAGCGCCGGCGCAACTCACTTTGCCCTTGGGCGACTATGATGTGCGCCTTCGCCTGGCCGACCACTATGAGTGGGAAGCCCAAATCCAGCTCAGTGAACCCGGCCAGATGCCCCTGCACGTCAAGCTTGTGCCAAAACAATAATGGACTCACGGCCCTGAATATTCGCAACAATCTATTTTTTCTTCTTTGTTGCGTTGAAATAGAAACGGTTTGATGACAACAAGTGACACCTTAGGTTCTCCTTATCTGAAGAATCGACTCGAAGAAAGAAGCTCTTACCGCTGCAGATGGGTCATATTACCAAGTATTATCTGAGCAAATCTGATTAGATCGTACCAACGGCTTTCGAGATCTCAAGCAAAATCAAAATGTGCATTGATCCTCATCCGCCGGAGTTTCATTGAAAGACCTAAACACCATACCCGGTTTTTTTGGAAAATCCCCGTCACAAGCAGATTTTGTTTGCCTGCGCCTGCCATCGGGCTTCGTTCGCACCTGGGAGAATTGGTTGCAGGCCTCGTTGCGGACCAGTCAACGGGTTTTAGGCGATGCCTGGCTGGATCTCTACCTCAGCAGCCACATCTGGCGCTTCGTCCTTCCGACCAATATCTGCGATGAGGGGGCCTGGGCGGGGGTCCTGATGCCCAGCGTGGACCGTGAGGGACACTATTTCCCCCTGACCATCGCTGGGCAAATCGCACCATCCCTGGCGCATGGAAAGCTGCTCGATCAGGCGATGGAATGGTTCGATCATCTGGAACGAGTGGCCTTAACCTCCCTGGCAGACGGCTTCGATATCGCTCATTTGGATGAAATGCTTCAGGAGGTCGGCTCTATTAGGAGATGGAGAAAGACTTCTTTTCGTCAGATCTTGTCAAAACCATTCTCAAAAACCGCATCCCAAAGCAGTCTTTGGCAGGCGAGGGGACAAGAACACCTCGCGTCAACCGTGAAAGCGTTCAAGGGGCTGCCCTCCCCGGAAGACTTCGTGGGTTTAATGACCGAACACTCTCCCCTCAAAGGCAGCGCCAGCGCTTCTCCCGCCAATATGTCGTCCGAAGACAGTACCCAGGCCCTCTGGCACACAAAGGACCCGGAACCTCCGCCGAACGAGACTACTTTTCCGCGCTTATGGTGCTCCAAGGGCGCCACGGACGTCGGCCTACGCCGCAAAATCAATGAAGATGCCTATCTGGACATGCCTCAGGCGGGTGTGTGGGCCGTTGCAGACGGCATGGGGGGCCACAGCGCCGGTGATCTGGCCAGCCAGACAGTGGTGCGTCGATTGGGTCGGATAACACCACAAAATTCCTTGACCGACCTGGAGAGGCTCACCCAGCGGAAGCTCCAGGAGGTCAATGCGGAACTATTGAGACTGGCCAAAGAGATGGGACCGGCGCATGTGGTCGGCACGACGGTGGTGGCCCTCCTGGCAGTTGGACACGCTTGCGTAGCCCTGTGGGCGGGTGACAGCCGTCTGTACCGTCACCGTGACGGCTGTTTGGTTCAACTCACCGAAGATCACTCCATGGCAGCCGAAATGGCCAAAATTCCCAACGCCATGCCCAATGGGTATGGGGACAACATCGTCACAAGAGCATTGGGGGCAGATCCCGTCCTCGAAATAGATCGCATCGCATTCGAGGCCCAGCCGGGTGACTCATACCTGCTCTGCAGCGATGGATTGTTCAAAGAGGTCCAACCCACCGAAATCAAAAATATATTGACCGAGGGAGACTGCGCAAAGCGCGTAAGCAAATTGATCGAGCTGGCCCTGGAAAGACAGGCCAGAGACAATGTCACCGTCATTGTCATCTCAGCTGAGCCCGCCGAATAGATTCTCCTTGGGTCCCCATTCAATCCACGTCATGCCCCACCTAACAGTTTTCAACTATTGACAGGAGCACCCAAGCTGCTTCAAAATTGAATTATTGCTGCAAAAATGAATATTTATGCAGCCATTGGACCGTCGGGAGCTAAGATCAGCAGAGCGGGATCCTATCTCCAAAGACTGCGCACACCTCATTTCCATCCGCCGGCCCGCCAAGCAAACCATTATCTGCAACCACCATCCCAAAACGGAGTCGCCGATGCTTAGGCGTCAACAGGTGAGTATCACCCAGGGGCTTGTGCTGAGTTTCTGTGTTCTGATTTCAATCTTTATCTCTTTCGGCCTCTATAGCCTATATGACATAGGCACCATTTCTCGCCTCACGCGCACCATTTACAATCATCCTCTGGTGGTATCCAACGCCGCCCTGCAGGCCAATATTTCCATTACCAAAATGCACCGCCATATGAAGGATGTCGTGCTCTTCGACTCCCCCATTCGCATCCTCATGTCCATCGAAGCCATTCAGGAACAGGAAAAGACGGTATATCGATATCTGGATGTCGTCAAGGAACGCATTCTGGGTGTTGAGGGCCAGCAACTCGAGGAAGAAGCGCGAACGCTTTTTGACGAATGGCAGCCCATCCGCGAGGAAGTCGTTGAGTTGGTCCGCAACAACCAGCGCCAGGCGGCGGCCAACATTACCGTCGGTAAAGGCGCAGACCATGTGGTCGCCCTGGAAGCGAAGATGATGGGATTGACCCAGTATGCCCGCAACAAGGCTGCCCAGTTCATGGCCGAAGCGGATAAGCGGCGTGCACGCACCAGCATCACGACGCTCCTGTTTTTAATTGCCAGCGTTTTGGCCGCAGCGCTTACTATCGCTTTTACGCTCAAACGCACGTCTTCGGCAGAGACGGCCCTGAAAGAATCCCGGCAACTGCTCACCAGCGCCATCGATCGCGCTCCCATTGGTATGGTCATGGTTGAACCCGGCGGAAAGTTTCTGAAGGCCAACCGCGCCTTCTGCGACATGACCGCTTACACCGAAAATGAGCTGATGGAGATGAATTTTCGCGAGCTCACCCACCCCGAAGATCAAAACATCGGGGACGACATCTTTCAAAAACTGATCCACGGAAGGGCCAGCCGGGCAAGTTTCGAGAAACGCTACATCCGCAAAGACGGCCAGACCATCCATGTCCTTCTTTCGACCTCGTTGCTGAGGGACAACCGCAAGAAGCCCCTGTTTTTCTTCACCCAGGCCCAGGACATCACCGAGCGCAAGCTGGCAAAGGCGAGATTACAGGAGAGCCTGGAGCGCTATCGGATCGTTTCCGAATTCACCCACGACTGGGAGTATTGGTCGGGGCCGGATGGACAGGTGATTTTCATCTCGCCGTCCTGTGAACGCATCACCGGCTACCCGACTCAAGCGTTCGTTGAGGACCCCTCTCTCTTTACTACCATCGCCCATGCAGCCGACCTGGAAAAAGTTAGGGCCCATTATCTCACTCACCAAATGGAGACCCCCAAAGAAGCACAACTGGATTTTCGCATCGTCCGCAAAGACGGGCAGGTCCGCTGGATCAACCACATCTGTCTGCCGGTGTTTGCCGACGATGGCACTTTTCTGGGTATTCGGGCAAGCAATCGCGATATAACCGACCGGAAGCAAGGCGAGGACCAGTTGCGCGCCAGTGAACAACGCTTCCGGGAGCTGTTTGACAACATGAGCTCTGGCGTTGCCATCTACGACAGTCCGGACGACGGCGAAAGCTTTATCTTCCGCGATTTTAACCGCTCGGGCCTCCGCCATGCGAATAGGACCAAGAGCGACATCATCGGCAAAGAGGTCCGTGACGTCTTTCCAGGCATCGAAGCAACGGGGCTTTTCGAAGTCTTTAGGGAGGTCTGGCGAACCGCTGAGCCAAAGCGCCATCCATCCACCATGTACAAAGACCAAAAGATGGTTTTATGGGTGGAGAACTACGTCTGTAAATTACCATCAGGCGAGCTGGTGGCCATCTATGAAGACACCACTGAACAGAAAAATGCGGAGATCGAGAGGGCCCAGCTGGAGCAGCAGCTCTTCCAATCCCAGAAACTGGAATCCGTTGGCACCCTGGCCGGCGGGATCGCCCATGATTTCAACAATATCCTTGCATCCATCCTCGGCTTTACGGAGCTGGCCCTGGATGATGCCGAGAAGGCTTCCTCGATGGAGCGCAACCTCATGGAAGTTTACACCGCCGGGAAAAGAGCGCGCGATCTGGTCAAACAGATTCTGGCCTTCGCCCGCCAGTCCGACGAAACCCGTAAACCCGTGCGGGTCAGCTCATTAGCCAAGGAGGCGCTCAAACTGATTCGATCGACAACACCGACCTCCATCGAGATCGAACAGCAGATCGTCAGCACTGCCTTGGTAATGGCCAACCCCACCCAGATCCATCAAATCTTCATGAATCTATGCACCAACGCGGTTCACGCCATCGAGGATGAGGAGGGACGGGTGACGGTTGCCTTGACCGACGTCCGACTGAATGAAAACCGTTTTGGACCGCTTATGGAGCTCAAACCCGGCGACTACCTTGCCCTGACGGTGTCGGACACTGGAATGGGCATAAGACCGGATATTCAGGCATCTATCTTCGAGCCCTACTTTACCACCAAGGGGGCTGGGGAGGGCACTGGTATGGGCCTGGCCATGGTGCATGGCATCGTCGAAAGCTACGGTGGGAAAATAACGTTTAAAAGCGAACCCGGGCAGGGCACCGAATTTTGCGTTTACCTGCCCACCACCCACCAACGCAGGGGACAACAGTATAACAGGAAGGAAGATCTACCCACCGGCAAGGAGCGCGTCCTCATCGTTGATGACGAACTGGCCGTGGCCGAGATGAGCAGCCAGTTGCTGAACCGCCTGGGGTATGGCGCCACCTTCATGACCAGCAGCGTTGACGCCCTGGCATTGTTTCGCAAGCGACCGGACGAATTCGACCTGGTCATCAGCGACATGACCATGCCCAACATGACCGGGGATAAATTAGCAGCGGCGATGTTGGAGATCCGGCCCGACCTGCCGGTGATCATCTGCACGGGTTATAGCCGTAAAATGTCGGAGGAGATGGCCACCCAAATGGGCATCAGAGGCTTCGCCCTCAAGCCTCTGGTGAAAGCGGATTTGGCGAAATTGGTGCGCCGGGTGTTGGATGAGGCCCAATCTTTGGGTGAGGCCCAAGCATTGGGTGAAGCCCAAGCATTGGGTAAATCCCGGGACGCTGTGCCCACCCATTTGGTCCCTCAGCCATAACCCCGGGCCAAGTCGACTCAAAGAGCCATGTCTTGGGAAGCGACTTTGGCCGCGGCCAAAGCGATGGTGGCCATCTCGATCTGGCTGCGCCACTCCCGGGGGCTTAGGCGCCAGCGCCGGCAGGCTTCTGGATCGGCATCGCCTTCGAAGGCGGAGCGCAGCTCCCGCAAGGAGCAGTGGTCGTAGCACCAGGCGGCGTAGGAATCGTCCCCCAGAAAGGTGGAGGGACTCGCCAGGGGGTCTTGACGGATGGCGGCGGTCAACGCCTCGGGGGTGTCGGCTGACATGGCAACTCCTCAGTAGCTATGGTGAACCCGTGGGCCGCGGATTTCATAGCACTGGCTGCCAGTACGATGCAAGGAGTAGACAATGATAAGGCTGATAAAAGCGGACTGATATGGTTAAAGGCTTTCCACTTGATTGCGGTGAAGCACACTCGAGTTCAAGACCGGTGATAGGGGCCAGTCCTGCTTAAAGACCGGCCCAGGCGGCTCCATAAATCCCCGCCGAATCCCCGAGCTGATTTTTGAGGATGGGGGTTTCTGCCCTGGGATGAAAGGCGTATTCCCGTACCCGTTCACGACCCAGGGTGTAAAGCTCTTCGATATTGCTAAGCCCGCCCCCGATGACGATGGCATCAGGGTCCAGCAGTGAGATCAAGCCCCCTACACTGCGACCGAAATCTTCCAGAAACTCATTGAACGTCTCCACGCACTCGGTATCCCCCTGGCGATATCCCGCTACGATCTCCTCCATTCGCAGGCGTTTGCCCCAACGCGCAAAATGATTTCTGGCCACCCCCGAACCGGCGATCTTGGTCTCGATACACCCGCGATTGCCACAGAAGCACTTTTCCCCGCGGGGATCGATGGGAAAGTGACCCCACTCTCCGGCGATGCCGTGGAGCCCATCGTGTAAGCGCCCCGCCATACAGAGCCCCCCGCCGCAGCCTGTACCCATGATGATGCCGAAGACCATGCCGTAGCCCCGTCCGGCGCCCCGCAAGGCCTCGGCCAGGGTGAAGCAGTTGGCGTCGTTCTCCATGCCCACGGGGTGGCCCAGGCGTTCTTCCAGTTCGGCCTTGAAGGGGTACCCGATGAGGCTGGTGGTGTTGGCATTCTGGACGAGCCCTGTGCGGGCGTCGACGATGCCGGGGATGCAGACGCCGATGGTGTAGTCGGCCCCCTGGGGAACCTGGGCAACGGCCGTCCTCACTTGCTGGCAGACCCGCTCAACAATGCCCATATGATCGTCGGTCGTGCCCGAAGGGGTCGCCACGCGTTTGCGCAGCAGTTCAGCCTGCCCGGGATCCAGGAGGACCACCTCGATCTTGGTGCCGCCTAAGTCTATACCGATCTGATAGGCACTTGGTGTACTCATTGCAAACGGTTCTCACTGTCCGCATCAAAAAGAATGGCTTTGGAGAGATCCACCATCAAGGGCATGCTCTCACCGGGTTTACGGGCCTCGTCAGGGTGCACCCGGCAGTTCACTTCAGTGTCATTGAAGGAAACCATCACCAGGGTGTCTGGACCGGTGGGCTCCACCACCCGTACCGTGCTGGCTAACTGCATACGAACCGTCGCGTCGCAGTTACGCACGGGGATGTCATCGGCAATGTGCTCGGGCCGCAACCCCAGGATCACTTCCTGGCCAATCCGATCGGCCAGCGACAATTGCCAGCGGTCCGCCGTCACATGGTAGGCCTGGCCGCTATCATTGGCCAGGCGCAGGGCGGGTTTGTTGTCCATCGCCTCCACCCTGCAAGGGATGAAATTCATGGCCGGGGAGCCGATGAAGCCGGCCACAAAACGGTTGCTGGGGTTTTCGTATACGTTGTTAGGCGTGTCCAGCTGCTGAACGATGCCATCTTTCATCACGGCGATGCGGTCCGCCAAAGTCATGGCCTCTATCTGGTCATGGGTCACGTATACGATGGTAGTGCCGATGCGCTGGTGGAGCAGCTTGATTTCAGTGCGCATCTCCACCCGCAACTTGGCATCCAGGTTGGACAAGGGCTCGTCAAAGAGAAAGACGGCCGGATTGCGGGCCAGGGCGCGGCCCATGGCCACCCGCTGGCGCTGGCCGCCGGAAAGCTGTTTGGGCTTGCGTTCGAGCAGCTCTTCGATCTGCAGGGTTTTGGACACCTTGGCGACAATCTCGTCGATCTCGGCCTGCGGCGTTTTGCGGGTCTCCAAACCGAAGGAGATGTTCTTGCGCACGTTCATGTTGGGGTAGAGGGCGTAGGACTGGAAAACCATGGCGATGTCGCGGTCCTTGGGACTGATGTGGTTGACCACCCGCTCGCCGATGCGGATCTCACCGCTGGTGATCTTCTCCAGGCCGGCGATGAGGTTCAGCAAAGTGGACTTGCCGCAACCCGAGGGCCCCACTAAGACGAGGAACTCGCCCGAAGCCACATCGATATCGATGCCTTTTAATACATCTACTGCGCCGAAGGTTTTACGCGCGTCTCTGATCGTTAAGGATGCCATAAACGTATCTCTATTTCTCAAGCAGGCTATTATTGGAAGAAGTTACCCTTTCACAGACCCTGCAGTCAGTCCGCGCATGAAGTACTTTCCCGCGGTCAGGTAGACCACCAGGGTGGGCAGGGCGGCGATGATGGCCGCCGCCATGTCGACGTTGTACTTCTTGACCCCGGTGGAGGTGTTGACCAGGTTGTTGAGGGCCACGGTGATGGGCTGGTTCGCGCCGGTGGAGAAGACCACTCCGAAGAGGAAGTCATTCCAGATCTGGGTGGTCTGCCAGATGATGGAGACCACGAAGATGGGCGCCGAAATAGGCAGGATAATGCGCCAAAAGATGCGGAAAAAGCCCGCCCCGTCGATGCGTGCGGCCTTGATCAACTCGTCGGGCAAGCTCACGTAATAGTTACGAAAAAACAAAGTGGTGAAGGCCAGCCCGTAGACCACATGGACGAAAATCAACCCGACCAAACTCTGGGAGATACCCAGTCTACCCAGGGTGGAGGCCATGGGCAGTAGAATCACCTGAAAAGGGATGAAGCAGCCCACCAGCAGAAGGGAGAAGAGCAGCTCACTGCCCCTAAAGCGCCATTTGGAGAAGACATACCCATTGAGCGCCCCGATGAGGGTGGAGATCGAGACCGCCGGAACGGTGATCTTGACTGAATTCCAGAAGTAGGCCTTGACACCCTGGCAGCCGGCGCCGATGCAGGCACTGCCCCAGGCCTCGGCCCAAGCCTCGAAGTTTATCGACGTAGGCAGGGAAATCAAATTCCCATTGCGGATATCGGCCATGGATTTGACCGAAGTCAGCACCATAACCACTAGCGGCATAAGGAAATAGAGGGCTGCCACGGTGAGGATGGTGTAGATGCCCAGACGTGCCCAGAATTGACCGCGGTCCCTGCCGACGCCGGTATCTATAGAATCAGCCATTGGTCTTGGTCCTCAATTCGGAGTACAGGTATGGAATGATGATGGCCATCACCCCGCAGAACATCACCATGGCGCTGGCGGCCCCGAAGCCCAGCCGGCTGCGGGTAAAGGCAAAGGTGTACATGAAGGTGGCCGGCACATCCGAGGCATAGCCGGGTCCCCCGCGCGTGAGGACCACCACCAGGTCGAAACTCTTGATGGCGATGTGCCCCAGGATGATGATGGAACTGAAGAAAACCGGCCGCAGGCTGGGGATGATGATGCGCCGATAGATGCGCGGCAGGCTGGCCCCGTCCACCTGGGCGGCCTTGATGATGGAATCGTCGATACCCCGCAGGCCCGCCAGAAACATGGCCATCACAAAGCCCGAGCTCTGCCAGACCCCGGCGATCACCACCGTATAGATGGCCATCTTCGGATTCACCAGCCAGTCGAAGGTGAAACCCGTAAAGCCCAGCTGGTGCATGAGGCGCTCCAGGCCCAATCCGGGATTTAGAATCCATTTCCACGCCGTGCCGGTGACGATAAAGCTGAGGGCCATGGGGTAGAGGTAGATGGTTCTAAGAGCCCCCTCGGCGCGTATTTTCTGATCCAGCAAAATGGCCAGAAAGAGCCCCAGAACGATGCAGATGGTGATGAAGAGACCGCCGAAAATCATCAGGTTCTTGCAGGCCACCCACCAGCGGTCGTTGGTGAAGAGTTTGATGTATTGGTAGAGGCCGGCCAGGTCGTATCTGGGCAGCATGCGCGATTTGGTGAAGGAGATCCAGGCTGTCCATAGAATGAAGCCGTAAATGAAGATCATGGCCGAGATGGTAGTTGGGGCCAGAACAATCTTGGGTAAGAGATCTTCGATCACGGCCAAGATCGGACGTCTGGGCGTCGCAGGCAAACCTTGACCCTGGGCAGTGGCCTTGACAGTCATCATGAAAAGTCCCTGATATACACTGGGGTTTGGGCGGCGTCCGCGGGGTATCTCGCACCCACGAACGCCGCACCCCGGATAGATGCTTTTGAGCGAATCCAGACTAGATCGCGGCTTTCACGCCCGAAGCCAAGTCCTTGGCCGCTTTGTCAGAGGCCGTAGTGGAATTACAAAAGTTGGTCACAACGTCGAAGATCGCCCCGCGGACGGCGGGAAAGACAGCCATTTCGTGAGCCATGCTGGGCAGCAGGCCGCCGGATTGGGCGGTGGCCGCGAAGCTGTCGAAGCTGCAGATGGCCGGGAAGTCGAAGGGGAGGTGGGACATCCCCAGGCGGCAGGGGATGGAACCCTTGTTGACGTTGAAGACCTCCTGGAACTTGGGTTCCATGATCAGGCGCGCCATGGCCTTCTGGGCCTCCTGGGCACTCTTGTCCTTGACCTGGAACATGATGAAGCTATCTATGTTGAAGAGGTAACCCTCACTGGTCTCCGGAACCGGCATGGCCACGTAATCGGCCCCGTATGTCTTGCCGGCGGCCACGAATTCACCCTTGGCCCAGTCGCCCATGAACTGCATGGCGGCCTTACCCTGGATCACCATGCTGGTGGCCAGGTTCCAGTCGCGGCCGGGGGCGTCCTTGTCGATGTACTGCAGCACCATGCGCAGGGTGTCCAGGCATTTTATCATGGTGGGACTGTTCAAAGCGGCAGGATCGGCGTCCACCAGGGCCTTCTTGTAGAACTCGACACCACCGACACCCAGAACGATGGATTCAAACACCGTGGCTTCCTGCCAGTTCTGGCCGCCCCAGGCCACGGGGATGACACCGGCCGCCTTGAGTTTTTTAGCGGCGGTCTCAAATTCGGCCCAAGTGGTGGGTACTTTGGCGCCGGCTTTGCGGAACACCTCCGGATTGGCCCACATCCAGTTGATCTTGTGGACGTTGACCGGTACGGCCACATAGTGCCCCTCGTATTTCATGACATCGGCCACCACCTTGGGCAAAAGGGCATCCCAGCTGCCCGCCTTGGCCACCTCGTCCAGGTTGGCCAACACCCCTTCGTCGCCCCATTGTTGGATCGCGGGCCCCTTGACCTGGGCCGCGGTGGGGGGGTTGCCCGCCATAGCCCGCGACTTGAGAACCGTCATGGCGTTGCCGCCACCGCCGCCGGCCACGGCCATATCCTTCCAGGTGTGGCCCTCTTTTTCGAGGAGCCCCTTGAGGACCTTCACCGACTTGGCCTCGCCACCAGAGGTCCACCAGTGAAGTACCTCTACCTCACCGGCAAAACTGCTGGAGACACCCATAACCAATGCAAGAACGCCTACCAATATTAGCTTAGCCAATTTTGAGACCATGGTCCCCTCCCTCTTTACACATAAAGTTTCATCAATGAATCAAAAATTTGCCTGTATGCACCATAGACAAGTGCTAAATACTGTCAACACCCTAAGTAACACAGCATCTACAGGCCTCCTGTTGAATATTCGTTTAATCGAGCAGGAAAAGCTTGTCAAGTATTAATTTATTCAGTAAACAAAAAAAGACACCATCGTTTGCCATCAAGATATTTTATTCTTCCACCGACAGATGCCACCAACCTGCAGTCGAAAAGAGGTCCATAAACTCAGCGAACCACCCACAACAGATAGATTACCGAAGCCGCTTGCGCCTATGCACTCTTTTGTATTAAAAAGCCAGTGTGCCTTCATCCGGCACTGAGGAACCCGGGTTGCCCACCGGCAGGTGAAAGAGAGCATCCGGATATAAAATTCACCCACAAAACTTTGTCTATCATGGCCGTTGCCAACAAAGAACTGATCCGCGAGATCAACCGCTTCAACATCCTCAACGCCATCCGTAACGCCGGCGCCATCTCCCGCGTTGAACTGGCCGAGATGACGGGCCAGAGCCGCGCCGCCGTAACCAACATCACCGCCCGCTTGCTGCAAGACGGCCTGATCTACACCAAGGACACCGTGGAAAGCGTGGAACGCGGCCGCAAACGCGTGCGCCTGGCCATCAACCCCCAGGCGGCCTATGTAGTAGGCGTCAAGCTCAGTTCCTTGCGCGTCAGCGTGGCTGTCACCGACATGCAGGCCGAGGTCCAAAGCCATGTGATTGTGCCGGTGCGCACCAAGGAACGCTCGGTGGAGTTTGTGGCCGACCTCATCGAAGACGGCATCCGCCACTGCGTCAGCGAGGTGGGCCTCCAGTTGGAGACGATCTCAGGCATCGGCATCGGTCTGCCTGGCTTCATCGACAGCCGCAGCGGCAATTGTTTCTGGACCCCCCTCTACAAGGATGGCAAGCTGCCCCTACGGGAGTTTCTCGAGTCTCGCTTCGAGATCCCCACCCATATCGAGAACGACACCAACACCGTGACCTTGGCCCACCAATGGTTCGGCGAGGGACGCGGTCACGACAATTTCCTGGTGATCACCATCGAGGATGGGGTGGGTATGGGGATCGTCGTCAACGGCCAATTGTACCGCGGCGCCCGTGGTTTCGCCGCCGAGTTCGGCCACGTGGTGATCGACAGTGAGGGGCTTGCCTGCCGCTGCGGAAAAAAAGGCTGCATCGAAGCCTACGCCAGTAACTTCTCCATCGCCGCAGCGGCACAAGCTGCCATGGATGACGGACGCTGGCTGTGGCCGGGGGAGGGGGATCTCAACTTCGATGCCGTCATCACAGCCGCCGAAGCGGGCGACGCCGTTCCACGGGAGATCCTCTCCCATGCGGGCACCTACCTCGGCCGTGGCATCGCCGGCCTGGTGCAGATCTTCAACCCCTCACGCATCATCATGTCCGGCGACGGGGTCAAGGCGGGCGATCTGATGTTCGGTCCCATGCGAACGGCCATCGACACCCACGTCAACCCCGGCCTGCGCGGGGACCTGGAGGTAGTCATCCACAAATGGCGCGACATCGACTGGGCGCGCGGCGCTGCAAGCCTGGTTCTCCAGGAGCTTTATAAATCGCCCTTCAACCGCGTAAGACCCGTAATATAGGCAAGCGAGTACAAATCGACAACGAGGTAAGGATAAACATTGGCGATCAGGCTTCTTCACACCTCCGACTGGCATCTGGGCCGCCGCCTCTATGGACGCAGCCGAAGCACAGCACAAGCCGCTTTCCTCGACTGGCTGACAACCCAGTTGCAACGGGAGGAGATCGCGCTTCTCATCATCAGCGGCGACGTCTTTGATTCCAGCACTCCCAGCCACAGCTCCCAGGCCCTCTACTACCGTTTCCTCTACCAGGCGGCCCGCACCCCCTGCCGCCACATCGTGGTGGTAGGCGGAAACCATGATTCCGCCGCCCTCCTCGATGCCCCCAAGGCGCTGTTGGCCCAGCTGAATGTCCACGTGGTGGGACGTGCCTGCGAACAGATCGAGAAAGAGGTTTTCACCCTCTGCACAGCCTCCGGTATCCCTGAAGCCATCGTCTGCGCCGTTCCCTACCTGCGTGACCGGGAGGTGCGCACTAGCGATGCTGGAGAGAGCATGGACGAGAAACAGCGCCGCCTGCTTGCGGGGATCGACGCCCACTACCAAAAGGTGCTGAGCATTGCCCGCGAGCGCCGGAAAGCCATTAACCACTTCGTCCCCCTCATTGCCACCGGCCACCTCTTCGCAGCCGGCGGCCGCACCCAGGCGGAGGACGGCGTGCGTGAGCTCTACGTGGGCACCCTGGTGCGGGTGGACGCGACCCGCTTAGGAACGGATCTAGACTATCTGGCCCTGGGCCATCTACACAGCCATCAGCGTGTGGCCGGGGCAGACCACCTGCGCTACAGCGGCGCCCCCTTACCGATGAGTTTCACCGAGGCCGGACGGGCCAAATGCGTACTTGTCGGTGACATGGGCGAGGAGGGGTGCAGGATCCGCAAGGTGGAAGTACCTAATTCCCAGCCCCTCGAGCGCATCCAGGGCGATCTGCCCGCTATCCAGACGGCCCTCGCAACGCGCCAAGCCGAGGGTCGTCCTCTCTGGGTAGAGGTGGTCTACACCGGCCGGGAGATTCGCACGGATCTGGCCGACACCCTCCATCCCCTGGTGGCCGACGGCCCGGTGGAGATCCTACGCATCCGCAACCAGGGCCGCACGGCCCAATTGCTCGATCAAGCAGCGGTGGCGCAAGCTCTCGAAGATCTGCGGCCCGACGATGTATTCGCGCGCTGCCTGGAAGCCCACGAGATCGACGCCGACGAACGGCCCCTCCTCACCACCATGTTCCAGGAGGTCGTCCAGGAGCTTCAGGATAACGACGCCGTGCCCCCTAACCCAGCGGCAGAGTAAAGCACCCCCATGCGAATCGAATTCCTGCGTTTCCAAAACCTCAACTCTCTAGCCGGCGAATGGTCCGTTGACTTCCAGGACTCGGCCTTCGGCTCCGGGGGCATTTTCGCCATCACCGGTGGCACCGGGGCGGGTAAGACCACCCTCCTGGACGCTCTCTGTCTGGCCCTCTTCGGGCGCACCCCACGCCTGAAAACCATCTCCACCACTACCAACGAGATCATGAGTCGCGGTACGGGCGAATGCTTCGCCGAAGTGACTTTCAGCACCGCCAAGGGTTGCTTTCGCTGCCACTGGAGTCAGCGCCGCGCGCGCCGCAAGGCGGAGGGCCGGCTTCAGCAGCCCCAACACGAGATCGTGGACGACAGCGACGGCACCGTGCTTGAGACCAAGCTGCGCCAGGTGGCCCTGAAAGTCACCAAGGTCACCGGCCTGGACTTCGACCGCTTCACCCGAAGCATCCTCCTTGCCCAGGGCGGGTTCGCCGCCTTTCTCCAGGCGGGCCCGGACGAACGGGCCCCCATCCTGGAAGAGATCACCGGAACCGGTATCTACAGCGAGATCTCCAGGGGTGTCCACGAACGCCTGCGCAGGGAAGCTGCCGACCTCGACAAACTCCAGGCCCAGTTGGACGGTTTAGACCTCCCCAATGCCGAGGGCGAGGCGCGGCTCAAAAGTGAACAGAAGGCGCTGGAGGGCCGGCTGAAGCGGAAAAACGTTGAACGCCAACAGCTCTCTAAAGCATTGGCCTGGCGGGAAAGTTTAGCAGCCCTGGAGGCGGAGCTTGTCGGATTGGCCAAAGAGGCCGAAGCCCAAAAGGCTCACGAGAAGGAGGCGCAGACCGACATGGGGCGCCTGGCGCGGGCCGAAAAAGCACAACCCCTCGCCGCCGAGCATGACCGCCTCAAGGAGATCCGCCACCAGATGGCCGAAGACCAGGCGACCCAAGACAGTCTGGCAGAGCAGCAGAAACACTTGGCCACCGAGCTAGAGGCGGCCCGTCATCGGGCCACAAAGGCCCAGGCCCATCTCACAGAAACCCGACGCATTCAGTCCGAGGTCGCGGATACCCTCAAAGCGGTGCGCGCCTTCGATATCCAGCGGAAAGCCGTGGTGCGTCAAGTGGGCGAGCAGGAGACCCTTTGCAGGCAGCACCAAAAAGCCGTGGACCAGGCCAGGGCGGCCGAAGCCGATGCCCGCAAGGCCCTCGCCAAGAGCCGCATCGCACTGGAAAAAGCCCAGACCTATCTGGAGACCCACCCGGCCGACGCGGGGCTGGCCACAGCCATGGCCGGCATTCGCCGCCAGTGTGCCGACCACGACGACAAGCGGGCGGCCCTGGCGGCCCATGAAACCCGCATCAACAAAGCGGGTCAACACGTGCGCACGGCAGCAAAAACAGCTGCCCAGGCCAGCCAGGCTGCAGACACCCTGGGGCAAGCACAGACGATTTGCCACGCTCAGCTAAGGGCAAGCGAAGACCGATTCAAAGAACTACTTTCCGACAACGACCTCGCCGACCAGCGCAGACGCTGTGAAAAACTCCAGGATCAGCTGCATCACCTCAAGCGCGCCCTTGAACTCACACGTCGCCGGGAAACCATCGCCAACCAGAAAACTGCTCTGGAGGTCGCCCAAAAAAAACTGGCGACAGAGGCTAGGACGGCTGCCACCGATGAAGCCGCCTGCCGCCAGGAGAAAACCCTGCGCGAACAGGCAGTGGCCGATAAAAACGAAGCCCTGAGCCTCCTGCGGCGGGTGGCCGACCTGGAGAGCGAGCGCCGTCACCTGCGGGCGGGTCAGCCCTGCCCCCTCTGCGGGTCCTCCGACCACCCGTGGGCAGTAGCAACACCGCCGCCGCCCGATGACGCCCAGGAGGCACTTGCGGGAGCCCAAAAGGCCTTGATCAACACGGAAAAGCGTCTCCAGAAACTTATCGCCAAAGCCAGCCGGGCTGCTAGTCAACTGGAGGAGACCGCCGTGAAACTGGCCGAACTGGCCGAGACAGAGGTGGAGATCTCTGCGGCCCTGGCGGCCATTACCCTACCCGACGTGGCGGAAGCGGCGACACCATCGGCGGCTGATTTAGCGGCAGTCATGGAGGGCCAGCGCAAAGCCCTTGCCGCCAACCGGGAGACCCTCGCCACCGCCGAAGCAGTGGATAAGGAGATCGCCAACCGCAGGGCCGATTTAGAGAAGGCCCGCGTGGCGCTATCCGCTGCTGAAAGGGATCTGCAAAAGGCCCGTTTCGAGGCCGAGGCCGCCGACCTGGAGCTTAAACGCCTGGCGGTCGAGGGAGAAATATTAAAAAAAGGAGTTGCAATATCGGCCCAAGAACTCTTGGAGGAGCTCTCCGCCTACGGCATCGCCAGCCTTGCGGACACAGGCACAAGGCCTCTCTTGACTGACCTGGAAGAGCGCTTGCGACGCTACACGGACCAGCAGCATGCCACCGACAAATGGCAAAAAACCATCGCCGAACAGGCCCACGCGGCCGAGCTCGAAGCCCAGGCGGGGGGTCAAGCGGCCACCCACCTGAGCCAGGCCCAGGCCCACCTTGAAACCCTCGTCAAGCAGCGCAAGGATCTGGATCAGCAGCGCGGCGAGCTGTTTGGTGACAAGGATCCCGACCAGGAGGAGGCTCGCTTTTCAGAACAGGTGACCCAGGCGGAGAGGAAAAATGCGGCTGCGGAAAAAGCGATGATCGCCTGCCAGCAGGCGGAGATCAAAGCCCGAACGCGCGCCCAAGCCCTGGCCGAACAGCTCACCCGGCATGCGTCCAGCCTGGCCGCAGCAGGCCCCAGATTCAACGCCGCCCTCGGCGCAGCCGGCTTCCGCGATGAGGCCGATTTTTGCGACGCCCGCCTGAGCGGTGCCGAGATGGACACCCTATCCGCCCGTAAAAAAGCGCTGGAACAGGCCGCGGCGGCTCTGGTCGCCCGCACAAAGGATCGCGAAAAAGCCCTAGCAAAGACCCGCGATGAAAAACTGACCACCAGATCCGGCGCTGCCCTCACAGTGGAGATCGAAGCCCTGGATGCCGAGCGTGAGACCCTCCAGACCCGTGCCGGCGCCCTGGCCGAGCAGCTCGCCCAGTTCGCCAAAACCCGCGCCCGCCAGGCCGCGGTCCCCACCCGCCGCGAAAAGCAGGCCGCTGTCTGCGGCCGCTGGGAGCGCCTCCATGATCTGATCGGGTCGGCCGACGGAAAAAAATTCCGCGTCTTTGCCCAGGGGTTGACCTTTGAGCAGGTGGTGGCCTATGCCAACCAAGAGTTGCAAAAAATGAGTGCGCGCTACATCATGGTCAGGGATCCCAAGCGCCCCCTGGCGCTCCTCATGGCCGACGACTACCAGGGGGGCGTCCTGCGTGCCACCGACAACCTCTCCGGCGGTGAGAGCTTTCTGGTGAGCCTGGCCCTGGCTTTAGGCTTGGCACGCATGGCCAGCCGCAAGGTGCGCCTGGACTCCCTCTTTCTGGACGAAGGCTTCGGCACTTTGGACGAGGAGACCCTTGAGATCGCCCTGGACACCCTTGGGAGCCTGTACCAGGAGGGCAAGCTCATCGGTATCATCTCCCATGTGGCCACCCTCAAGGAGCGTATCCCGGTCCAGATAAAAGTGATCTCGGACACCAACGGCCGCAGTCGCTTGAGCGGCCCCGGCTGCCGCCAGCATTCAACCTAAAACCATGGTTTAAGCCGGTGTGACTAAGGATTAGCCAGGTCTGCGCCAACCAGGTGTTGCAAAAAAATGGCGCCCGCTAGATCATAATCGGGAATCGAAGGCAGGCCATGACAGACAACCGCCGCCGCGAGAGATGCCATTGTCATTGAGGAGGACGAAGCGTCATGCTCCACGAACCACCATCCCAGGAGATCCCCCGCCAGTTGGGCGAGGGCCTCTGGGTCCTGGGCAACATCTACTTCAACCTCTACCTGGTACAGGGCACCCATAAAAGCGCCCTCATTGAGGCGGGGGTCTCAGGGGTGGTGGACGCCGTCATCGCCCAGCTCGATGAACTGGGCGTCTCACCCGACTACCTGGTCCTGACCCATCCCCACACGGACCACTTCACTGGTTTGGAGGGCTTGAGGGCCCACTTTCCCAAGGCCCGGCTGGTCGCGGCGACCGGCGCGCGCGAGTTCGTCAGCCACCCCAAAGCGGGCCCTAAAATGATCGCCGAGGACGGCCTCATGAGCGCCCGCCTGGCCGAGATCGGGTGGCAACCGGGGCGCCCACCGATAGAGGCCATCCATTTCCCGGAAGACTACCGTTGCATAGAGGTGTCAACAGATATCAATCTGGGCGCCCGCACCCTGAGGTGTCTGCCGGTCAGGGGTCACAGCCCCGGTAGCATCGCCGTCCATGTACCGGAGTTGGAGGCCTTGATGAGCTCCGACGCCCTGGGCTTTCGCTACCTCAGCGGGGATTTCTGCCCCCTCTACTTCACTGGGTATACGGATTATCTTGAGACCATCGACCAACTGGCCGCCCTGAAACCAACCCGGCTGTGTCCCGCCCACCAGGGGCCCCTAGCGGGCAATGCGGCGACAACGGCCTTCGACACGGCCAGGCAGGCGGCCACCACCCTCTTCGAACGCATCGGGCAACACCCGGACCCGACCCATGAACTGGTGGAGGCCATATACGCTGAATACTACCGCGAAACCTTCACCCTTTATAGCGAAGCCAATATCAAAGGTTGCATGCAGCTCCTGGTGCGCCGGGCCCTGGAGGCTCGGCCATAAAAGAGTAAACGTCCAACAGAAAGACAAGGATAATTATGCGCAAGATCATCACCACAGGGATCATCGCCCTTGGATTGGCGGGAAGCCTGATCCTCTCCGGCTGTGAGGGCAGCGAGTCCCGTGAGAAAGTGGATTCAACCGTGGAAACCGTGGTGGGCAAAGAACAAACCGACCAGTTCAAGGAGGCCAAAGAGGAGCTAAAGGCCATCGAAACCCAACAGGCCGACCGTTATAAAGCTCTGGACGATGAGGAGTAGATAAAATCCTGGTAAATTACAGAGTCTTCATCGACTTCACCGACCTGCACAGGGATCGCTTCGCCTGGAAAGCAAAGACCTTCGGGTGAAAAAAATGGAGATCATAGACCAAATGGCCTCCCACCGCAGTCAATTGGAAGCCTGCTACCAGAAATTCGAGGCAGGCACCCAAACCTTCAAGACCGAAGCCGCCTGCGTCAAAGGCTGCGCCTTCTGCTGCTCGGCGGCCGGCAGCATCGACGCCACCACCCAGGAAGGTCTCGTGATCCGGGCCTTTATCGAACAACTGCCCAAGCCCCGGCGCAGGTCCATCGAAAAAAGCCTTTTCAAAGAGGTTCGCCAGCGCGAACAGGGCAAGGTCGCCGCCTGCCCCTTTCTGCAGAAGAACAAGGCCTGCGGTATCTACCCTGTACGACCCTTCTCCTGTCGGCGGGTTTACTCCCTGCATAGATGTACTCCCGAGGCGCCGCCCCAGGTCCACCGTCAGGTCATGGAATTGGCCGAGGAGACAATCAAAGACCTCCGCACACTGGACCCCAACGGCTACAGCGGCCACCTCAGCTACGTCCTTCACATGCTCTCCCAGGAGCGCTTCCTCACGACCTACCTGGCCGGTGACTTTGCGCCTGAGGCGGTCATAGCCTTCGGCAAGACCCACCGCATCAGCATCAACCGCATGCCCCCATCACTAAAGCAAAGTGTTTGATGCCGGGGGCCCCTCAGCTCTTAAGCGGTGCCCTTCTTCGGATGGTTTCGGCCTCGATGAAAATGCGATTGACCGCGGGGATGGCTGTTTTGATTTTTGACTCGATGCCGTCGATGGTCGCCTCGATCTCATCGGAAGTAAGCCCGTCCTGGAAATTCACCTCGAGGTTGACCAGCACCTCATTGGGACCGAAATAGAGGCTCAGGGGCCTTTTATAAACGCCCACCCTGGGCTCCTCGGCCAGGATACGATTCACCTTCTCCACGTCTTCGGGCAGCAGACCCTCGCCAACCAGGAGCCCTTTGCACTCGGCGGCAAAAAAGAGGGACACGCAGACCAGGATCAGTCCGATCAGGACCGATCCGATGCCGTCGCAATAGGCCCACCCGGTTGTCTGGCCGAGAAAAACAGCAAGCACGGCCACGGTCAATCCGAGCAGGGCCGCTGTATCCTCGATGACAACGGCAATGGTGGCCGTGTCTTTGCCCTCCCTGAGGGCCCGCAGAAAAGGTTTCCCCCCTCTCGAGGTGTTGAACTCTCTAAGGGCGATTCGCAGGGCGGAGCCTTCAAATATCATCGCCAGAATAAGCACCACATAATTCCAGCCCACATTCTGCAAGGCTCGCGGGTGAAGAATATGCTTGACGCCCTCGTAGATGGCGACCCCACCGCCTAAAGCGAAGATGAGGATAGCCACGATGAAGCTCCAGAAAAAAATCTCCTGCCCGTACCCAAACGGATGCTCCGCATCCGGAGGCTTATGGCTCCGCCGGATCCCGTGCAGCAGCAATACGCCGTTGCCGGTGTCCACAAGAGAATGGATCCCTTCGGAGAACATTGAGGAGGATCCGGAGAAGAAAGCGGCGATAAATTTACTGACGGCGATGGCCGTATTGGCTGCGATGGCGCCGTAGATCGCCTTTTTTGATCCGCCGGCCATGGGAATACTCCTGTGAAGTTTTAGGATAGGATCTATATTTAATCTGTTTGAGGCTGGCTGTCAGTGGCCTGCCGGGCCAGCGCCTCAAAACGCGCAGCCTCATCCTCATGGCCCTGCTCGGCGTAGATGCTGCCGACACGCTGGAAGTAGATCGCCGCTTGGGGTGGGGCCTCCTGGGCCAGGGAGAGGTAGAGTTCCAGTAGCTGGGTGTCGCGCTGACCGGCGGCAAAAGAAAGTTCGGCAAAGTTGTGCTTGATCAGCGGGTCCACTCGGCTGTGGCAGCTCTGGCAACGCTGGATGAGTTCGCCGTAGATCACGCGAGCAGCCTCGGATTGACCGGCCGCCGTGTAGACCGTCGCCAGGAGGCGTGCCACGGGTTCGCTCCAGGTGAAGCTTTTTTGCACCGCTTCCAGAAAAGTGATGGCCGCTTCATGATCACCGGCCCGCTTGAGGTTCTCCCCCTTGAGGAGGACCAGGGCCACTGAATCCACGAGCGCTTCGGGTACCCCCGCCAGCAGGTCGTCGACTGCATCATAATCTTCCTCATCCCAGAGCAGATCGCAGAACAGCTGGTAGGCGGGCAAGATGTCAGGGTGATAGTTCAGAAATGTGTCGAGCAGCTCACGGGCCTCCGCCGGCCGCCCGGTGTGGGCGTAAGCGGCCGCCAGCTCCAAAGGGATATAGGTGCCCGCCTGGGGATACGCCTGATGGGCCTCCTCCAGGAGCTGGGCGGCAGTGTCGAACTCGCCGCGGTTGAGGGCCAGATAACCACTACGAAAGGGTTCACCGTAATCCTCGTAGGCGTCTTGCATATCCTCGGGGAGGGTGCCGATGAGGGCCCAGAAGGTGGCTTGAGCGTCTTCATCCTCGCCGCCGTAGAGATCCGGGTCGCCTGGCTCCGCGGGGTGATAAACTGCTAAGGATGCTCCCGAGGGGGCTGCAGGGGCCGCCTGCAAGCGGTCTAACCCCTCACGGGCCTGGGCCTCCAACTGGGGATCCCGCGCCACCTCCATGGCCAGGCGATAGTACTCAGCGGCGTCCCGCTGGTGGCCGCCCGCCACCATCGTTTGGGCCTGCTCCAAGTGTTCACGGGCCAGGTGGTCGCAGCAGGCTTGAATCTCGGCGCGCAGGTGGTCCTCGAGTTCCGCGTCTTGAGCCTTTTCCAGGGCGCGCTCCAGGGCCAGCTTGCCCGGTCCCCACTGGCCGGCATCGACCAGCTCTTGAGCCTGACGGGCCAGTTTCTCGGGCGTGGGGCCAGAGAAGATCTTCCACAGAGACATTGGCTTTGCTCCTAAGGTTTTGTTCAGGCCTGAGGATCTTGTTAGATTTTAAGGACCTTTTTCAGATCCCCTTGTCCAGATAATCGATGAGGTCGCCCATGGCGGTGGCGACATTGCGGCGGGAGAGCCCCCGGCGGATCTGGACGACCTCCTTGTACTCCGCGTCCGAGAGCAGCAGGTGCTCCTTGCGGGTGCCCGACTGGTGGACGTCGATGGCTGGGAAAATGCGCTGTTCGGCGCATTCGCGATTGAGGACCAGGTCCATATTGCCGGTGCCTTTAAACTCCTGGTAGATGATGTCGTCCATGCGGCTGCCGGTATCCACCAGAATGGTGGCGATAATGGTCAACGAGCCGCCGTGTTCAATATCGCGGGCCGCGCCGAAAATGCGGCGGGGCATCTCCATGGCGGTGGCCGCCAGCCCGCCCGAAAGGGTGCGACCATGGCTGCGGGTGTTGACGTTAAAGGCACGCGCCATGCGAGTCAGGCTGTCGATGAAGACTACGGCATCGCGGCCGGCCTCGGCGCAGCGCATGGCCGTGTGCATGGCCAGACGCGTCATACGCATATGCTGGCCGACGCCCTGGTCCGCGGAAGAGTAGAGCACATGGGCACCCTGGAGGCCGCGGCTGAAATCGGTGACCTCCTCGGGGCGCTCATCCACCAGGAGCACGAAGGCGTCCACCTCGGGGTGATGGTCGGTGACGGCATTGGCCATGTGGCTCAGCAAGGTCGTCTTACCCGATTTGGGGGGCGAGATGATCAGACCGCGCTGCCCCTTGCCAATGGGAACCACCAAATCGAGGACGCGGCCGGTGATGTCGTCGGGGCCCTTGCTCATAATGAAGCGCTCGCTGGGATTCAGGCTGACCTGGTCCTGCAGGGGGCGCACCTGGGCGTAGGCCTTTGGGTCATTACCATTAATGCTGTCGACCTTTTCCAGGCGCAGGTTGCGATTCTTGCCGCTGCCCGGCACGCCGAAGCCGGAAACCAGCACCCCCTCACGCAGGCGCAGGCGCGAGATCAGGTGGGCGGGCACGAAGGGGTCCACTGGCTGCGCCTGAAAGTTGCGCTCAATGTCCCTCAGAAAACCAAATCCCTTGTCGTGTATTTCCAGATGACCGTTGACCGTATCCAATTCAACTCCCGTGGTTCTAAAATTAACTCAATTGTATCTTAAGCAGTTGATCCTGCGGATAGTGTACATGAACAAAATGGGGCAGGGAATCCACCCTTAAACTATAATTGATAACCTTAATAGAGGGAAGAATCCAGGAAATAAGGCGCAAGTACGGTTTTGCACCCGGCAAGGAAGGATCTGCACGGCCGCAGGCATACGGAAAAAGTATACCTGCGGCAGTGTATCGCGTCTATCTGCCGATCAGGCCCCCGCACCGCTGACCAGGCCGATGGGAAAGTCGGTACCGATGAGGGAGACCTGGGGAACCTGTTCAAAATTAAAGGCGTTCATGGTGATGGCCGGCACCTGATCGTTGACATAGGCCGCCAGTTCGAAAAGATCGATGTAGCCATCACGATTGCCGAATTGGGCGTCGGCATGCTGCAACCCCTGCAGGATGACGTAGGTAAAAACCCCGTGGCCCTGATACCCTTCGGCCGCCGGCTGCTCATCGGTGGCCGCCAGGATGGTGGCCCGCCCCGTGGCCCGCGTCAGCTTGGCGACGGCCGTTTTCTCGGCGATGCCGCGTAGGGCCAGCATGGTTTTTGAAAAAGAGCCGCTCTCACAGGTATCGATGAGCACCAGGCTCTTACGGGCTGAGATGTGCCCCAACCACTCCTGGAAGTGGTTCTGATTGATCCCGTGGGTGCGGATAGCCTCCTCGTTGGTATAGCGGAAATCCACGGGAAGGAAGTAGTAGCGCCCATCCAGAGTCACCCCGTGACCGGCGAGATAAAAGATAAACACATCCTGGGGAGCGACCTTCTCCTTCAACTCCCCGAAGGCGGCGCTAAGGCCGGCCAGGGTGACCTGCTGGTCGAAAAGGGTGGTCTCCACAACCGCCTCGAACATTGGTCTACCCACCCGCCGCATGGTCTTGATGATGGCACGCCCGTCCTGAACCGCGTAGCGCAGTCGCAGGGATTTGTCCCGGTAATGATTGATGCCCACCGTCAGCAGATGCAGTTTGGGAAGCTGGGCAAAGGCCGCCTTGACCGGGGCGTCCGGCGGCTCGGGCGTGTTGCCGGCGGAGGCCAGGGTGGTGGGCGCCTTGAGGGTGAAGGTGAGC
Source organism: Desulfobacteraceae bacterium (assembly GCA_050291585.1). GTDB lineage: Bacteria > Desulfobacterota > Desulfobacteria > Desulfobacterales > Desulfosarcinaceae > JASJCL01. The sequence goes on from JBNKKA010000001.1 coordinate 75,605, forward strand.
ACGGCGGGCGCCGAAGCGACCACATTCTTGCGATTATAGGCGATCAGTTTGATGGTGTTGTCCCCCGGCAGCATTTTGAAGCGCTGCTTGAGGGTGACGACATCGTCCTCCTGGGCCGAGGATCCACTCGCCTTGCGCGACAAGGGGACGTCGGCATAGGTGTCGGTGGCGACGGTCGTGCCGTTGACCTGCCAGACCACTTTGCCGATACCCCCCCCCTGGTCGACCACATTGGCCTGCACCTCGATCTCCTGCTTGTCAATGTCGCTGCTGGTAGCGGGGTCAACAAAGGCGATGCGGGGCGCAAGGCCCTCTTTCAGAACGGTCTTGGCGTCCGCCTTAGCCTCTTTCTTCTCCCAGAGTTTCTCTGAATCGCCGTGGATCCTGGAGTATACCAGATCGGGACGGTAGAAGCGGTCATAGAGTTGATCCACCGAGACGTACTTGGCCTTGAGGGCCAGCCCCCGGTTGACGCTGTAACCGATGCTGCGGGCTCCCGAACTCGAGGCGGCAAAAAAGCCCTCCGGAGTCCAGGCGATCCACTGGCCGTCCATGGTGGGAAAGAGGGTCAGAGTGGCCGGAATCTCCCTTGCTCCGTGGTTGTAAACCGCACCCAGATTCCAGAGCTTCACCGTCTGGTCGTTGGAACCCGAGAGGGCCCAGCGGCCGTCGGCGGACACCGCCACGGCCTTGATCTCGCCCGTATGCCCCACCAGCTTGGCCTTGAGTTTGCCATCGAGGGTGTACAGCCCCAGCTCACCGTTCTGCCCCCCCGAGAGGACACTCTGCCCACCCGGGGTAAAGGTGTAGGCGCTGTGCCAATGGCCGTTTGAGGCCCCACGCTGGATGGTGCCGATACGTTTGGCCCCACGCTGGATCTGCAAGATGTCCTGATAGGCCGAGGCGTTGCTGGATTCAATTTTAAAAGAGAGATTTTCATAGCGCTCCAAGGCCCGGACGGCATCGCCGGGGGAAAGCCCCTCGGCCAGGCGCGCCATCTCCTTGAGATCGAAGCGCTGGTTCAGGGGCCCGCGATCGTTCATTGATACGAACTTAGAGGAATGCCCCCAGCTGATATAACGCCCGTCGCGGGAGAAACCCACGGCGTAGACCGTCCTGCCCTGACCCTCGAGACGGGACAGGATTTTGCCGTCCTTGGGATTCCAGATCAGAATCTCCTTGTTATCCCCACCGGCCGTGGCAAGCCAGTTGCCCTTGGGATCAAAGGCCGCGGCAACCACCACATTGTCGTGCCCGTCGAAGAGGAGGTGCTGCCCGCCGTCGGGGTAGCTGAAGAGGGTCACATGATCGGGCCTGGGCGGTGTAAAATTGCCCGCGATGATCAAACTCCCGTCGGGAGAAAATGCCAATGCGGAGAGGGGGTGGTCGGCCGTGGCCAGCACCCTGCGGAACACACCCGTCCCGGCTTCCCAGAGACGGATCTCCTTGTCCTGTCCCCCGGAGATTAAAAATACGCCCTCCGGGTGGAAGGCCACGCTGCGCACCTTGCCGGCATGGCCTTTGAGGGTGGCCGTCAGCTTGACTTTGCCCGCATCCACCTGACTGGTGTCCCAGAGCCGGGCAGTACCGTCGTAGGAGGCCGAGGCCAGTCGATCTCCCGAGGGAGACCAGGCCAAGGCGGTGATGCGATCCTTGTGGCCTTTGAGAACGGAATGCTTCTTAAAGAGCCCCCCCTGCTCCAGGCTGGACATATCCCAGAGCCTGATCTTGTTGTCCTTGCCCGCCGAGGCCAGCCAGCGGCCGTCGGGGGAGAAAGCCAGAGCCAGGACACTGCCCTGCTGACCGCGCAAAAGGGCGTGGACCTTGCCACTCTCATAATCGTGGATGCGGATGGCGTCCCGGAAGGAGCCGGGCCCGGCCAGGTATCCGCCCACGGCCAACCAGCGTTGTCGCCCGCTTTTGTCCGGCGGCGACAGGGCCGCGGCGGCCAGCTGACCGGCACGGCCATCTTCGATCTGCCCCCGGATGGTACGCGCCAAAGTTGCCTTGCGGCCATCCTCGGACACCGACCACACCCGGATGGTCTTGTCGTCGCCCACGGACACCAGCTCGCTGCCGTCGGCGGTGCACAGAAGCGAGCGCACGATGGCCTGATGCCCGCCCGCCTCGAGGACGAGCTGGGGTTCTTTGCCGGCAGCGGCCAGTGCCCCGGCATCGGAGATGGTCGCACCCGATCCGCTTGTGTTCATGGACTGCTCGGGGACACAGGCCACGAGCAGAAGGGTGAGTATAAGGATAAGATTAATTGGTCGCATGGTTATCTCCGCCTAAATGATTAATTTCAGAACAAGTAGCTGTGCATTTATGGCACGAAAGTATTCACTTTGCTAGAGCCCACCACGCAAATATCGAGTGGAATTTCAAAAGCCCAATCTGACGCCTGCATTGCGATAGCGGTTAATAAAGATCTCCCCAAATATCGACGGCAATACCATTGCGCCTAATGCTATCCAACGGGGGAGTTGTGCCATTGGTTTGAACCACCGGGCAGCCGCTGGCGGTATCTACATTGTAATATACAGAAGTACCGGGTCCGCTGACTATGCTGATGGAAAAGGCGACCGTGCTTCCCTGAGTCACCTGGGGTGAACCGTTAAATGAAAAGTAGACGGCTTCACTAGTACCATTAAGCGATACCGTTGCGGTTGAGGTCCCGATGGTAGTGCCGCTGTAAGAGCCTGAACGTGCTGTCAGCCTTATAGAATAGGTCCCCGACTCGGTGGTGGCCATATAAAGCGTTACCCAGGTCAGGTTCGTACCCGGATAATCTGAAACGTAAAACCCTCTATAGTAGTAATCACCCAGATCAGTTGTCGTCGGTGCGCAGTGGACCAGATGGGATTCATCATCGTCCAGAATGGTTATGGTAGCGTAATAGGGTGATCCACGTGTATAGCCACTACTCGTTCCAATGGTCAAACGCGCGGTTTCGTTGGGTTCGTCCACATTGTCATTCAGCGGCCTCAGTGAAACATCCACATAGCTTTGTCCTGCTGCAATATATACTGGGCTGGAGATGGCCGCATAATCCGTCCCATGGGTGGCCGTGCCACTCATGCTGATATTGACGGCCAATCTCGAGGCGGTACTCCCCGTGCGGCTGATGCGATAGGTGCCGTTGTCGGGAAACTCTGGTGCCTCTGCGGCTGTAGAATCGACGACCGCTACAGATACGACGGGTAGGCATGCAGCAGTGCTCGTGTCGTCGAGTGCTTGCCAGCCGGTCACTACGCTGTCCCCATTGCGCGCCCTGACCCTGAACTGGTATCTCGTTCCGCAATTCAGGCCAGAGCTGGTCCAGGAGGTTGCCGTGATCCAGCCTGAATTGGTCCCTCTTGTGACATTCTCGCAATAGTACTGGGTCCCGGAAGGATTCCCGTTGGCCGTCCAATTGGCCCGGATGCTGGTCTGAGTCTGGTTGGAGAACTGGGCATACCCGGGGGTGTTGGCGAGGGTGTAGCGATACTCGGTGGTGGAGAGGCCCGTCATGTTCGCGTCCCCGTTACGGGCCCTGGCGTTAAATCCGTAGCGCTGATTGACCGAAAGCAAAGTGCTGGTCCAGTAGTTGTTGTTCTGCCGCCAGCCCGAACTGGTTTGACCGGTCACATTGTAGAAAATCAAACCAGAGCTCCCCCGGGTCA
>JBNKKA010000002.1:0-76945 GCA_050291585.1 Desulfobacteraceae bacterium
TGTATGTCTCGGTCAGCAGCCCCAGGTAGATCTTGAAATCCAGGGTCTTCACCAGCCCTCCTTGGGTCTCGGGCTGGCCGGTGTAGTCCGCCACCTGGGTCAGGCAGCCTTGGGCGCGCGGCCCTAAGATCTCCTTGAGGCGCCCGAAGGTGCCGCCGGTGGAGAAAATCTTCACCTCGGGGTTGACGGCCAGGAGTCCCTCGACCAGCCGGTCCAAGCCCGTTTTATCCGACACACTGATGAGCACGTGGCGCACCGCCACCGATTCATCTATTTCCGTCACCACATTCAGGGCCATAAATCACCTCTCTCCTTTATATTCCTGCAAAAAACGTTTGAAAAAAGCCACCATAAAAGCATGCCGTCCGGCGGCCAGGCGGCGGCCCTCGTTGGTAAGCATACGGTCCTTAATTTTTACCAGCTTAACGCAAAACTCCCTGTACCCGGTGTCCTCTTTGGAGTATGCGGTCGCAGTAGCCGGGTCCAGATCGGGGGTGTGCAGTTTGGCGCCCACCTCACCGGCGAAAAGATAGGCCCGCGCCACGCCAATGGCGCCGATGGCGTCTATCTTGTCGGCGTCGAAAAGCACGCGCGCCTCCAGAGTCGCCGGGACGTTGGTACCACGATAGCGGTGACTGCGAATGCAGTGCAAAATGTTCTCACGACGTGAAGCGCCGAGGGGCAAATTCTCCATCAGGGGAACCGCCATCTCGGCGCCCTTTTGCGCGTGGCAGACGCCCCCGTTGGCCCGGTCCTCATCGCAGCGGCCGATATCGTGAAGACAGGCGGCCACGCCCACTACCATCATATCGGCGCCTTCGGCCCTGCCAATCGCTTCACTCAGACGGCGCACTCGCAGAGTGTGTTCCCAGTCGTGGCTGCCCCGGGCGGCGGCAAACAGGGCTTCGGCCTGGCGGGCCACATGATCAATGAGGAGTGCGCCTGTATCAGCTCCAGTCGAGGCGCCATCGCCATCAAACATCGTCGCTGCATTTGGCCGTCATCTCTTCGATGATGACCTTGAACACCAGGGTTGTTTTTAGACGGGCCGGTTCGATGGGCATCTCAACGCCGGCATAGTGGCCCACGATTAACTGGAGGGCAGCGGCCTTCTCCTGGTCATCTTCGATGAAGACTGTCCGGCCGGTACCGATCACCGACTTGAAGTGCATACCCCACTGGCAGGCATTCTCCCCCTTTTCAAGCGCCAGATCCGCTTCCACTTCGAAACACACCTCGGGATGGGCGTGCATCACATCCACCTTGCGACCCGCCGTGGCCGAGTGGAAATAGAGGGTGTCGTCGGCGTAGCCGAAGCTCAGAGGAACGAGGTAGGGGCGTTCGCCATCCCACATGGCCAGGCGGCACACCTGGGCCTTATGGAAAATGGCCGCAATTTGGCCGGGATCGTCAATCTGTTTCTCTTTTCTGCGCATGGGGATCATAGATTCGGGTAACCTTTCAATAGCGGTGGGTAGCGATGTGCAGCTTGGGCCAATTTTCCAGCCATCCCTTCGACTGCACCCTAGAAATAAACAATTGGAATCCTCGCTTGGGATTGGGCGTCAGGCGTCCGACCATAAGACCATCTACACCGAATGGGGCAATAATTTCAATCAGTCCATCAGACCCGATCCTGGCACCAACTGCAGTCTCAAGCTCAGGCCAGTGGGCCATGGCGTCACAGGAAGAGGTATAGGGTTCCTTTTTTATTAGGCTGGCCAGCCTATCCAAAGCTCATCATTCCCTCCCACCGCTCGAACTCGGATCCCACCGGCAGGCCCTTCTTTTTTAGGAAGGCGATGATATCGGGGGCATCGAAACGCAGGTAAGGGTCCACGTTCAGCTCGTCGGCCAGGGTGGAGGTCACATGAGCCGGATCGTAGGCCCGTAAGTAACCATCGATGTGGGGATTATCCGGAGTGACTACCCGGGCGAAGGCCATGGAATCATGGACATAGTCATGGCCGGCGTATATCTTCGTCTCTGGGGCAAACGCCATCAGGGTGCAGAGACTATCGTAAAAAGCCGCCATATCACCGCTGAAGCAGTTGCCCACCGTGCCGTTGAAGAGCGTGTCGCCGGTGATCAGCGCGCCGTCACACTCGAAGACGACACTATCGCGGGTATGTCCCGGGGTGTGGTGAACGCGAATGTCGACCCCGTTGAGGTTAAAGCCCCCCGCCTGGACCAGGTTGCGCTGGTCAACCTCTCTAGCGCCGGTGCGGACCATCAACTCGGCGCTGCCGCAGATGTGGTCCGGGTGGCGGTGGGTGTGGGTCAGATGGGTGATGCGCAGCCCTTGCCGGTCGGCATAGGTGCAGATGGCTGCCACAGCCCCGCCGTCGATGGCCAGGGCTTCACCTTCATGGGACACCAGGTAGGCCAGGTTGTCCTGGCTGTAAGAGAATTGACGGATCTCCATAGGGACCTCTATGCCTTGTCCTTTTCATTGTTGCGCGCCCGTCGAAAGGCGTCGAAGTCCAGTCTGATGGGCTCGCCAGCACCCTCCTTGGGGCCCTCGCCATCCTCATCGTCCTCGAATTCAAACTTGCTTGCCAGACCGCTACGCAGGTGCATCACCTCATTGGTGAGTTGCTCGAGGCTGGTGGCGATACGCGCCAATTGTTCAGCCAGCTCCGGCGACGGTGCCGCGCTAATCATTTGAACCGGTGTAGCGGCGGTTGGCCGCGCTGTTGTCACGGCGGGCGCCCTGGGGGACGGCAGCGGGTCTGTGAGCTCGAGGGGGGCGGCGGTCTCCTGATCGGGCGCCGTCTCCTGTGAAGAAACATCCACCGCATCAGGCTGGCGCAAAAGGGTCTGGAACTGCTCCCAGAAGACCATGGCCACCGGTAGGGGGACCTCTGTTTGAGCGTCGCCGTCCAAAACGTCGGCCAGTGGGGCGATGGCTCTGACCAATGCGGCTGTGGGCAAGGTCATACCCAGAAGGGCCGTGGATTCTTTTAGGGCTGCCAGGTCCGGATCCCAGGGCAGAGTGGCTGCCAGCCTGGCGGGCAGCATGAGCTTCTCCTGGATGCTTGAAATGAGGCGCTCGGCGGCATCGGTGGCCGCCGCGGGGTTGCGCACCTGGTTGAGCACCAGGCGAATGGGGCGTGGCGGTGGCCGGCGAGCGATCTGTTTGAATATTCCGCTGACTTCGCCCAGGGCGCCCTGTTCGATGCTGATGGGCACCACCAGGTCGGCCCCCGAAAGACCCGCTGCTATAGCAAGATCAGCGCTGCCGGCCGGCAGGTCGAGGATAAAGTAGTCGTAGTCCTCCAATTGGGCCAGGTCAGAGGCCAGTGCAGCCAAGTCCCGCTGCCCGTCCGCGGTGTCCGCTGGCGCCAGGCTGGGCAGTTCAAAGCAATCGAAGCCCATGGCTTCGATCCGACGTCTGGTGGTGAGGATGCAGGCACTGGCCCCGCGTTTGACCCATTCAAAGGCCAGTTCGGCCGCGATGGTGCTCTGGCCCACCCGGGAAGAACCGCCGATGAATGCAAATACCCGGGTCATGCATACCCCCATTGCGGCCGCGCGGCGATCTCCACCGCGTCATCCTTGGCCTGCAGCATGAACTCGATACGCTTGCAATTGTGGGCTTGTTTGATTTCGTCGAAACGCTTGCGGATAAACTCCCGGAACAGATCGGCATCCCCTTTGGTCAAGGACTGCCCCACCTCCTTGCTGAGCCGGCTGTAAGTTTCAAAAAGCTTGTCGATGAGGGGCCAGTCATCCTCTGGGTCGGCGATCAGCAGGGTTGCGTCAGGCGTGGAGAAGGCCCCGCCCGCATCGGCGGCGTGGTGGACACTGCGCTGACTGAACTCCTTGACCATCTCTATGGGCACCACCCGCAAAATCTCTCCCAGGGTGGTCTGGTCGAGCTTACGCAGACCATCGTCGATCATGGTGCGCATACCGGTTTCCAGGGCGATCTGCTTGAGCTGCCTTTCGCTGGCCCCCGCGCTCATGGCCAGGGCAATATCGCGGTTGATCTCGAAAAGCTCGGAGATCACCGTGCGACCCTTAAAACCTGAGAAACCGCAAGCCTTGCAACCGATCCCGCGGTAAAATTTGAGGTGTTCGGGATAGGTCCGGAAAAAAAGGCGCCACTCGTGGCGGGCCGGGCGGTATTCGCGGGCGCATTTTTGACAATTGTGGCGCACCAGGCGTTGGGCCAGCACGCCAATGAGGCTGGCCGCGATCTGGTTGGGCTCGATCTCCAGGTCCAGGAGACGGCTGACGGCGCTGACGGCGTCGTTGGTGTGGATGGTGGAGAGTAGCAGATGGCCGGTCTGGGCAGCGTCGAAACCGATAGTGGCTGTCTCCGGATCACGGATCTCCCCCACCAGGATGACGTCGGGGTCCAGACGCAGAAACGAGCGTAGCAAGCGGGCGAAGGTCAAACCGATCTTGGGTTTCACCTGGGTCTGCATGATCCCGGGAAAGCTGTACTCGATGGGATCTTCGGCAGTGATTATCTTTATCCCGGGGTGGTAGATGTACTGCAGGGCACCATAGAGGGTGGAAGACTTACCACTGCCCGTGGGTCCTGAAACCAGCACCATACCGGCCGAGCTCTTGAAGAGGCGCTTCAAGGGATTGAGGACCTCGTCGGAATGACTGAGGTTCTCTAGGCCAACCTTGGCCTTACGTGAATCGAGAATTCGGATGGTGACGTTCTCGCCTTCAATAGCCGGACAGGTGGCCACCCGAAAGTCCAGATCGAAGCGTTTTTTGGACCCCCGATCCAGGTAATTGATGCGAAAGACGCCATCCTGGGGCAGTCGCCGTTCGGCGATATCCAGGTTGGACATGACTTTGATACGCGAGATGATGGCGCCGGGCATCTCCTGGAGCTTCTCGTCCAGCCAGGCCGGGTTGTGCTCCTCGCAGACCCCGTCCAGACGAAAACGCAAGGTGGTTTTGATACGGTCCTGCTCGAGATGGATATCACTGGCGCCATTGATAATGCCGTATTTGATGATGTGATCCACCACCTGCTCGGCCATCAGGTCGGTGCCGCCATAGAGATTTGCACCGGACTCGCCCTTGGTCTGGGCCAGATCGATCTCCACAATATCGCCACCATCGTTGGCCACCGACACCTCGACCCCATCGGCCCCGGGAAGACTCTTGCCGTAGAGCAAGGCGTAGAGCTCGGCGAACTTATGATCGTTGATGAAGGCGGTAGAAAGTTTGAGCTCTCCGTACATGGGCTTGATGTCCTGGAGGGCTGTCAGACACTTGGGATGGGTGATACCGATAGTGAGCCGTTCACTGTCCTGGGAAAGGGGCAACAGACGGTTGCGCAGGGCGAACTTCTCCCCCACAACCCGAATCAGGGCGCTCTTCTCGGCGCCGGCAAAGGAGAAATCGGAGAGGTCCTTATAGGGGATATTGTATTGCCGGCTGAGGGCCTCGTAGAGCTGATCCATGGTCACCAGCTCTTTGCTGAGGAGCACCTGCCCCAGGGCGGTATTGGTCTGCCCCTGCTCCTGAAGTGCAGACTGGAAATCGACTTCGCTGATCACCTTTTGCTTGATGAGGATCTCACCGAGTTTGAGCTGTTTATTGTATTTGCGCAAGATGTAGTTGAGGTCTTCGGCGCGCACCAACTCGAGGTCCACAAGAACTTCACCAAGGGTGCGGCGCATGCTCTTGATGGCCAGGAGCTGGTCCAGTCTGCGACGCGAGACCATGTTGAGGCGAAAGGCCAGCTCACCAATCTTGATCCCCTCGGCCTGCTGGCGCAGAAATTCATCGAGGATCTCTTTTTTGACCAGCTCCTTTTTCAGCAGGATACGACCGATGGGGGTACCCGGCGGTTTCTCCTTCAGAGCCGCGAGCAGATCTTTGGGTTTGAGGATCCCCTCGTCCACCAGAAGGGTGCCGATGTGGCGACGCAGGTCGGGGTGGTTGAGGAGGGTTTGGAGTTGCTCCTTGGAGATCAGGCCCTGCTGGACCATCATTTCACCCAGGGGCAGATCGGCAGCCTCCGCGTCCTGACGCTGCATCTCCAGGGCGCGTTTCAGTTCCTCTTCTTTTAAAAAACCCTCGCGCACCATCAACTCGCCAATGCGAGGGGCGACTTTCTTGTTCATCACGCTAACGGCCATACAAACTCCGTGACATGTTGATGGGTGGGCGGCGACGGAATGTCATCGAACCGGAGGGGCACTACTACACAACGTCCATCGAAAATCGTAGCGCTGTTTCTGAATGGGCCATAATAGAGATGCCGCTTTAATGGAAAACTACTGAAATACGGTCCGTATTGTCAAGCCCGTCCAAATCGCAGCATCACCCGTCAGACGCAACCTCCGCCACGCCCCTATAACCCCCTCTCCCACCGACACCCCCAGAACGGCGCCAAAAAACTAACCTCCTTTTATTGCAGGAATAATTGACACCCACGATTTACCACCTTATTTTTATCTTGAAAAAATCAATTAACATTATTAAATTATTAGATAAAATTTTTGTCTTAACCTGCCTTTTCCCTTGACACCGCTAATGGAATGGTTTTTTATGCCAATATAGTGGGAAAAAGTAGACAGAAGTGGGGAATATGTTCAGAGGCAGTTCTTATCATACCATCGACACCAAGGGCAGGATCATGCTCCCGCCACGGTTCCGCGATATTATCAGGCTCAGCGACGTCGATGCGGTGATGATAACTGGGATGGATCAAGGTTTGGTCGCCTATCCCTTCGATATCTGGAGAGAGATCGAATCAAAATTCGGTTCGCTATCTGAAACCGGCAGCGCCATGCGCCGCTTCCGGCGAACATTCATCGGTAATGCATCCAAGTGCCCCCTGGACAAACAGGGGCGCATTTTGATTCCGCAGACCTTGCGAGACTATGGCGATTTGGAGAAGGAGACGGTTCTGGTGGGCGTTCTGAAAAATTTCGAGATCTGGTCAAAACCTCGTTTTGAGGAGCAGAACGCCCTCATGGAGGAAGACATGCAGAAGGAGGATGTGCGCCAGGAAATTGCCCGACTAGGACTTTAGCAAGATGCCCTATCATCACGTCACCGCCATGTGCACAGAGGCTGTCGCGCAGTTGAACTGCCGACCGGGAAAGACCTATGTCGACGGCACCCTGGGTGGATGCGGTCACGCCCGCCTGATCTGTGAGCAGATCCAACCCGATGGTATTTTCATCGGTGTGGACCAGGATCGGGACGCCATCGCCAATGCGGAAACGGTGCTGGCATCCTATGAGGATCATGCCCATCTTATCCACGGTAATTTCTCCCGCTTATCCGAGTTTCTTTCGCAATTGGGAATCACAACAGTTGACGGTATTCTGCTCGATCTGGGTATCTCCCTCCACCACTTGGCGGACAGCGGTCGCGGATTCAGCTTCCAGCGGGACGAACCCCTCGACATGCGCATGAATGTGGATGCCCAAGAGACTGCCGCCGACCTGGTCAGCCGCAGCAGTGTCCACACGCTGGAAAAGATCTTCCGTGATTATGGGGAAGAGCGCTTTTCCGGCCGCGTTGCCCGGGCAGTGGTGACGGAACGGGCCAAGCAGCCCATTCGCACCAGTCTGCAACTGGCCGAGATCGTGCGCCGTGCCATTCCGCGCAGCAAAGCTGCCACCCAGGCCATTCACCCGGCCACGCGGGTTTTCATGGCCCTGCGTATCGCCGTCAACCGGGAATTGGAAGTTCTGCAAGCCTTTCTGGATACCGCGGTGGACCTGCTGAGCCCGCAAGGCCGCCTTTGTATTTTAGCCTTTCACTCCCTTGAAGATCGAATCGTCAAGCAGTGGATCAACGCCCAGGCCAAAGGCTGCAATTGTCCACCCGATTTTCCCCAGTGCACCTGTGGCCGCTTGCCGACCCTGCGCAATTTGACGCGCAAACCCCTGCGGCCCCAGGCGGCCGAGGTGGCAGAAAATCCCATGGCGCGCAGCACCCGTCTGCGGGCCGCCGAAAAATTGTAGGGGAAGCGCTTCGCATGAGGAAGCAAGGCAAAGCCCAAGGCGGCATAAAAATGACAAGATCGACCATGATGCTCTGGTTGCTCATCATGGTGGTCTTTTTCGCCGAGGCGGGTTTCCACACCTGGTGCCGGGTGCGCTGCACCCAGGAGGGGATCTTCATCGACCAGGCCCAGCGGCGCCAGCAGGCCCTGCTGCAGTTGCAGACCAAGTTGAAGGTTGAACTGGCGCGACTGAAATCCCCGGCGCGCATCACGACCATCGCCCAAACCCGGTTGGGGCTTCGTATGCCCGCCCCGGGCCAGATCATTGTCCTAAAGTAATCAAGAAAGCTAGTGATGAAAACCGATCCCTCGCGAAAAATCCGCCTGCGCAGCGCCGTGGTCAGCGTCCTCTTCGTGGCGCTCTTCGGCACCATCGCGGTGCGCGCCGCCCAGTTACAGGTGGTCAGGGGCTCCTGGCTCTCCAGCCGCGCCGCAAGCGAGTACCAGCGCGTTCAAACCATAGCGGGCAAGCGCGGTTCCATCTTGGACACCAATGGGGACCCCCTGGCGGTGAGCGTCCAGGCGACCTCCATCGCCGCCGATCCGCGTCTCATCAAGGACCCATACGGGACCGCAGTGCGCCTGGCCCCCAAGCTCAAGCTCAAACGAAAGACGCTCCAGAAGAAACTGACCGCCAAGCGCCACTTTGTCTGGCTCAGACGCGAGGTGTCACCCGAGGCGGTGGAAGCGATCCGCGCCATGAAGATCGAAGGTCTGCATTTCATGGCCGAAACCAGCCGCGTCTACCCGGCCAAGACACAGGCCGGCCAATTACTGGGCTTTGCCGGCATTGACGGCCGCGGCCTCGAAGGGGTGGAGTTCTTTTACGAAAAACAGCTCAAGGCCAGCAGTCGCGAGATCCAGGTGTACAAGGATGCCCTGGGACGCGGTTTCGACGGCGCCCACAAGGAGACCCAAGAACTCGATGGCCGCAACGTACAACTGACCATTGATCGTAACATCCAGTTCATCACCGAGAAAGCCTTGGAGGAGGCGGTCACCACTCACAAGGCCAAAAACGGCCTGGCCGTCGTGATGGCGCCGGACAGCGGGGCGATCCTGGCCCTGGCCAACTACCCCTATTTCAACCCCAACGCTTTCGGTACTTTCCAGCGTGACGACTGGCGCAATCGGGCCATTACCGACCCCTTCGAGCCAGGCTCGACCATGAAGATTTTCAGCGCGGCGGCAGCCATTGACTCGGGCCTGGTGCGCGCCGATTCGATCTTCTACTGCGAAAATGGCGCCTATCGCATCGGCCGCAACACCGTCCATGACACCAAGGAGCATGGCTGGCTCTCCCTTGCGCAGATCGTCAAGTACAGCAGCAATATCGGTTCGGTCAAAGTGGCCGAGACCATCGGCGCCAAGAACCTGCATCACTACCTAACCACTTTCGGTTTCGGGACACGCACGGGGGTCGACTGCCCCGGTGAAACCCCGGGCCGCCTGACGAGCCACAAGTACTGGTCGAACATCGACACGGGCGCCATCTCCTTCGGCCAGGGGATCAGCGTCTCCGGCATACAGCTGACGGCCGCAGCGGCGGCGATTGCCAACGGCGGACGCCTCATGCGGCCCCATCTGGTCAAGGCCATCACCGACACCAAAGGCCAGGTGGTGGAGAAGATCAAACCCGAGACGGTGCGTCGGGTGATCTCCCCCCAGACGGCACGCACCTTACGGAAAATCATGCGCACGGTTACCACCTCGGGGGGGACCGGCGAAGCGGCCGCCCCGGAAGGCTATACCGTCTCCGGTAAAACGGGTACAGCCCAGAAGATCGGCCCCGATGGCCGCTACGCAGCGGGCAAATATGTCGCCTCCTTTATAGGGTTCGCGCCGGCGGACACACCCGCCTTGGTGATCCTCGTGGTTGTGGACGAGCCCGAGAAGATCCACTACGGCGGTCAGGTGGCCGGGCCGGCCTTCCGGACCATCGCCCAGGAGTCACTGCAATACCTCAACATCATGCCTTCCAACGGCATGGAACGCCTAAGGGTGGCCATTGACCATGAGGTCAAAGGATAAAGATGCTGCTCAACACCCTCACCGCCGATTTAAAGCACCAAGAGATCCAGACGCCCGTCGGTAGGCCGTCGGGCCTGGACCCTGAGATCTCCGGGGTGCATTACGACTCGCGCACCGTCACGGCAGGTAGTCTCTTCGTGGCCATCCGCGGCCTGGCCACCGACGGCCATCGTTTCGTCGAGGATGCCGTCGGCCGCGGGGCTGCGGCGGTGATCTGCGAGACCCCCGTCGAGGCCGATGCTGTCACTATCGTGGTCGCCGACAGCCGCCGGGCCCTGGCCGAAACGGCCGCCTCCTTTTATGGTCACCCCTCTGAGGATCTGACCATCGTCGCCGTCACCGGCACCAACGGCAAAACAACGGTGACCTATCTTATCGAGAACATCCTCACGGCGGCGGGCCTGAGCAGCGGTGTCATCGGAACGGTCAATTACCGTTACGACGGCCGGGTCTACGACCACCCGGGCACCACGCCCGAATCCCTCGATCTCCAGCGCATCCTGGCCGACATGCGATCGGCGGGGGTTACCCATGTTGTCATGGAGACCTCCTCCCACGCCCTGGATCTCCAGCGTGTACATGCCTGCCGGCTGCAGGTCGGGGTCTACACCAACATCACCCAGGACCACCTGGACTACCACCGGGACATGAACGCCTACCAGGATGCCAAGGCCCTGCTCTTCGAGCGCTACTTGCCGGTAGGCCCAGCCGATGGACCCTATCAGGCGGTGGTCAATGTGGACGATGCTTTCGGCCGCGCTCTGCATGCCCGCTTGTCTCACTCTAAGCTGAGTTGCAGCGCTAATGTCGGTACCGAGGCCGCAGACATAAACGCCGAAGTGGTCCGGGCCGACTCAGATGGTTTCAAAGGCAGTATCCAAACACCTGCCGGACGGGTGGCACTGGACTCCCCCCTGGTGGGGGCCTACAACCTGGAAAACATCCTCAGCGCCACCGGCGCCGCCGTGGCCCTCGGAATTGCCCCCACGGCCATCGCCGCAGGGTTGACAGCCACCCGGCGCGTCCCCGGGCGTCTGGAGGCGGTCCCTAACACAAGCGGACGCCAGGTTTACGTGGACTACGCCCACACCCCCGACGCCCTGGACAATGTCCTTAAAGCTGTGCGCCCCCTCACCCAGGGACGACTTTTTTGTGTCTTCGGCTGCGGCGGCGATCGGGACGCCACCAAGCGCCCCCTCATGGGCGAGATCGCCGGACGACGCAGCGACGTGGCCATCATCACATCGGACAACCCCCGCTCGGAGGACCCCGCGACCATCATCGCCCAGATCGAAACGGGGACCCGCAAGGCCCTCCCCCAGGCCCTCAACGCCGCAGATCTCGAAGACGAGGGCGAAAAAAAGGGCTATCTGGTGGAAGCCGACCGTCGACTGGCCATCGAATTGGCCGTCCGCGGGGCCCGCTCCGGAGATATCGTTCTCATCGCCGGCAAGGGCCACGAGACCTATCAGATCGTCGGAGACACGATCCTCGACTTTGACGACACTATCGAGGCCCAACGCGTGCTCGTCACCTTGGAGGGTGAGGCATGACCTTGTCCTGGACGATAAACGACCTGCTGGCCGCCACACATGGCAATCTGGCCTATGGTGACCCGGACGGTGCTTTCAGCGCCTTGGGGATCGACTCGCGGCATCTGCCTCAAGATGCGATCTTTGTGGCCATCAAAGGCGAGGTCCACGACGGCCATCGTTTCTGTGGTGACGTGGTCGCCGGTGGCTGCCACTGCCTGGTGGTAGACCAGCGGCCTGACGTGGACCTGGATCACGATAACTGGCGCAGGGCCGGGATCTCCTGCATCGCGGTGGCCGACACCACCCGCGCCCTGGGAGACCTGGCCCGCTACCACCGCCGGCGCTGCCCGGCCAAGGTGATCGCCATCACCGGCTCCAATGGTAAAACCAGCACCCGCCGCATGACGGCCGGGGTGAGCGCAGAAGCATTCGAGACCCATGCCACCAAGGGCAATTTCAACAACGAGATTGGCCTGCCTCTCTCCCTGTTGGGCCTCACGGTCGATCACCAGGTGGCCGTGCTGGAGCTGGGTATGAACCACCCCGGTGAAATCCAGCGCCTGGGGGAGATCTGCCTGCCAGACGTGGGCGTAATCACCAACGTGGGCCCCGTCCACTTGGAAGGGGTGGGCAGCATCGAAGGCGTCGCCCGGGCAAAAGCCGAGCTTTTGGACACCATCGCACCCGACGGCATGGCCATCCTCAACGCCGACGACCCACGCGTGGCGGCCATGGCCGTCCAGACCGAACGCACGGTCCTGACCTATGGCCTGGGCCCCACGGCGCGGGTGCGCGCCGAGATGATCCGACCCTCTGCCGATGGTATTGACTTTTTGCTCCACAGCCCGGCGGGCCAGAGCCCTGTGAGCCTGAACACCCCGGCCCATTTCATGGTCAGCAACGCCCTGGCGGCAGCGGCCGTAGGCGAAGTTCTGGGGATGCGACCCGGGACTGTCGCCAATGGGCTTAAAACATTCCGGCCGGGACCGGGGCGCATGATGCTGCGCAGCCTGCCCGGCGAGGTGCGTCTCATCGACGACAGCTACAATGCCAACCCGGCCTCCATGGCTGCCGCCCTGACCACCCTGCAGCTTTTCCAGGAGACCGGTCGGCGCACCGTGGCTGTCCTGGGGGGTATGCTCGAGCTGGGGCAGACCGCCGCCGAACTGCACCGTCAGCTGGGCGAATCCGCCGCCAGGAGCGGCATCGATCGTCTGTATGTCTTTGGCGAATACGCCGAGGTGATGTTAGCGGGCGCCCGTGAGGCGGGCCTCGCCGGCGACCATCTCTTTGCCGGCAGCCACGATGAGATCGCCGCCGACCTGAAAACCTGGCTGCAAGCCGGCGACTGCCTCCTGGTCAAGGGATCGCGAGGCATGACCATGGAAAAAGTAATTACACAATTGGAGGAAAAAGCCCTCAAAAAGGAGGAGCCCAAATGATTACCTGCTGGCTCATGGCTGAGGGCGGTTGGAAGTCCCTTACAGCAAACGAGCGGATTCCCCGGAAAGGAGGCAGCCGGCGCCTTCTCAGCAGCCGCCAGGTGAGCCGCTGGTGGCGAAACGAACTGGCCCTCATCGCGGCGCCCTGTTTCGACTTGACAGATTATAACGGCGCAAAAGCCAAAACCTTTTTCACCATTTTTTCCATTAATGACAGAATGCACAGGCCGCAATGATCTACCATCTCCTCTATCCGCTGCACACCAGCATCTCGGCGTTCAACGTCTTCCGGTACATCACCTTCCGGGCGATCTACGCCAGCCTGACGGCCTTTCTGATCTGTTTTCTGCTGGGACCCTGGATGATCCGTAAGCTTGCGGCCCTCCAGGTGGGTCAGTATGTGCGCGAGGACGGGCCCCAGACCCACCTCAAAAAGGCGGGCACCCCCACCATGGGCGGCTGCCTGATCATCGCCGGGGTAGCGGCCGCCACCCTGTTGTGGGCCGACCTGACCAACATCTACATCTGGATTCTGCTCCTCAGCCTGTTGGGCTTCGGCCTCATCGGCTTTGTGGACGACTACCTCATGCAGGTCAAGAAACGCTCCAAAGGCCTCACCGCCAAGGGCAAGATCTTGCTGCAGGTTTTCCTGGCCATGGGGATCGGCACCCTTGTGCTGCTGCGACCCGACTTCGACACCCAGGTGACCATACCTTTTTTAAAGCAGGTCTCTCCCGACCTGGGCTGGTGGTACGTGCCCTTCGCCGCCCTGGTGATCGTGGGGGCCTCCAACGGCGTCAACCTCACCGACGGCCTGGACGGTCTCGCCATCGGTCCCATGACGGTGGCGGCGGTCACCTATATGATCTTCGCCTATGTGGCCGGCCATGTGCGCATCGCCGAATACCTGCAGATCAACTACGTGGCCGGCTGCGGCGAGGTGACCGTCTTCTGCGGCTGTCTGGCCGGCGCCGGCCTGGGTTTCCTGTGGTTCAACGCCTACCCGGCCCAGGTCTTCATGGGCGACACGGGCTCCCTCAGCCTGGGGGCTTCACTGGGCGCCCTGGCGGTGATCACCAAACAGGAGATCCTACTGGTGCTGGTGGGCGGCCTCTTCGTCATCGAGGCCCTCTCGGTCATCTTTCAGGTGAGCTTTTTCAAGGTCACCAAAGGCAAACGCATCTTCCGTATGGCGCCCCTGCACCATCATTTTGAACTCAAGGGCTGGCCGGAACCCAAGGTTATTGTCCGTTTCTGGATCATCGCTATAGCCCTGGCGCTGGTATCCATGAGCACTTTGAAATTACGCTGATGAAACTGAGAACTATCCAAACGATTGCCAAAAACGACCGCAGCGCCGAAGCGCTGGTATCCATGAGCACTTTGAAATTACGCTGATGAAACTGAGAACTATCTATACGATAGCCAAAAACGACCGCAGCGCCGAAGCGCTGGTATCCATGAGCACGTTGAAACTAGGCTGATGAAATTGAGAAATTCACATACGGTGGTAGTGGGACTGGGCCGCTCGGGTCTGGCCGCCGCCGAGTTGTTGCTTCTCAAAGGGGCCCGGGTGACAGTCACCGATAGCCGCGGCGCAGATGAGTTGGGTGAAGCGGCAAGCGTGGCCGAATCCCTGGGTGCCGCCCTGGAATTGGGTGGCCACAATCAGGCCACCCTCGACAACGCCGACCTCATCGTCATCAGCCCCGGAGTGCCCCACACCATCGCCCCCCTGGAGAAGGCCCGCGCCAAGGGCGTCCCCGTCATCGGCGAGGTGGAGCTGGCGACCAGATTTATCACGGCCCCCATAGTGGCGGTGAGCGGCACCAACGGCAAGACCACCACCACGGAGCTGCTCGGAAAGATGCTTAAGGCTTCTGGCAAAAAGACCTTCGTGGGCGGCAACATCGGCATGGCCCTGAGCAACTGCGTCATCGCGAACAAAGATCCTGATGTGGTAGTGGCCGAGATCTCCAGCTTTCAGCTGGACACCATTGTGAGATTTCGTCCCAAGGTTGGGGTACTCCTCAACATCAGCGCCGACCACTTGGACCGCTACGATGGCATGACCGCTTACGCCGCCAGCAAGGCGCGTCTGTGGGCCAATATGCAGGCCGAGGACAGCCTCGTCTACCATCGCACGGACCCGTACATCGCTTCTCTGGTGACAGGGGCACCCGGCCACCACCTGCCCTTCGCAGCAACGGATGGCGGGGATGAAGCGATGGCCACAGGAGCCCTGATCGACGACCAGCAGATCGAGCTGCGCCTGCCCGACCAGGAGGTCATGGCCATCGACCTGAGCCACACGCGCCTCATCGGCCCCCACAATCGCGAGAATATCGCCGCAGCGGCCCTGGCGGCCCTGTCAGCCGGGGCCACCCTGGCGGGCGTCCAGAAGGCGCTGGACGATTTCGCCCCCCTGCCCCACCGCCTGGAGCCAGTGGGCACAGTGGAAGGGGTGACTTACGTCAACGATTCCAAAGCCACCAACGTGGATGCCACGGTGCGCGCCCTGGCCTGCTTTGACGGCCCCGTGGCCCTCATCGTGGGGGGACGCAATAAAGATAATGATTTTAGTGAATTGCGTGAGGCGATTCGCACCACTGCCCGTCTATTGCTGGTCAATGGCGAGGCTCGCCAGGAGATCGTCGCCGCCCTCGAAGGCTGCGGGGTACCCCTGGAAACTATGGCCACCCAGGTAGAGGCGCTGGAAAAAGCGCGCCAGGAAGCCGAGCCTGGCTGGACCGTCCTGCTCTCGCCGGCCTGCGCCAGTTTCGATCAGTTCGATAACTATGCCGCCCGGGGGACGGCCTTCAGGAAAACGGTGGAGGGATGGCGATGAGTGTGGCCGTGAACGCGCCCAACATCGTTGGGCCGTCCAGCACAGATGGACCGTCTGCCGTAGGCTTGACCTACGACACCAAGTTGCTTTTCTGCGTCCTTTTTCTGGTGGGGGTTGGCCTCGTCATGGTGTTCAGCTCCAGTAGTGCCCTGGCCCTCAAGCAGTACGACACCAGCTACTACTTTCTCAAGCGGCAATCGATCTTCTCCGTATTGGGAATCCTCGCCCTGGTGGTCTGCAGCCATGTGCCCTACCGGATCTATCGCCTGCTGGCCTACCCCATCCTGCTGGTAGCCATCGCCGCCCTCCTGATGGTCCAATTCAGCAGTCTGGGGGTTTCGGCCGGCGGGGCGCGTCGCTGGCTCGATCTGGGCTTCCTGCGCTTTCAGCCCTCGGAGCTGGCGCGCCAAGCCTTGGTGATCTACCTGGCCTATTCGCTCTCTAAAAAACAGCCCAACATCCGCCGCCTGAGCGTGGGTTTCATCCCCCACGCAGTGGTCCTGGGGGTGTTCACACTGCTGCTTTTATTCCAGCCTGACTTCGGTTCGGTGGTGATCTTCACAGCCATCACCTGGATCGTCATGTTCGTGGGCGGCGTGCCCCTGCGCTGGCTGGTGGGCTTCATCCTGCCCCTGCTGCCGGCGGCCTATTTTTACGCCCTCACCGCCGAGTACCGCGTCAAACGTCTCCTGAGTTTCCTGGATCCCTGGCAGTATCCCGCCGACGCGGGCTACCAGACCATCCACAGCCTGATGGCCTTCGGCTCGGGCGGTATCGTTGGCACCGGGGTGGGCAAAGGCGTCCAGAAGCTCTTCTACCTGCCCGAGTCCCACACCGACTTCATCTTTTCAGTGATCGGCGAGGAGCTTGGTCTGGTGGGGGTCTGGTTCATCATCGCGCTTTACACGGTGCTCTTCTGGCGGGGCATGCGCATCGCGCGCAACTGCGACGATCAGTTCGGAGCCCTTTTGGCCATGGGGATCACAACGGCCATCGGCCTGCAGGTGGTAATCAACATGGGTGTCACTCTGGGGCTATTGCCCACCAAGGGTCTGACCCTGCCCTTCCTGAGCTACGGGGGCACCTCCCTGCTGCTCAACATGGGGGCCATGGGCATTTTAATGAATATCGGCATGGGCAAAACGAAAGGGGAAAGCGGTCGTGTTCATCGTCCAAAACGCCCCTAAGAATAAGGGGTACGCCCCTAAGAACCAGGGGTACGCCCCTAAGAACAAGGGGTACGATAAAACAAGGGGCGTTGATAATCGCCTTCTGCGGGTCGTCATCGCCGGTGGCGGCACCGGTGGCCACCTCTTTCCCGGCATCGCCATCGCCGAGGCCTTCGTTGCTGAACGTCCGGGCACCGAAGTAATGTTCATCGGTTCGGGCCGCCCCCTGGAGATATCGGTGCTCTCCCAGACGGGGTTTCAGTTCGACACCATCGCCATCGAGGGTCTCAAGGGACGCGGCCGTTGGAACCAGCTGCGAGCCGCTTTCAAGATCCCCGCTGCTGTCTGGTCCTCGGCCCGCAAGCTGTGGGCCTTCCGCCCCCAAATGGTCGTGGGTGTGGGTGGCTACTCTGCCGGCCCTGTAGTCGCCGCGGCCTGGCTGCTGCGGATGCCACGGGTGCTCCACGAGCAGAACCTGCTGCCAGGGGTCACCAACCGCATCCTGGCCCGCCTGTCCAATCGTATCTATATTAGCTTTGCCGATACGGAGGGGCGCTGGGCGACAGACAAGATACGTCTCACGGGCAACCCCGTCCGCAAGGCGCTGCTCAGGGGCACGCAGAAAGAGGCCTCCTGCGAAGATGGCCTTAATCTCCTGGTCATGGGGGGTAGTCAGGGGGCCCACGCCATCAATATGGCCCTGATCGACGCCCTCGCCAAGCTGCCCAAAGAGACCACGCTGTGCGTGCGTCACCAGACGGGTACCAAAGACCTTGGGATGGTGACGGCCGCCTATAGGCGCCATGGTGTCAAGGCACAGGTGCAGCCTTTCTTTAACGACATGGCCGACTGCTACCGGTGGGCCGATCTGGCCATCTGCCGGGCGGGGGCCACCACCGTGGCGGAACTGACGGCCGTGGGACTACCGGCCCTTTTCGTGCCCTTCCCATTCGCCGCCGACGACCACCAGCGCCTCAACGCCGAAGCCGTGGTCCAGGCTGGCGGTGGTGAGATGGTGTTGGAGCAGGATCTGGATGGCCACCGATTGGCCAAGCACCTGGCCCACTTTATGGATCACCCCGAGAGTCTGCGGGAAATGGCCGCGGCGGCCCGTATCCTGGGACGGCCGGCGGCGGCCGAGGAGATTGTCGAAGACTGCTTAACGCTGCTGGGATTGAAGTCATCTGCCGCGCAAGCTGAACCGGAGATTAAATAGACCTATGTACCAAAAAAAATATCACATCCACTTCGTAGGCATCGGCGGCATAGGCATGAGCGGCATCGCAGAACTGCTCCTCAACCTGGGCTACCGGGTGAGTGGCTCCGACCTGCGCGCCTCGGATATTACCCGTCGCCTTACAAGCCTTGGGGGTAAGATCTTCGAGGGCCACCGCGCCGAGCAGATCGAGGGTGCCGACGTGGTGGTCACCAGCACGGCCGTCAACCCCAGCAACCCCGAAGTCGTGGCCGCCCAGGGCGCCGGGGTCCCCGTCATCCCGCGGGCCGAGATGCTGGCCGAACTCATGCGCATCAAGTTCAGCATCGCCATCGCCGGGGCCCACGGCAAGACCTCCACCACCAGTCTGGTAGCCGCCGTCCTGGGGGAGGGCAAACTGGATCCCACCGTCGTCATCGGCGGGAAACTCCTCGGCATCGGCACCAATGCTGTGCTCGGTAAAGGCGATTTTCTGGTTGCTGAGGCCGACGAGAGCGATGGTAGCTTTTTGAAGTACAACCCGGCCATCGCCGTGGTGACCAACATCGACCGCGAGCACCTGGACTTCTACGCTGACCTGGACGCCATCAAGCAGGTCTTTCTGGATTTTATCGAGCGGATCCCCTTTTACGGTCTGGCGGTGCTCTGCCTGGACAATGAATCGGTGCAGGACCTCCTGCCCCACATCAAGAAGCGTGTGGCCACCTACGGCACCTCCACCCAGGCCGATTTCCAGGCTGCCGACGTGCGCTTCGAGGGGCTCACCTCCAGCTTCCGGGTGAGCCATAAGGGTGAGGTCCTCGGCGATATCCGCCTCAACCTGCCGGGGATGCACAATGTCTACAACGCCATGGCCAGCGTGGTGGTTGGCCGTGAGTTGGACCTTCCCTTTGTTACCATTAAAAAGGCCCTCGAGACGGTTAAGGGGGTGGGGCGCCGCATCGAGATCAAGGGCGAGGCCCGAGGCGTAAAGGTCGTGGACGACTACGGCCACCACCCCACAGAGATCAAGACAACCCTGGCGGCGGTGGCCCAGAGCTGGCCGGAGCGGCGCAAGGTGGTGGTTTTTCAGCCCCACCGTTACACCCGCACCCAGAGCCTCTTCGACGAGTTTACGCGGGCTTTTTACCAAAGCGACCAGCTGCTGGTGCTGCCCATCTACGCGGCCAGCGAGACGCCCATCGAAGGGGTCGACAGTCTGCAACTCAGCGAACAGATCCGAGCCCATGGGCACAAGGATGTGCACCACATGCAGAACTTTGAGGTCTGCGAAACCTTTCTGCAAGAGAACTTGAAAGCGGGGGATCTGCTCCTCACCCTGGGAGCGGGTGACGTGGTCCAGATCGGGGAGCGCATGCTGACCCAATTGAAAACCGAAGCCTGAAGTAACCCTAGTATCAGAGGCAACCCATGCTGTTTGACAAAAAACGTACGCGTAAAAATCGCTACAAAAAACGCCCCAGGAGCGGCAAGCCCGGGGCCGGCGCCAAGCGTCTGCTAAAAATAATGGGCGGCAGTCTGGCGGTGGGAGCGTTCAGTGCATCGTTGGTCATGGCCCACGCCCTGTTTACCCAGGCCGGATACTACCGCGCCAAAGAGCTGCCGGTGAGCGGCAACCAGCGCCTCAGCGCCGCGGCGGTCCTGGCCCAGGCGGAGCTGGCCCCTGGGGTTCAGATTCTGGACCTCAACCTGGCCAGCGTGCACAATCGTCTCTTGGCCCACCCCTGGATCGCCGAGGCCCAGGTGTCGCGGGAGATTCCCAACACCCTGCGGGTGACGGTGCGCGAACACCGCCCCCTGGCCGTGGTGGACATGCAGATGGGCCGGCGCTACCTGCTCAATGCCCAGGGGCGCCTGTTCAAACAATGGGACGCCACCGACCCGGAGGATCTGCCCGTGGTCACCGGCCTGGGCTATCGGGACCTGCCCATGAAAGCGCAAAGGGGGACCAAGCCCTTCCAGGCGGTTCTGACCCTGCTCACCGAGACCGCAGCCTGGGAGGCGCTCTCCCTCTCAAAAATCGAGGCCGACCCCGAAACCGGGCTGACCCTCGTGGTGGCCCACAGCGCCCAGCAGATTCGCATGGGCTATGGTCAGTACCCCGAAAAATTGTCCCGTCTGAAGGCCCTTCAAAAGCGCCTCAAAGACGGTAACTATATGCACGATTTCGCGTCCATCGACGTGAGCGATTTGGAACGGATTGTCGTTGCACCAGCTGGCGGAAGCGGAGATCAGCAGCGTTCATAGGAGGAGCACTTGCAAAGCAAAGAGAACATCGTCGTCGGACTGGATATCGGCACCACTAAGATCTGCTGCGTGGTTGGAGAAGTCGGTTCTGGCAATATCAACATCATCGGTATCGGCACCTGCCCCTCCATCGGTCTGCGCAAGGGGGTGGTGGTCAATATCGAGTCCACTGTCGAATCGATCAAAAAGGCCGTCGAAGAGGCCGAACTCATGGCCGGCTGCGAGATCTCTTCGGTCTACGCCGGTATCGCCGGGGGCCACATCACCGGCTTCAACAGTCGCGGTATCGTGGCCATCAAGGGCACCGAGATCACCCCCGGCGACGTGGAGCGCGTCATCGACGCCGCCCGCGCCGTGGCCATCCCCATGGACCGCGAGGTGATCCATGTGCTGCCCCAGGAGTATATCGTCGACGACCAGACCGGGATTCAGAACCCCGTGGGCATGGCCGGCGTGCGCCTGGAGGCCAAGATCCATATCGTCACCGGCGCCGTCACCTCGGCCCACAACATCGTCAAATGCGCCAACCGGGCCGGACTGGATGTGTGCGACATCGTCCTGGAGAGCCTCGCCTCGGGAGAAGCGGTCCTCAGCAGCGAGGAGCGCGAGTTGGGCACCGCCCTTTTGGACATCGGCGGCGGCACCACCGACCTGGCGGTCTTCGCGGGTAAGAATATCAGGCACACCTTTGTGCTGGCCCTGGGGGGCGACACCATCACCAACGACATCGCCATCGGCCTGAGGGCTCCCGTGGTGGAGGCGGAGAAGATCAAGAAGAAATTCGGCTCCTGCCTGAGTAGGGAGATATCCAGTGACGAGACCATCGAGGTGCCCGGCATGGGCGGCCGCGAGCCGCGCAAACTGCCGCGCCAGATTCTGGGAGAGATTCTCGAACCGCGCATGGAGGAGATCTTCAATCTGTGCAACCGCGAAGTCTACCGCGCCGGCATGGAGAACATGATCAACTCGGGGGTGGTGATCACCGGGGGGTCTTCCCTGCTCGAGGGCGCCACCGAGGTGGCCGAAGGGGTCTTCAGCCTGCCCACCCGCCTGGGTCGGCCGCGGGGCATCAGCGGCCTCACCGACGTGGTCAACAACCCCATGTACGCCACCGGGGTGGGTCTGGTCATGTACGGCGCCCGCCAGGCGCCGGAGAAAAAGTTCCGCATCCGCGATCGCAACATCTTCAACAGCCTGATTACGCGAATGAAGAAGTGGTTCAAGGAAGTACTTTAACGTGCTTGTGAACGGGCCAATTTGAGAGGGCCTTACACATACCGGGGTCAAATGAGAGAAGAGAAGCGATGTACCGACGGGCCGCATGGGGCGGCAAACGGGTGAAGTCCCACGGAAGTTACCGCAGACAACTGCATTGGAGAGGACGCCCGATCAACTTTTAGCTCATTTTTAACGTCAAGATGTTGTCGACCGTCGCCTGCGGATTCAATGCGGGCAACATTGAAGGGCAGACCGCGGCGATAGTTACATTGTCGGCAACCAACCCAAAAAGGGGGAAACACTATGTTTAGCATGGTAGAAGCAGACCATTCGGCCAAGATCAAGGTCATCGGCGTCGGCGGCGCCGGCGGCAATGCCATCAACAACATGATCGAGAGCGGTCTTTTGGGCGTGCGTTTCATCGCCGCCAACACGGACGCCCAGTCGCTGGAGGTCTCCAAGGCGGAGACGCGCATGCAGATCGGCAACCAACTCACCGAAGGCCTTGGGGCCGGCGCCAACCCCCAGGTGGGCCGTGAAGCAGCCATGGAGAGCGCCGGGGAGCTGCGCGAGGCCCTGGAGGGCAGCCACATGGTCTTCATCACCGCCGGCTTCGGCGGCGGCACGGGCACGGGTGCCACGCCGGTGATCGCCAACATCTGCAAAGAGCTGGGGATCCTCACGGTGGCGGTAGTGACCAAGCCCTTCAGCTTCGAGGGTAAAAAACGCCTGCGCATGGCCCAGGATGGCCTGGAGGAGCTCAAGAAAGTGGCCGACACGGTCATCACCATCCCCAACGATCGCCTGCGCGGTCTGGCCTCCAAGAGCGCCAAGATGATCGAGATGTTCAAGAAGGCCGACGAGATCCTGCTGCACTCGGTCAAGGGCATCACCGACCTGATCATGATGCCCGGCCTGGTCAACCTCGACTTTGCCGACGTCAAGACCACCATGGCCAAGGCCGGTATGGCCATCATGGGCATCGGCATCTCCAGCGGTGAAAATCGCGCCGTGGAGGCCGCCGAGCGGGCCATCTCCCATCCCCTCCTGGAAGATGTCAACGTAAAGGGGGCCAAGGGCGTGCTGATGAACATCACCAGCAACAGCGACCTGACTATGGACGAGATGACCGAAGCCTCAGAGCGGATCTACAACGAGGTGGGCGAGGATGCCGAGATCATCTGGGGCGCCGTCATCGACGACAACGTGGGTGATGAGATGCGCGTTACCGTCATCGCCACCGGCATCGGCATGGAGAAAGAGCTTGAGCGGGAGGCGCCCAAAGCGGCCGTCAAGGACCCTACCTTCGGGGGCAAGGTACGCGACCTCACCCCCGCAGACGTCGGTGGTAGCCTGGTCGGTAGCCTTACACAGGACCTGGATGAGCCGACCTACATTCGCCGTCGCCGCGCCGTGGGAGATCCCATGAGCGACTTCAGCGATCTGGCCGTAAATACTGACGACCTGGAGGTACCCACCTTCCTGCGTCGTAAAGCCGACTGAGGATGGGCCTTATACACCTGTGGTCATGCGTCGAACGCTTTTCACCATCGTCAAGCACTGCCGACTTGAGTCCGATCCCCGGATCTGCGCACCAAAGGCTTGAACGGCCGGTCGCGGTGCTTACCCTATAACTGCCTAGCATCACAATGCGTGATGGCGGATAGGGACCGAGTCACAGGTGGGGCGATGAAAAAAAAGCGAAGCCGACAGCATAAAAAACACCCATCTGTAGCCGCCCCCGGCGTCGAAGAGATCGGCGCCATCAAAAAAGGCTGGGCCGGACGGTTGCGGATTGCGCTGGTATACCCCAACACCTATGCGGTGGGGATGTCCAATCTGGGATTCCAGACGGTCTACCAGCAGTTCAATGCGTTTGACACGGTGGTCTGCGAGCGGGCGTTTTTGCCCGATACGCCCGCGGGAAGACCCGCCGCTAGCGTGGTCAGCTTAGAATCCGGTCGCCCCCTGACCGAATTCGACCTGATCGCCTTCTCGGTGGCCTTCGAAAACGACTATCCCAACGTGCTCAGCCTGATTGCCAAAGCAGGCCTCCCCCTGCGCTCGAAGGACCGAGGCGCCCCCTTCCCCCTGGTCATGGCGGGGGGAGTCACCTGCTTTATCAACCCGGAACCTCTGGCCCCCTTCATCGACCTCTTCCTGGTGGGAGAGGCCGAACCACTATTGCCCGCCCTCGTGGAACAGCTGCGCGAGGGAGACCTTGGGAACCATGCCGCGCGCCAAAAGCGCCTCCTGGCCATCGCCCAAAAGGTACCCGGGGCCTACGTCCCGTGCTTCTACACGCCCAGCTACAACGGCGACGGCACCCTGGCCGGCATAGCACCCCGGGCCGAAGTGCCCCCGCGCATCCGGCGTATCTTTGCCGCCGATCTCAGCCACCTGCCCACCGAGACCACCATCCTCACACCGCACACCACCTTCGACGCCACCTACCTCGTGGAGGTCTCAAGGGGCTGCCCCCATGGCTGCCGCTTCTGCAGTGCCGGTTATATCTACCGCCCACCGCGCTTCCGCCCCCTGGAGCTGCTCAAAACACAGGTCGATCACGGCCAGGCTCACACCGACCGCATCGGCCTGGTGGGCGCCGCCGTGAGCGACCTGCCCGAGTTGGCCGCCCTCTGCCGCCACGGCGCCGGCAGGAACCTCAAACTCTCTTTCAGCAGCCTGCGGGCCGACGCCCTCGCCCCCCCCCTCATCGAACAGCTCCAACGCAGCCGAGTGAAGACCGCCACCATCGCCCCCGATGCCGGCAGCGAACGATTGCGCCGGGTGATCAACAAAGGCGTCAACGAAGCACAGATCCTCTGCGCCGCCGAAACCCTGGTGGCCGGCGGGATCCCCAACCTCAAGCTCTACTTCATGGTGGGCCTGCCCACCGAGACCGATGACGACATCGAAGCCATCACCCAACTGGTAAAGCACATTAAACACCACTTCCTGCGCTCCAGTCGCGCCCGGGGTCGCATGGGCGATATCACCGTCAGCCTGAGTAGCTTCGTGCCCAAACCGGCAACCCCCTTCCAATGGGTGCCCATGGCCGAAGAGAAGACCCTCAAGGCGCGCCTAAAGAAGATAAAAACCGATCTACGCCGGGTGGCCAACGTACGCGTCCACAGCGACATGCCTCGCTGGGCCTTCATCCAGGCCCTCCTGTCCCGCGGCGACCGCCGCGTGGGCGACCTCCTCGAAGCCGCCCACCACAACCATGGCAACTGGCCCCAGACATTCAAGGCCGCCGTCCTCAACCCCCAGTTCTACGTCTACCGTGAACGCTCTCGCGACGAGGCCCTCCCCTGGGACTTCATCGACCATGGGGTCCGCAAAAGCTTCCTCTGGAACGAATACCAGCGCGCCCTGGACGCCAAACCCACGCCCCCCTGCCCGGCTACACCCGCATCCTGCAGCGCTTGTGGCGCTTGCGCTGATTAGCGGACGCGCTGCGACAACCTTTCTAAGTATTCAATATACTTATTTTTTCTAACGAGCGCTTGTCATACGAGCTGATTCTTGGTATCATTCATAGCTGAGGTTCACGTTCGAGTTGCGGGGCGAACACGTTGACGAGTGATCTGAATGAATCGGCTGAATTGCCTTATTGGTGGTGGGCCTGAAAAGCGTCCGATTACGATCCTTGTGAAAAACAAACTAAATACTGATCATATAACAAAGTCGCGTGTTTGGCGCAGATAGCAGTGCGCACAACCATCGGGCTGTCAGGTGTCAGACGATTATGGAACCATATCTTACATTACCAATTGGTGCACTGATTGCCTCAGTATTTGCGAGTGTTTTTCTGGACGTTTCAGAAACGTTCAAGATCAGAAACGAAGTTATTCTTGATGTCGTTGGATTTTTCGGTGAAATAGACCATCAGTTTCAGGATTTTCATGTATATAGAAGTACAGAAATAGCTGATAGGCTGCTTGATATTTCCGATGAAGATTGTCGGTCATTAGGCAGCGCGTTATCAGTGCTTCTGTCATCTACCAGCATCCACAAAAAAATGGCCATCGGTTTTCGGAAAAAAGAAGAGCTGGGTCTCTTCCTCGAGTTAAACAACCAGTTGCGCAAAGTTGCGAGCATATTGAGTGGCGCCACGCAAAGCGCTGGGACTAAAGAGGGACAGCAAGTCAAACAGCTATTCAAGGATAAGATCGATCCCCTGCGACACAATCTAATGATAGGCCTGATGGCTGGGGCAAAGTTTAGCGGAATCCTGTTCGATACATATAAAGTCAGGATGCCTACCTTTTATAAGATAGCGACTATCTTTAAGAAACCTAAAAACTAAGCTTCCGGCTTCTCGCGGACCTGTTTTACTCTGCCGCTCCACACCGCCAGGTGAGCTGGTTGCAATGAAGCAGCAGGAACATGACACACCCCAATGGAGAAAATATGAAAAAAGTATTCGATGGTAAAAAGACCGCAAAACTGGGTACTGAAAATAATCCAGCTGTCATCAACGTAAAAACAGAAGAAAGAGCGAAGGAACTACAATCAATTTTTAAAGAAAACGGTTGGAAACATATCATCGAGCTGACCCCCGATCAACCCGAGGACATTATCGACTTGGAAATATTATTAAATCCAATAAAAACAATGACTGCGGAAAAAAGAGCGGGACGCAATGAACCCTGCCCGTGTGGAAGCGGGAAGAAATTTAAAAAATGCTGCGGAAAGTAGACGTTTTAAAGGTCGACTATGGGTAAACGATTGGCGATAGATCAGGTTGAGCGCTTGCTGATCCAAACAATGGCCTCTCTGCGCCACGAGGAGTGCAGCACCTGCGAGTGTCTTCAGGGATTTATCACCCAGCTTGAGTTAGACGCCGCCGATGCGCTGGCGGTAGCAGAGATCACCCGCCCCTGGAAAGTCTCGCGAACCGACATGCACGCCTGCCTTGGCTGTGACCCATGCCCGCCCGGATCCGCCTTCGCCGACCATATCAAGGCTAGGAAAAATGCGGCTACTACATGTGCCAATACGAAAAAGACAACATCGACACAATCATCCTGAAACATGCAAAAATCAGTCAGACGGTGATGTTTGGAGAGATTCACGACTCTGTGTTGGCCGGGGCTCCGGCCCCCGTGGGCGACTCACTTTACGTGGTCTCTCTGCTTTTAAAACTGAGGGCAATCGGCTATAAATACCTTGCCCTTGAAGTGAACAAGAAAACGCAAGCCTTTGGGATACTTCCTGGATGACTTCACGGGTGGCCGGAATTTCAGCGGCTATATGGGACACACCTACGACACCCCGAGGGGTGCGACCTCTTCATCAGCGACTTTATCTGGAATGGGTACCAGAAGAGAAACGTTAAGAATCTTCCCATCGAATGATCAGATGTCATCCATATCATCCTGGCACGGAGAAGAAGATCGAATGGGCAGTTCTGCTTTATTTCCTGGGCTCGCTTCCGCTGATCTCATTTTGGCTCCATCGACTGCAGGAGATCTACTTCAACCGTCCCAATCCTGGCGGTTTTCTTTCATTCATCCCATTACATTATATGGATTTTATCACCGCCCTCATGCTTTCCTATTGGGTGTTCTGGTGTCTGATTCGGATTCCCATGGTCAATGCGCTCTTCACTTACACCACATTGACGCATTATTATCGCCGCTATTATCAGCCCGAGACGAGGCTTAAACAACTGGGTGCCCCCAAAGACCTCCCTCAATAGGAATTGGTTGGTTGTCGAGTTTTAAAAATGAGGTGAGAATCCAATGACAAAGATAAAAACAGGAGGAATAGATGTACGCAGGCAGGTATGAATGCGGCTGGGAGAAGCTCAAGGAGGTGATTGCCGAACGGGACGAAAAGGGGCTGAGCTCAGCCTCAAAATAAGGTATATTGACGATTGAACTCACCCAGCGAGGAGGTATCCATGCCTGAACCCAAATGTAAAAGCTGTGCTTTCCGCGGCAAATACGACAAGAATCCCGGCTCTATTCTGGGTCGGCTCTGGCGCTGGCATACCGGCTGGTGTCCGGGCTGGCGGGCTTATATGAACTCCCTCCCAACCGAGGAGAGAAAGGCGATTGCCGAAAACTACAAGATGGAGAAGTACTTGTGAGGTCGGTCGCAGTGTGAGTGGGCCTCGAACTGGCCAAAGGAGATAGCGCGTTGCAGAAGACAGCCCTGACCGAGAAGATCCGCAGCCTCGGAGAAGAGATCGGCCTGGACGCCCTGGGCGTTGCCGCGGCGGCCCCCTTCAGCGACTATGCGCTGCGCGATTCTTCCCGGCGAGACCCTCGAATCTCCATGCCGAACGCGCGTACCATCATCGTGGCGGGCATCTATATCGGTGGGGTGACCCTGCCCAAGTGGGAGGCTGCCTGTCACGGTCGCACCAGCCGGCTCTACCTGTCGGGTTTTTTTCTGGATGTGGTCAAACCCCTCCTGCCCATCATCGAATTTCTCAAGCAAGTGGGCTACCAGGCCCTTGCCTG
The DNA here is from genome assembly GCA_050291585.1 of Desulfobacteraceae bacterium. GTDB lineage: Bacteria > Desulfobacterota > Desulfobacteria > Desulfobacterales > Desulfosarcinaceae > JASJCL01. Next base: position 28,182 of record JBNKKA010000002.1, read on the forward strand.
TGACGGGGCGGTCCGGGGCGGCAGTGTGCTGCCCCTCAAGCTGGCGGCCGTGCGGGCGGGGCTGGGCTGGCAGGGAAAGCACAGCCTGCTCATCTCCAAAACCTACGGGACCTTCCTGGCCTTGGGGGGCATCATCACCAATGCGGAGATGAACGTAAATACCCGCATCGAACCCAACCGCTGCCGGGAGTGCGACCAGTGCCGGACCGCCTGCCCTCTGGGGGCATTGGAGCGGCCCCATGTGCTTGACATGCAACGCTGTCTCTCCTACCGGCTGCAGGAAGAGGACCTGCCCGCCGCGGCAGAGGCCGTCATGGAGAACCGCGTGGGGGACTGCGAAATCTGTCAGACGGCCTGCCCCTGGAACAAAAAGCATCTCAAAACACCATTGGACACAAAGCTGACGGCTGCTTTTCAAAAGCGGATCGATGCCTTGGAAAGCTTGTTCCATCTGCCGCATCTGATGACGTTATCAGCGCAAGACTACCGGGAGCACCTGGGCCACCTCAACACCGAGATCCCATTTGACCTCTTCAGGCGTAACGTTCGTTTAGCCCTGCAGCACGCAACAGCTGAAGACAGCCGTGCCTGCGAGTAGGTCAGTAGCATGGCGATAAAAGACACATTTTCCAGGAAAAGCATATGCCTAAAATAAGGACAGCCGTCATCGGCTATGGCCTTTCGGCAACGGTTTTTCATCTGCCCCTCATTGCCCACAACGATGCCTATGAGCTGGTGGCCGTCAGCACCAGCCAGGATGAGCGCGTCCGCTCTGAATGGCCAGCCATTGATTGCTATCCCACCGGCGAGGCGCTGATCGAAAAGGCCGCTGCCGACCTGGTGATCGTCACGGCTCCCAACGAGGTCCATTTCGATCTGACCCGGGCCGCGCTGCGGGCCGGCCGGCTTGTGGTCATTGAAAAACCCATGGCCAACACGCTGACCGAAGGGCGGGCCCTCCTCGCCCTGTCGCAAGAAACCGGTCGTCTGCTGGTCCCCTTTCACAACCGGCGCTGGGATGGGGATTTTTTGACGATCGAGAAGCTGATCCAAACCGGCCGACTGGGTGAGGTGCACCACTTCGAATCCCATTTCGACCGCTTCAGGCCCCATGTGCGCGATCGCTGGCGCGAACAGCCCGGTCCGGGAGGCGGCGTCTGGTTTGACCTGGGCCCCCACCTCGTGGACCAGGCCCTCTGCCTGTTCGGTCCGCCCCTGGCCGTCACTGCCCGTTGTCTAAGTCTGCGGGAGCATTCCAAGGCCACCGATAACTTCCACGTGCTCCTTCACTATCCTGCCTGCGAGGTGATCCTCCACGTCAGCACCTTCGCAGCGGGACCCAACATCCGCTTTCAGGTCCAGGGCACCGGCGGGAGCTTCGTGAAATATGGTCTGGATCCTCAGGAAGACCGGCTCAGAAGCGGCGCGCGACCCATCACCGCCCAATGGGCGTTGGAAGAAGAAGCCGCCTTCGGCACCCTCTATACCGACACGACGAGCGCCATCATCCCCACTGAATCGGGTGGATATCAGGCGTTCTATAATCAATTGGCAGCGGCCATCGACGGCGGGGGGGACGCACCGGTCTCCGTGGATGACGCCCTTACGGGGATCGCCCTCATCGAACTCGCCGAGGAGAGTCATCGCCAGGGCAGGACCCTATCTTTTGATATGATGCTGTAAAAGAAACAGGGGATCACGCCAGCAGGTCGGCCACATGGTCGGCGATGGCCAGGCTGCTGGTCAGGCCGGGACTCTCGATGCCGATGCAGTTCACCAGGCCGGGGAGCCCTTTGTCCGACTCCTCGTTGATGACGAAGTCCCGCACCCCATCGCCCGGCTTCTGCAGCTTGGGGCGGATGCCCGCCATCTCCGGCTGCAGCCAGTCGGATTGGAGACCGGGCAAGTAGCGTGCGGCGGCCTTGAAAAAGGCCTCGCGGTGGTCGGAATCGACGCTGTAGTCCAGATCACCGTCGGGCAAATAGATAGCGTTGGGGCCGAACTTGATCCGCCCGGCCAGATCGAGGGTGGCGTGGATGCCCAAACCGACGGTATTGGGCAGAGGCACCGGGTAGACCAGGTGGTTGATGAAGCCTGCGGGCGCCTCGCAGCTGAAGTACTCCCCCTTCCACAAGTGCAGGCGATACCCCCAGGCATCGAGGTCGATGCCCGTGGAGGCCGCCACCCGGTCGGCCCCCAGGCCGGCGCAGTTGATCACCCGGCGGGAAAAGAAACGATCCTCCTCCCCGTCGGGATAGCGCACGACCACATCGAACCCGCCGCCATCTCGGGGGACGAGCTTCTCCACCGTGGTTTGATAGACGATCTCGCTGCCGTTCCTGCGGGCTGCTGACAAGAGGTGACGCATGAGGCGATGGCTGTCGATGATGCCCGTAGAGGGAGAGAACAAAGCCGCCTTAGCCTTGGCCTGGGGCTCCATCTGTCTGGCCCTTGCTCCTGAGATCCGCTCCAGGTCGTCGACACCATTGGCCCTGGCCTTCTCCACAATGAGGTCCAACTGCCCGGCCTCTTGGGTATCGGTGGCCACAAGGAGTTTGCCGCATCGGCGGTAGGGGATTTTGGCCGACTGCAACCGCTGGTAAAGCATATGCCGGCCCTGGACACAGAGCCTTGCCTTGAGGGAACCGGCGGTGTAGTAAATACCGGCGTGGATCACTTCGCTGTTGCGACTGCTGGTCTCCTGGCCGAAGCTGGAATTTCGCTCGACCACGAAGAGGGGGCGCTTGTTTTCCGAGAGCCGGGCGGCCACGGCCAGGCCGACCACTCCGGCGCCGATGATGGTGGTATCGATCTGCATCGGTTCCTCATCTTTAATTAACGATTTATCGAATAGTCCAACTACCAATGATAGCGGAGGAGATCAAGGCATGCCCACAATCGAAGACGCCCCCCTGACCCTCAACACCCTCCAGGAGACCGTTGACCAATGGGTGCGGACTTACGGGGTGCGCTATTTTTCGGAGCTGACCAATACGGCCGTCCTCATGGAGGAGGTGGGTGAGTTGGCCCGCCTAATGGCTCGGCACTTCGGCGACCAGAGCTTCAAACGCGCCCAAACGCCCACCGACACGACCGCAAGCCTGGGGGACGAGATGGCCGACATCCTCTTCGTCCTGGTCTGCTTGGCCAACCAGACCGGGGTGGACCTACAAACCGCCATGCGACGCAACCTCGCCAAAAAGACCGCCCGTGACAAAGAGCGCCACCGCAACAACCCCAAGCTGTAAACTAGCGTTCAGGCGCTCTGCCCGGAGCTGACCCCCACCGCGTCCTTGCCGCGCGCCTTGATGTGAAACATGGCCTTGTCCGCCAGGGCCAGAAGTCCCACGCGGTCCTCGGCATCTTCGGGGTAAGTGGCGATGCCGAAGCTGGCAGACAAACCCACCTGCAACCCTTGACGTTCAAGGTAGACCGTCGCTTTCATACGCTGACGGATTGCCTCCACCTGTTCAAGGGCGCCGGCCTTGCCGATGCGCGGCAACACCAAAACGAATTCATCGCCCCCATAGGCCACCCCGAAGGCCGGGTCGCGCAGTTCCGCCTTGAGGGTGGCCGCCACCTCTTTGAGGGCCAGGCTGCCATTGAGGTGACCGTAGGTGTCCACCACGGTCTTGAAGTTGTCCATGTCGAGGAAAACCAGAGAGAAGGGTTCGCCACGGGCTTTGCTGTCCTGGATCAACTGGTCGAGCACCTTGTAGAGATAACGGGTGTTGAACAGGTCGGTGAGGCTGTCGTGGTTTGCCAAGTAACGAAAACGCTCCCGACTGCGGCGCACTTGCTCCTCAGCTATGCGCTTGTCGGTGTTGTCCACCAGAATCCCTTCGATGAAGGGCACCCCATGGCGGTCAGCGGCCAGGCGGGCGTTTACCAGGGCCCACACCGGCTTGCCGTCCCGGTTACGCAGCTCCAACTCATAGTTGGTAAGCACTTTGCGCTTTTTCAGATCGGCCACCATGCGCTGGCGGTCAGCGAGGTTGGCATAGAGGGTCTTGGCGCCGCCGGGTTGCCCGAGGAGCTCGCTCTGGTCATAGCCGAATGTGCGCGCAAAGGCTGGGTTGACTCGCAGCAGACGGCCATCGAGACTGCTCTGGTACATCCCCTGGGCGGCGTTCTCGTACATGCCGCGGTAACTCGCCTCGGCCCGCTTGAGATCCTCCTGGGCCTGTTTGAGTTCCGTCAGATCGGTGAGAAAGACCAGATAGCCGCTGGGCTCCCCTTCGCCATCGGAGAGGATGCTGCGTTTGAACAGCAGGGACATCTGGTCGCCCTTGCTGGTGTCGAAAAGCGCTTCAAAACTCAAGTGGGCCTTGGAGGCGAAGTGGATGTAAACACTCTCCTTATGATAGAGCTCCTCCACAAGGCGCCCCAGCAGGGTTTTGCTATCGTAGCCCAAAAGCCCCTCCAGGGCGGTGTTGGTGCCGACGATGCGATGATCCAGATCTAACTGCAGGAAACCTTCCGAGGTGGCGTCGATGACGCGTCGGTACTTGGCAAGACTCTCCTGAATCTTGTCGCGACACTGCTGTCGCAGGGATTCCAGGGCCGCTTCTAATTCTTGGATGCGGGTGGCGGGATCGCTGGGAGTGGGCTTCTCCATAAGAGTTTTCCTTTAGGCCCTTGTGGTCGCAATCTTTCGATCGACGCTGCGGTAAATGGTTTCAGGTCTTTAAAATAGCGCTAACATCTGGTCTTTTTTATAATAACGCCCAACCCGCCGATTAACAAGTGCCCGGGTGGAAGATATCGCGGCCTATCCTTCTGGAATGCAAAACAGTTTTCAATCGCGCGCCAGCGTGCTACCGTCGGCGGTGCTAGCGGCGGCGTGCCCGCCCAAGCGCAAAAGGCCAGACGCAACTCTACCGCTCTTGACTGCCAACCCCATAGAGATGGGCAAAAAAAGAGAAGGGCATCGATGCAACCCAACCTGCGTATGATTTTCCAAAGCCACCTGGAGCAGCTCAACCACCTCATGGGAGTGGCCAGAGCCTACCTCAAACCATTTGACCTGGGAAGCAAAGCGCGCTTCGCCGTGGAGCTCATCCTCGAAGAGGCCGTGACCAACGTCATCAACCATGGTTTCGAAGAAACCTCAGTGGGAGAGGCCTCTGCCGAGGAAGCCTCTACCGAAGGCAGCTCTTTTAGAGAAACCCATTTGATAGCGGTGAATCTGGCCATCATCGGAGATGAGATCCATCTGCAGGTGGCGGACGAGGGGCGCCCCTTCAACCCCCTCTCCGTGCCCCGCCTGGACGTGAGCCAGCCCTTCATGGAACGCCTTGAGGGCGGACTGGGCATCCACCTGGTGCGTCAGATGATGAACTCCATGGCCTATCGGCGCGAGGGAGAACGCAACATCTTCGAAATCTGGATCCGTGACCGCGATGGCAACGAAACCGACGATGGGAGCGAGAGCGTGTAACCACCTTGACGATTAGGGCTCAATAAGCAATAGTACGGCGCACTGAAAATAGTTAATAGATCGGGTGGGGTGGTCGACAAGGGTCGCAAACCTGCCATAGTCATCCAGGAGGACCCATGCCTATTTACGAGTACCAATGTGAATCCTGTGAATGCCAGTTTGAAACCCTGGTTTTCGGCAGCGACGAGTCAGACGTCACCTGTCCGAGCTGCTGCGGCACCACGGTCAAGAAGCTCATCTCGGCCGGCGCCATCCGGCCCCAGGGCATCCCCAGCGGCGGGGGCGGTTTCAAGGCCCCGGCCTGCAAGCCAAGCGCTGGTGGTTGAGGGATTTAGACGACGCCCCCCGGCGGGGGGCAGAAAAAGTGGAGCGGCAACGCAATAGTGTCGGCCGCAAGCTCAAAAGGGGGTGGAGACATTTGTCTCCACCCCCTTTTGGCGTTTGGAAGTGTCAATTCATCATTTTTTCAGGTAGTCCCTGCTAACTATATTCGGGTACAGGGAGGGAGAACGCACCGCCCTATTCGGTCCTGAGGACCAATTGGTGCACATGGGCCTCGGTCCCCGTGCTGAAGCTGATGTATTCGGTGGCTACGCCAAAGACGTTTAAGTGCAAGCCGATGGAAAAACTGCTTCCCGGCGACGCATTGATGTCGGAAAGAGCGCTTGACGGCAGGGAGATCTCCAGGATCTGCCCCACATCACCCGGGCCCACCTGGGTCCGTACATAACGCGTGCCGCCCCCCAGATCATTAAAGATGCCGGTCTCACCCGAGCCAGTTTGCTCTAGAGTCGTGGCATTCGTGGAGACATCATAAAGGTCCAGATCGTCAGATGTCAGTGTGCTAGTGTAGTTGGCGACCTCCAGACGCAGGACTGCCGCCACAACCGTATCACTGACGCTGTTCAACGCGAAAGTGAAATAGGAGCGATGCCGGGAACTGCCCAAGAGTCCGGTTGGGGTGCTGTCGTCATCCTGGTCATGATTACCGTCTTGATCATAGTGGCCCTGCTGGGCGGCATCCAGGACGGGATTCGGCCGGTCAGGGTCCAGATCAAAACGATATTCGAACGCATTGGTGACCCCGTCGCCATCCAAATCAGCAGCCCCATCATCAGCGTCGGCATCCAGCCCGTTAGTGTTTTCCCAATAGTCCGGCATCCCATCGGCGTCGCCATCGACGAACTCATCGGCCCCCATATCGCCGCCGAATCCCTGGGGCCGGGTTTCGCCGTCGATGTCGGTCTCCGGCGCCGAGGCATCGTCCCCCCGGTCGACGCAGGGCGACCCCGGCCGCAGGTGGCCCTGGGCGTCCAGGAGGGGATCTGCGTCGATGTTGCCGTCTGTCCCGGCCACACCGAACATGTCGGTATTGCTGTACTCGATGCTGGTCAGCGAAATGGCATCATCGTGAATGGCCACCCCCTGATCGGCCACGTTACCCCAGATGATGGAGTTGACGATGGTGAGCCTGCTGTCGTGGTTGTAAATGGCGCCGCCGACGGCGGAGGCGCTCCCGGTACCGACGGCCCGATTTGCGAAAAAAGTGCAGTTGGTGATGAAGGGGTCGCTGCCATTGTTGTAGATGGCACCACCGTACCCGGACGAATTGTGCCAGGCTTCGTTACCAAGGAAGATGGTGTTGGTGAGGGTGAGGGTGGCAGAGGCGTTGTATATCGCACCACCCCTGGCCATGCTGAGGCCCTCGGCAAGATTGCCCTGAAAATAAGAATCACTGATGGTCTGGATACCGCCGCCGAGGTAGATCGCCCCGCCCAGACCGCTGCTGCTCAGTCCTGCGTAGTTGTCGACAAACCGGCAGGCTGTGATCGTCGCATTCCCGCTACTGATATAGATCGCGCCGCCACCCGATCCATCCCCAGGGGCACGGTTATTGATGAAAATAGTGTTGCTGATGGAGGGAAACCCACCATTGTTAAAAATCGCACCGCCTTCGGAGGGCTGGGCGGTATTGGAGGTGAGGTTGTTCTCGAAGTGGCAATTCGCGATGACGGGGGAACCGCCCTCATTGTAAATGGCGCCCCCCTGCCCACTGACACCCGGAATATCCAGAGCGTTGTTGGAAATGGCGCAGTTGATCAGGTGGGGGGCGGCGTTGTCGATGTAGATCCCACCCCCTTGGCCGTTGATGCTGGCGATGTGGCGGCCGTTCTGGATCGAGAGTCCATCGATGATGGCATCGGCGCTGATGAAAAGGCAGCGCGTATTATGGTCGCCGTCGATGATGGTCGTGTTGGCCGCTGGATCATGGGCATCGAGAAGTTCCTCGTCACCCCGAAACCCGCCGTAGATGGTTACCGCCTTGTTGACGCTGACCTGATTTGAGAGGGTGTAGGTGCCGCCCTTCATCCAGATGTCGCCGCTGTCGGACGAGGCATTGATGGCCGCCTGGAGGTTGTTGAAAGCCTGGACCCATGAGCTGCCGTCACCGCCGGCCGACGCACCGGCGTTCACAAAAACAACAGGGGAAAACACGGCCTGGATAGTGGTGTCAGCGCTGATGTTGGCAATCATGTAGGGATTCTGAGGCGCCACGGCTGACCCATTGATCAGCACAGAGGAGAGATAGAACCCCGGATCGGCCGTTAGGGTGAATGCGGGCGAGTCACCAAGGTTGACGGTCTGGGTTCCCGAGGGATCGATGCTGCCGCCCGTACCGGCGGAGGCGATAACGGTGAAAGTGGGGGGCGCGAAGGTGGCCTGGATGGTATGGGCCCCCGCCACATCGGCAAAGGTGTAGGTTGCTACCACCCCGGCGGAAGCACCGTCCACAACGACGTCCAGAATCTGGAAGTTGGTATCAGGGGTGATAGTAAAGGTTTGCGAGCCACCGGGATCCAAGCCGATGGTACCGCTGGGTTCGATGGAGCCGCCGCTGCCGGCTGACGCAACAATCGCGTATTGGCCTACCCGGATCATCTCTACGACGCCGACGTTGGTTGTCTGATCGACCGTAACGGTAATATCGGAGATCTCACCGCGCCACTCGGCGGTACCGCCGATGAGCCCTTCGACCACAACCTGGTACCCGGATCCCGTCTCTATCTGGTCGATCACTCCGTGATGGTTTTCGATGTCGCATGGCCAGTTGCCTTCACCCTGGGTAGTTCCACCCGAGTCGATCACCATCGCCCGGATCGCTTCGATCCCATATGTAGTGCAAATGTCGATATCACCTGCCGCCCGGGAGTGGTCACTATCGGATCCTGGGGTCATAAAAACGACTTTGAAGACGACACTGCCGGTGCTTCCCTGGCGAGTATCGCCACCACAAGCGGCCAGAATAAAGAGCCACAGCAGCACAATAAGAATAAGGTAACGATTCCACGCCAGCCGATTCGCACGATGGGCATTCATATCTCTCACTTTCATTCCCATCTGTCAGTTTCTGAAACAATCCCGGTTACATGATGAGGCCTGGTCGATGGGGAGACCAATGTTATTGCGATTGCATGCTCGGTTGCCAGACCACAATAGAAAAAAACGGATCCGGCGACACCACGACGCTTTGAGCCGCTCAGGCCGCTACCGGCGGCATGCGGGTGGGGAAGGAACGCGCCCGCTGGATATCGACGACCGATCCTTCGAAGGGTCCCTGGCGGCCCAGTTTGCAGGTGGCCATGGCGGCGCCGAAGTCGCCTGCAGCACCCGGGCTGCGTCCCGCCAGGCGTTGCAAGAGGTAGCCGGCCATGTAGGTATCCCCGCAGCCGGTGGGGTCGACCTCCGCTTCAGGCAGGAAGGCCGGAATTCGCTCCAGCCGTCCCTGGTGGAGAACCAACGAACCACGCCGCCCCAGGGTGACGATCACCTCGGGAACCCCCCAGTCAGCGATGCGCCGGGCGGCTAGAGCCATGTCGCTGGTGCCCGTCAGCAGGCGGGCTTCATCTTCGCTGGCCTTGAGGGCCGTTACCGCCGGCAGAAAATCCTGTTTGGCCGGCCAGTCGCGCACGATGATGCGCGTGTCCACAACATGCCGCAGAAGGCCCTGGACATCCAGGGACACCTGTCCCCGCCGGGCCAGGGCCGGAATCAGGTCGAGTTCGATATCCCCCGCCGTGAGGGGACCCAGGTGAAACCAGCGCGCCGCCACCCCGCCCAGATCGGCCCGAGTCAAGGATTCGGCCAAAGCGGTGACCGATTGCTCGCGGTGGTCGGGGCGCGTGTCCTTATAGCGGTTGACAAAACTGGTGGTGACGGCACTGGGCCCGACGTGCAGGGCGACCCCCTTTTCGCGAAGGGTCGCCAGGGCAAGGGCATCGAACGCATCGCCCGCCGCTCGGGTATAGGCGGCTATACGCAGGGCCTTGAACCCGCCCAGGGCCATGGCGGTGTAGTAAAAGGTCCCTCCCGGCAGGTTGGTGCTGCACCCCGGGGCTTCCACCCGGTCGCGGGTCAGGTGGCCGACCACGCAGACATCGCAGGGGTGCGCTAAACCAGAATCCAGGCCTTTTGGGGGATGTTCGATCATGGTTCTCAACGCTTGGGCGGGGTTCGCAGGGCGGGTTTGGGCTGGATCCAGCGTTGGACATAGCCGTCGTAAAACCACTTGTCGGGAAACCCGCTGCGGCGCACGAAGGTGGGGTTGCGGGCCCAGTCGATCAGTTTCTCGTAGGCCTCCTGAATCTTGCGGAAGGCGGCCGGTTTGCCCCCCAGGTCGGGGTGATGGCGTTTTACCTGCTCGCGGTAGGCGCTCTTGATGTGGCGCTCCAGGGTGGCCGGGTCGGTGTCCTTTTGATCGAACTTGAGGGACATCATGGCGGCCCCCTTCACCGAGGGCAGCGTCGATTCATAGGGGATCACGCCATGGGTATCGGCGTCGGCGGGAGCAGCCATTGCCAGCACGCTCTGGCTGGCGCGGTAGCGTTTTTTGGTGCGTCCCTGCTCCGCCCACCAGGCTTTGCCCAGGGCCTCCGAAAGGGCGCAAAAATCCCCCACGGGCAGACGCTCCGGGGAGCGCGGGAGCATAAAGCTGTAGATCGAATCCTCCCCATGGGGGAGTACGTCCATGACTACCATGTATTCGCTGAAGTAGAAGGTGGCGTAGCGGATATTGAGGGCCTTGAGCAGTCCCGAACGGCGGTTGAGAGCGGCCAAGAGGCGCTGCCGGCAGGCAAGCGAACAATAACGCTTGCGAGCCATGTTTGCCGTGGTGCCGCAGGAGAGGCAGCGCCGCTGGGCGGGCTTGTGCCTGGCCGGCAGTTGTGTGTGGGTGGAAGCGGTCATGGGGAGCACTATACCAGGATTCCCCCGGGAGGTGAATACCTGACGCCCGAACACACCGCGGCCGCCGGCCATCAGCTGTCAACCGATCAGGATCGGACGCGCACCCATGGCAGGCCGAGCCCCCGGCCGCGCACCAGCCGAATGAGAACCACCAGCACCCCGCTTCCCAGGACCAGGCCGAGATCACGAAACCCGTCGAAGATTACCGAATGGATGACGTCCGTCAGGTTGCTATACCCTGTGCTCCAATGCAGCTCGAAGGGCCATAAAAAAGAGACCGGTGAGGTGGTGAAGAGGGCATCGGCCACCACATGGGAGAAGATCACCGCAAAGGCGGTGCGGAAACGAATCCGGGGCAGTATATGCCAATGCTGCGAAACAGCGGAAACCAGGTAGCCGGCCACCAGGGCGAAGAGCAGGCTGTGGGTGGGCCCCCGGTGAAAGAGGCTGCCGTTGCCGTCCACCAGCAGCCCGATGATGACGTCCACATCGGGGAGGTTGGCCAGGACGGTGATGAATAGCACCCATTTGAGACGCTCGGTTGCCGGGGGTTGCGGTTCGGTAGCCTCGTGGGTGAGCAGGCCGATGGCCATGTGTCCAAGGGGGAGTGGCATCTTATGGATTCTCCTAAATTATGGCTGGCTATTGGCGGGCGTTTTCAGCCTGTCCATCCCTCATGTGGCGGTTCGTATAGTCTCATGCTCATTGATACCAGATGGTCGTAGGAGAAAGCGCTGAGGTCCAGCCGAATTTATGAATTGACGCGTGATATTTTGTTCTGCCGCCTCCCGGCGATGCCCCGGTCGTTGCTACCAGTGGCGGTCGAGATGTCGATTCAGGATCAATGCGAACACAGTGGGAGCCGTTGCCATTCGAGGTCAGGAGGTGGCTGCGCTTGAGCTGTCGGTTCGTATGAGCTTTGCATCGACCGGGGTCGCCGCCAGGCGTCGGGTGCTCTTGTAGCAGGTTTGATACCAGGAAAGATTCCAGCGGTAAAATTTACTCCAGAGCAGCGGACCGGCAACAGCCAGGGATAGATTTTGGCTTAGATTTAGGGTATTAACGGAATTCAAGAAAAATTTGCACCAGCCAAATAACTGAAGCCAAAGGCCATCCAAGGGCGGCAGGTGACGAAAGCTTTAAGAGGAATTGTGAAATCATTTTCCACCTCAATTGTGGCAATGGGGTGTCATGGTATCACTACCCTATCCACCATGGTGGGAGGAGAGTTATCAAATGCAATCGCCCCTTGATAAAAGGTCTCCATCGATGCGCGCTGCACTGGCGCTCATTTTTATCCTGCTGTTGATCGCCTGCGGCGGCAGCGGATCGGGCACAGGCACCCCCGACAGCGATCACGATCCCATCGCCTTTGAAGATGACTGGCCGGCGGCGGGCACCAGCGACAGTCTCTGTTCCGTTCCCACCGAGGCCCAAGCCGAGGAGAGCGGCATGCCCGACCAGGTGGTGGGCAGCGGTACCCCGGAGAGCTGCACCAGTGACGCCTTTGTGGACGCCGTGGCCCTAGGCGGGGTGATCACCTTCGACTGCGGCCCGGACCCGGTCACCATCACCCTCACCGAGACGGCCAAAATCTTCAACGACACCGGCCCCCACATTATCATCGACGGGGGCGCTAAGGTGACCCTCGACGGCGACGGCCGGCATCGTATCCTTTATATGAACACCTGCGACCAAGATCAGGTCTGGACCACCTCCCACTGCCAGGACCAGGATCACCCCCACCTGACGGTGCAGAACCTCACCTTCGTCAACGGCAACGCGGCCGGTGAACAACCCGAGGGCAGCGGCGGGGCGATTTTCGTACGCGGAGGGCGCTTCAAGATCGTCAACTGCCGCTTTTTCAACAACCGCTGCGATGGATCGGGACCCGATGTGGGCGGGGCGGCGGTGCGTGTCTTCGACCAGCATGATGACCAGCCCGTCTACGTGGTCGCCTCCACCTTTGGGGGCCGCAGCGATCTGGCCAACATCGGGTCCAACGGCGGAGGCCTGAGCAGCATCGGGGTCTCCTTCACCGTCCTCAACACTGTTTTCAGCCACAACCAGGCCATCGGCAACGGTGCCAACCCCCAGCGCGACGGCACACCCGGTGGCGGCAGCGGCGGCGCCATTTACAACGACGGCAACACCTTCACCCTCAATGTGTGCGGCAGCAGCCTCACAGACAACACCGCCAACGAGGGCGGCGGGGCGATCTTCTACGTGAGCAACGACCGCAGCGGTACCTTGCGCATCGAAGATTCGGTGCTGAGGGACAACCCAGAGTTGGGGTTCAGGACCCTCCCCGGTATCTTTGTCCTGGCCGGAGAGACCGAGTACATCGATTCGGTAATCGAGTAGGGCGTTCGTAAAACCGGAAAATCGCAGAGGAAGCGATGACGGGTATCAAGAATCTGGGTCAACTGCTGGCGGGAATGGACCCCATTTTGGGCGCAACGGCCTGGGTCTTTGTCACTCTGCCAGACGCCGCCTACGGTGACCGCGCCGAGCTCGCCCCCCTGGGATGCTTTCATGAAAACGAAGGTCTGACCCTCATCATCCCCCGGTCCAGGGCCGACGATGCCGGGTGCGCCTATGACGGCGTTTACCGGGCCATCACCCTGAGGGTCCACTCCAGCCTGTCCGCCGTGGGTCTGACCGCGGCAGTGGCCGCGGCCTTAGCCGATCACGGCATCAGCGCCAACGTGGTGGCCGCCTTCCACCACGACCACATCTTCGTGCCGGCGGACAGGGCCGCGGAGGCCCTCGACGCCCTCCACGCCCTTCAACAATCCCACTGTTAAACCGCTGCAGATAGTTAGTGTCCGTCCAGAAATGGTGAATCTCGCCCGAGTTCAAGGCGGGTGACAATTCCAAACCGGAGGAATATTATTAATATTTCGAGGATTTGGATTTGTCACCCAACGCAGCAAATCGGGTGAGAGGTGCCGTTTCTGGATGGGCACTAACCAATGAACCCTTTAACGAAAAAAGGAGCCGCCCACAAGGACGACTCCTTTTTCGATTCTTGAACAGACGAAGGTGTAGGTCGGCTTACTTCCGTCCGCTATACTCCTGATAGGTCATGGCCACGGTGCGATAGACGATGTGGGCCAGTTTGGAGAAGGGCGTGTAGGCGAACAGGCTCCAGACAAAAATCAAATGGAGATAGTAGACGATGGCCATCAGGCCATACATCCCGCCCAGACGCAGCATCTCGGTGAACATTCCGGTGACGCCGAGGCACAAGACCAAACCCACCAGATACCAGTCCCAGTAGGTGGTCGCTTCGTCACCGAGGCGCTTCTTGAGCAGCAGCAGTCCACCGATGATCAGGGAGATCCCGCCCAGGTTACCCAGCCACTTGATCGGGTTGATCTGCTGATAAGGTCCTTCAATATGAAAGACCCACTCGGCGGCAAAGAAACAAGCCGTGACGATAAATAGGGCGATGAAGCCGAAGAAGACCATCATATGCGGTGTGGCCCGATCGGCGTTGTCCCCGCACTCGTTGAATTTGTCGTGCTTCAGAATCGTCGGAACCGTTTTGATCAGGGCCTGAACGAAACCGGCCGGATCGATCTTCTCCTGGTCGGTCTTGCCCTCGGCCAGGGCGTTAGCGTGCATGGCGTCGATGAAGCGTTTCAGCCCCAGGCCGAAAATCGCGATGGCGCCGGTGAAGGTGGGAATCATGATAATATCCACCATATAGTTGTTGATGTAGTCAGACTGCCAGAGGTGGTCGCCCGTAGGGGCAAAGTTGAGCCAGTCGATCCCCACCATTTTAAGCAGCAGGCCCACCACCAGAAAGATAACCGCCGGAATGGCCAGCAGGATGGGGAGCTTTTTGGGATCGGTGACCATCTTGGCAATGGGTTTTGGCGTGGCGTACTCTGCCACGGCGGCGGCCCGCACGGCGGCTAGGACTTCGCCCGGCTTGGCCCCGCGGGGGCACAAGCTGGTGCAGTCGCCGCAGTTGTGGCACAGCCAGATATCGCCGTTACCTATAAGGCGGTCCTTGAGCCCCCATGAGGCCGCAATCATCTCCTTGCGTGGGAAGGGCTTGGTGTCCGGACTGATGGGACAGGCTACGGCGCAGGTGGCGCATTGGTAGCACTTTTTAACATCGGCGCCCCCCAGGCGGGAGACTTCCTCAATAAACCCAACATCGGGTTCGACAAGATATGAATCTGCCATGGATAATTCCTCCTAGCTTGGCAAACAAAGCATAATTGCATCAATTCCTGTGTACAACGGACAGGATCCGACGCGGGACTGTCTAGAAACCCTTGAAGGGGTTGGGTCCCAGCGCTTCGATGGACTCCACGAAATCGTTGATGATCTTGGGAACCTTGTCGTATTCGTCGATGGCCACCTGGAACTGAGCCACACGCTCCTCCTCCAGCGCCAGGCTCTGGAGGGCATCGCCGATCTTCTTCATGCGGACCTCGGCCAGTTCGCTGCCCTTGACAAAGTGGCACTGGTAGTCATCGCCGTGCTTACAGCCCAGCAGGAAAACACCGTCCATACCCTGGGAGAGGGCGTCCTTGATCCAAATCACGTTGACCGAACCGAGGCAACGCACCGGGATCAGACGCACATCGGCGGAGTAGCTCATGCGATTGAGGCCCACTACATCGAGGGCCGGATAGGCATCGTTCTCGCAGACCAATCCAAGGACACGCATGGGCGGCTCTTCGTAGTCGTCCTCGGAGGGAACCCCCACCGCCTTGACCATGGAGCCGATGCTGTCGATGTTATAATCGGCAAAGCCGATGATACGCTCCGGGCAGGCACCCATACAGGTCCCGCAGCGACGACAGCGATTGGGGTTGGGTTTGGGCGTCCCCTTCTCGTCATCGTCAAGGGCGCCGAAGGGGCACTCCTCTGTGCAGCGCTTGCACTGGGTGCATCTCTGGAAGAAGAAGTCGGGGAAGGTGATATCGCCCGAACGGGGATGAACGGCCACCCCGCGGCAGGAGCACTCGATACACTGAATCGCCTTGAGGGCCGCTCCGGCGGCGTCTTCCATGGACTCTTCCACCGTCATGCTGCGACGCACCGCACCGGCGGCATAGATACCCGTACGCTGGGTCTCGTAGGGGAAGCAGATGAAGTTACTATCGCAGTAACCCTTGAACAGGTCGATGTCCCGGAAGGCCGGCCCCTGGCGATAAGCCAGGTTGATCACCGGATCATCCACCGTAGCTGGGACCATACCCGCTGCGAGAACGACCAGATCGGCCTTGACCTGAAGCTTGTCCCCCAAGAGGGTGTTGGTCGCATCTACGATGAGACCGTCGCCGTTCTCACTGACGTTGACGACCTGCCCCTTGGACATAAAAATACCGGCATCCTGCTGCAGGTTTTTGTAGAAAAGCTCCGAGAGACCGGGCGTGCGCATGTGCTGATAGAAGATATAGGCCTTGCCGTCGCTATAATCTTCACGCACGTATTTGGCCTGTTTGAGCGCCACCATGCTAGTGACGGCGCCGGCGTATTCGAAGTCGCCGTCATCCTCGTCCTTGCCCGGGCTCTGGACAAAGACCACCGACTTGGCCGCTTTGCCGTCCGAGGGTCGCACGATCTTGCCCTTTTTGGCCAGGGCTTCGAACTCCGCATTGGTGATCACGTTGGGAGAGGCGCCGTATGCCAGGTGGGCCAAGGCATCGCCTTCGAGTTCAGCCGGACGCCAGCCTGCGGCGAGAATGACGGCGCCGAATTTCACACCGTCAGGGTCGAACTGGAGGATGTCCTCTCGGCCCTCGTTGTACGCCTTGTACTTCTCCTGCTGGGCCTCGACATCGAGCTCCTTGCCGTTCTCATCCACCTTCATCTCGTCGGGCAGCGGAAAAGGCACGTCAAAGGAGATCTTTTCGCCCGGATTCTTCAGGGTCACCGTGAAATTTCCCGGTTCGCCGGCGATACGGGCCACCACTGTTCCGGTTTTAATCGTAATCTTTGACTCGTCTTCAACGGCCTTGATTTTGGCGGCCACCAGGGGGGGTGACAAATCTGTAAACGGGGCCGCCACGGGCAACTGGCTGCGCCAGTTGTTGGCCTGTCCGCCCAGAACGTCCGCTTTCTCAATGATGGTGGATTCATAGCCGGCCGCGGCCGCATCCAGAGCGGCCGACATGCCCGTCATGCCGCCACCGATGATGAGAATGCGGTTGGAGAAGGACTCGGCCTGGTAGGCCTCGGGAAGGTTGATCTTCTCCACGCGCGCCATACCCATCTTGATATAGTCCTCGGCCATGAGCTGAAGGCGGTCGAAGTGAACGCCATCATCCTTCTGCTCTTCCGTGACAGCAGGATTCTCGCTGCGCGGATGGGACCAGACAACCCCCTCGCGCAGGTTGACGCGATCGATGAGACAACCGTCAAAACGAAAGGTATCGAAGTTCACCCGGCGGGAGCAGGCGCCGATCACCAGGGTGTTGGTTCCATTGGCGATATCGCCCTTGAGCAGATCAACGCCCTCTTTACCGCAAAGAAAGGGGTGGGTTTTTACTGCCAGGCCTTCCTCTTCGGGCACGTCACACAATGCATCAATATCCAACGCATCGCCAATGCCGCAGCCCGTGCAGATATAGACACCATATTTCTTATCCATGGATTAACCTCCTACTTCCTCGCCAGGGTTTGAATCGCCTTGAGGGCCATACCGGTAGCGTTTTGGTTGGACGATACAACGTCGGCCGGCTTGTTGGCGCAACCCGCTGCGAACATGCCGCCCTTATCGAAATCGTTGATGATAAAGCCGTCTTCGGTGGTGGCCAGATCGGCGGGCAGCTTGGCGTTGGCGGCCGTGGGCTGCATGCCGGTTGCGAGAACGACCATGTCGACGGTCTGGCGGACCTTTTCACCGCTGAGGGTGTCCTCGGCCACCACGGTGACCTTGCGGCTGGCCGGATCTTCGTTGACCTCGGCGACCTTGCCCTTGATAAAGAAGACGTTCTCATCCTCTTTGATTTTATTATAGAACTTCTCGTAGCGCTGGCCCGGTGCGCGCAGGTCGATGTAGTAGATGTAGATCTTCGCCTCGGGGTAGCGCTCACGAATATAGGTGGCGTGCTTGAGGGAGGCCATGCAGCAGATGTAGGAGCAATAGGGCAGATGGTTCTCGTCACGCGAGCCGGCGCACTGGACGAAAGCCACGCTCTCGGGGGCCTTGTCGTCGCTGGGGCGCAGGATCTGACCCTTTGTGGGACCATTGGGGGCCGCCATGCGCTCGAGCATCATGTTGGTGACGATATTGTCGTACTGCCCGAAGCCCAGGTTGTCGATGCGGGTGGCATCGTAGGGCTCCCATCCCGTGGCCCAGACGATGGAGCCCACCTTGAGGTCGAGGGTCTTGGCCGCCATCTCCAAATCGATGGCGTCGTATTTACAGGCCTCCTTGGCCTTGGTGGCGTCATCGGTGCCGATGATCTGGGGAGAGATGACATAACGCGACGGGAAGGCCATCTCGAAGGGCAGGTAGGCGCCTTTCATACGATCCATGCCGAAGTTAAATTCGTTGGAGATCTCCATCTCACAGGCAGCGGCGCAGTCGCCGCAGACGGTGCAGTTTTCGTTGACGTAACGCGGGTTAACCTTGACGCTGACCGAGTAATCGCCCGGTGCGCCGCTGACCTTCTCCACCTCCGCCAGGGTCAGGACTGTGATGCGGGGGTTGTCCTTGATGCGCCTGAAATTGATCTCCAGGCCACAGGTGGGGGGGCAGAGCTTGGGAAAGTACTGGTTCAGCTGTGACACACGCCCGCCCAAATAGGGGTTTTTCTCGACGAGATACACTTCATAGCCCACTTCGGCCGCTTCCAGAGCGGTGGTCAGGCCGGCAATGCCACCACCCACCACCATGATGCTTCCACTCACAGGGGCTGCTTTATCGTTTGTCATGCTATCCCTCCGTGCAAAAACGGTTTCTGTACAACTCATTCAATATTCGTTTGTTATCAGGTCCTTGTGCCCAGGCGATACCCTAAAAATGAAACCGGAACCTCGTAGCTGGATCACTGATCCACCGCCGGCATACATAAATTTCCAGCTACCAGGTTCAGGCTGCATCGGTCACCACACGCCAATCGATAGCCGCCATCAGGATCGCACCGCCTTCTGCCTGGGCAGGCCATATAACCATGATTTACGATACACGCTTAGGTAAAGCTATAAAACGAAAAGGATATCGCCTGAAAACAAAAGCGGCCGACAACGATAAGACATCAAGTGGGATGCCTGCGGCCTAGCCGCCGCAACGGTCGCATTGAAGTGCGGCTCACGGCGGCAATGGATGCCGGTCGCTCGATGCCGGTAATAAAAACCTCCAGGTGCCAGAAGGCACCTGGAGGCATTACTCGTTCGACTAGATCACAGTCGACCTTCCATTAGTCTGGGATGATCTTGATGTACTCTTTCTTGAAAACATCCCACTCGGCCTTCTCCGGATCGTACTTGGAGTTGACGAAGCAGAACCAGTTCTCATCATCCTGGCCCGGACAGTCTGACTGATAGTAGAAACCTGGATAACGGGTCTCTTTACGGAACTGGATGTGGCGCAGGTGAGACTCCACCGTCCAGATGCGGTGGTAGATCTCCCAGGCTCTCATCAGCTCGTGCAGATCGCCGGCAGCCATCTTTTCACAGTCTTCGCGCATGGTCTGAAGTAGATCCATGACAATTTCAAGACTCTTGTTGCTGGTCTGGTAGAAGGTGGCCGTACCAGCACCATACTCATGGGTTGCCTTCATCAACCGGTACATCATGCCTTCGGGCTTGATGTAGTTGGGGTTGATGTTGATGGCGGTGGTGTATTCGCAGTGGTCGAGGAAGGTGCGAACCGGTTTGTAAACCAGGTCGACCAGCTCTTCCTTGGACTGTTTCAGGGTCGGGGTGAAGTCGGCGAAGTCTTTCGCATAGCGCACCATCTGCTTGGCGGCGATACGACCTTCGGCATGGGAGCCGGAGGAGAACTTGTGACCGGAGCCACCGACGCCGTCACCAGAGGTGAACAGACCTTCAACGGTAGTCATCTGCTTGTAGACCTTGCCGTTGCGGGCTTTGATCTTGTAGGAATCCGGTACCCAGTCATAGTCCGGGCCGGAAGCCCAGAGACCACAGCAACCGGAGTGGGAACCCAACAGGTAAGGTTCGGTGGGCATAACTTCTGAGTTTTTCTTCTCCGGCTCACAGTCCTGAGCACACCACAAGTTGGCCTGACCGCAGGTCATGTCGAGGAAATCTTCCCAAGCTTCGGATTCAAGGTGCTTGAGTTCCTTCTTGTCCATGGTCTCGCCGAGAGTGGCCAGAGCGGTAACGGTGTCCATCATGATGGGACCGCGACCCTCTTTCATTTCGAAGAGCATCAGGTGGTTACGCAGACAGGTCGGGGTGATGGCGGCAGTGCCGTAAGGTGCATAGCGCTCCAGCTCGGCCTTGGCGGCATCACTGCCGGCAAAGGCTTCACCCAGGCCGTTGAGGGTCTTGGCTTTGAACAGCAGGAACCAGGCACCGACCGGACCGTAACCGTCTTTAAAACGCGCCGGCGTGAAACGGTTCTCCATCATGGTCATCTCGGCGCCGACCTTCATGGCCATGGTGTAGGTGGAACCAGCGTTCCAGACCGGGTACCAAGCACGACCCTTACCCTCGCCAACCGAACGCGGCTGGTAGATGTTGACGGCGCCACCGCAGGCCACCATCATGGTCTTGCATTTGATGATGTAGACTTTATTCTCACGGACGGAGAAACCAACCGCGCCGGCGATCTGATTTGGCTGATTGGCGTCCAAGAGCAGTTCGACGATGAAGCAGCGCTCGATGATGTTGTCTTCGCCCAGGGCGAGTTTGGCGGCTTCGGCGACGATTCTCTTGTAAGATTCGCCGTTGATCATGATCTGCCATTTACCGGTTCGGACCGGCTGGGCGCCAGCTTTAAGGGTACCCATCTTCTGGCCTTTTTTACCGTCGAGGTTTTTACCTTCTTCGGTTTTCTTCCAGACAGGCAGACCCCACTCCTCGAACAAGTGGACAGAGTCATCAACGTGACAACCTAGATCGAAGATCAAGTCTTCACGAACCAAACCCATGAGGTCGTTACGCACCATGCGGACGTAATCTTCAGGGCTGTTGTCCCCGATGTAGGTGTTGATGGCGGAGAGGCCCTGAGCAACGGCACCGGATCTTTCCATGGCAGCCTTGTCGCACAGCAGAACGCTCTGGCCATCTTGCAGCCATTTTTTAACCTCAAACGCGGTACCGCAGGCAGCCATACCACCGCCAACGATCAGAATATCAACTTCGCGCTCCTCGACTTCCGGATCCCTTACGGCTTTGAGTTCACCCAGAACTTTGTTCGGTAATGCCATATCTATCCTCCTAATGATGTAGATTTCGAATGGTTGGGCACAATGCTAATACGTCTAGGGAGACCCTTAGACCTTGGGTGTGGGGATCTCGTAGCCGTCGGCTTCCTCGGTGGAGAGCAGATAGCTGTCCAGATCCTTGCCTTTCAGATCCGTGTACGCATTGGCAGCGCCTTCAGGAGTGGTCCGGATGGGGAACTTGAAGCGTTTGATGAGACCATTGCGGAACTTACAGGTCCACATGACATCTTCGGTACCCATCATGGGCATAATGCTGGATCCCAGAGGCACGAAGTCTGCGTAGCCTCTAACCTCAATTGCCTGGGTGGGGCAAATTTTGACACAGGAAAAGCACTCCCAGCACTGATCGGGTTCCTGGTTGTAAGCCTTCATTGCATTGGGGTCCAGAACCATCAGGTCATTGGGGCAGATGTACATGCAGGCGGTCTTATCGCCACCTTTGCAGCCGTCGCATTTTTCCTGAATGACAAAACTCGGCATTTACAATACCTCCTAATCTTAAACGGTGAAAGAATCAGAACTCGCAATTTCCAAACCGGGTTTGGAACAGCCTTCCTTTTCGCACCCCCCTTCTGAACTCAAGATTTACATGTATAACCATATCCACAGAAGACCAACGGTCTTTTTCAGCGATTCAGCATGCAACCATACCTTTAATTTCACTCGGGATATGTCCGCATGCGATTAATTATAGATATCAATAATGCAGAATTATTATGTATGATTTCAGGAAGATATCGTGAAGCAAGGTAATTTGTTTACCACCCCGCCATGGCCTTGTCAAGTATTTTCGGGGCGCCCAAATTGCAAAGGTGGCAAACACTTACGGGCGTTCTCCTATGGGTATTTACCCACTTGGCACATGTAGATAGCTACGCGAATTACACCACTATATATGGTATGCATTTACCAGGCCCCGAGTGACCGTTGACAGGCACCTAGGCCCCGTTGCATTATTCGCGACGCATCGGCACCAAAGAGGAACCCCACTTCAGGCAAGCAGGCAGAGGAGACGCCCATGCAACCCGCATTTCACCCACTGATAGCAGACCAGAGCTTCCGCTTTGCCTGCCACCCTGAGGTGCCCTGTTTCAACCAGTGCTGCCGGGATCTGACCCAGCTCCTCACGCCCTACGACATCCTACGCCTGAAACAGCACCTCAAATGCGCTTCGGCCCAATTCCTCAGCGCCCACACCATCGAAAGCACCGGGCCCCAGAGCGGCCTGCCCATCATCGCCCTCAAACCCGTGGGGGCCGAACGCTTATGCCCCTTTGTTGGCGACCAGGGATGCACCGTCTACTCGGATCGCCCCGCCTCCTGCCGCACCTATCCCTTGGCAAGGGCCGTGGGTATCCACCCCGCCACCGGCGAGCGCATGGAACAGTTTGCCCTTATTCGGGAACCCCACTGCCACGGATTTAGCTGTGACCAAGAACAATCTGCCCAAGAGTGGGTGGCCGACCAGGGTCTCGAGCCCTACAACGAGACCAACGACCGCCTGCTGAGCCTCATCCAGCATAAGCGCAGGCTGGGCAAAGCCCCCCTCAATCCCAGCCAGCGTGCCCGGTTCCATCTCGCCCTCTACAATCTGGACGAATTCCGCCTCTGCCTCAAAGAAGGTGACCTTCCCATCCCCGCCCCCTTATCAGAAATGGCGGTGGCTGCATTGGGCGGCGATGATACCGACCTCCTGGGATTCGCCATCCCATGGGTCCAGGCCGTGGTATTCGGATCCTGACAGCGCCCATCATCTCTGGCCCTAGTCCGCCTTCGCCCAATGCTCAAACTGAACCCGTTTTATTATATCTATTAGATGGACGGGTTCTAAAGCTTAAACGCAAGCTACCGATATTGAGGCTAGCGCCGCCGCGAACTCTAAAATCAATTCATTACCAGATTACCACTCACTATCAGAATTCCACCGTGCCAATTGGGTCAGGGTCACGGTCAATTGAGGGAGCAAATCACCATTGAAATCAATCAGTCTCAAAATTGGATCAAAGTTGCTCATCGCCTTCCTCCTCGTGGGGCTCATCCCTCTTGCCACCATCGGTGCCAGCTCGCTCATCACCGCCAAAGAGGCCCTCAACCAGGCGGCTATCGAAAAACTCGCGGCCATCGGGGAAACTCGACGCAACCAGGTGCAGACTTATGCAACGCAGGTCCTCACCGACGCAGAAACCATGGCACTCAGCATGGACGCCTTTATTCTCTACGAACAATTCGACATGTACGACAACCTGAGTACTGTCGAAGAGAACGGCCCCTACGATATTAACAATGCCGAATACAAATCCATCTGCGAAGAGAACGGCAAAAACTTGTCTCGTCTCTATAAAGAGGGCACCTACGCTGATGTTTACTTTTTGGGGGTCCCCTGGGGACACGTCAAGTATTCGGCCGCCAAAGGACCAGACCTGGGCAGTAACCTGAACTCAGGCCCCTACAAAGATAGCGGTCTGGGAAAAGTGTGGCGGCAAGTCATAGAAACCAAGGCCGGTGCTTTCATTGATTTCGCCCCCTATGAAGCTGCCGATATGGCGCCCTCTGCCTTTGTGGGCCAACCCATCCCGGATGAGGACGGCGAGCTTTTAGGGGTACTCGCATTTCGCATTACTGCGGAACGTATCAATGCCATCATGCAGGAGCGCAGCGGTATGGGTAAAACCGGAGAGACCTACCTGGTCGGCCCCGATCAGTTGATGCGCTCCGACACCTATTTCGCCCCGGACCAGTTCAGCGTGGCCGCCAGCTTTGCCGACCCTCAGAAGGGCCGCATGGCCACAGAGGCGGCTCAACTCGCCCTGGCGGGCAATAGCGAAACCCGCATCACCGAAAACTACAAGGGCCAAAAGGTCCTCTCCAGCTTCGGCCCCATAGAGGTTGGCGGTTGCCAATGGGCGATAGTGGCCGAGATCGGCGCCAAAGAAGCTTTTTCTGCGGTTGCCCACCTACAGTGGTTGAGCGGCATTTTGACCCTGACCTGCTTAGGCGGCATCATCACCGTAGCCCTTTTACTAACCCGCGCCATCACGACGCCCCTGCGTAAGGGGGTGGCCTTCGCGGAAACAATGGCCCAGGGTGATTTCAGCAACACACTCGAGGTTAAGGAGGGCGATGAGATCGGTGACCTGGGCGCCGCCCTGAACCGCATGACCCACAGCCTGGGGGAGATGCTCCAACAGATCATCGCGGGCATCGACACCCTCTCAGGTTCTTCCAGTGAACTCAATCAGCTTTCTGAGCAGATGTCCAGCGGCTCAGAACAGACCGCTGCCAAATCCAAAACCGTCGCCAGTGCATCCGAGGAGATGAACAGCAATATGAACTCGGTGGCGGCCGCCATGGAGGAGGCCGCCACAAACCTGACCTCGGTGGCCTCCGCGTCCGAGGAGATCTCCGACACTATCAACGACATCGCCAACAACTCGGACCGCGCCCGCAAGATCACCGGCGACGCCGTGCAGCAAGCCCAGACCGCATCCGAAACCGTCGGTCATCTCGGGACTTCGGCCCTGGAGATCGGCAAGGTGACCGAGGCGATCACGGAGATCTCGGAGCAGACCAACTTATTGGCCCTCAACGCTACCATCGAGGCCGCCCGGGCCGGCGAGGCCGGCAAAGGGTTTGCCGTAGTAGCCAACGAAATAAAAGAGCTGGCCAAACAGACCGCCACAGCCACCCAGGATATCAAACGTCAGGTGACGGGCATCCAGGGCACATCCGAAAATGTTGCGGCCGCCATCAACCAGATTACGGGCGTCATCAGCGAGATCGACGAGATCGTCACCACCATCGCCACGGCGGTGGCGGAACAGTCCAGCACCTCCCAGGAGATCGCCAGCAACGTCAACCAGGCCTCAGTGGGCATTACCGAGGTAAACCACAACATCGCCCAGAGTTCCGCCGTGTCGGACAGCATATCCCAGGATATCGGCGAGGTCACCCACCTCACCGACGAAATCAACCAGAGCAGCAGCAAGGTCAGCGAAAGCGCCGACAGCCTCTCCTCCCTGGCGGGCAAACTCAAGGATATGGTCCAGCGCTTCCGCATCTGAATGCTTTTCTCCCCAAAAGCACAAAGGCCCCGGACTTTCCGTTGGAAATTCCGGGGCCTTTGTTTGCAATTTAGACCAATCATATTCTCGACCGAAAATCTATCTATTTCGGTCGAACCCTATCTGACGGCAAACCCCAGACAAAGAGCTTAATCCACTCAAACCCGAACCTGAGCAGGGCCCGCTCACTGCGTCGCAGCTTACGCACCAGGGCCGGCTTGACCCGATAGCGCTTCAGAAAACTGCTTTCAAATACAAAGCCCCTAAAACCGTCCATGTTGTAAGCCGCCATGAAGGCCATGCGTGCTCTGGACCCGCTGGGTCCCTCGGCTCCCCATGGATCTTTTAAAAAAAGACGTTTGACGGCGGCCCACTCGGCCGTCATGCGGTTGTGGGTGGCCGCCTCCTGGTCTTCGGCCCACCCCCTAAGATCCCACTCCTGGTCTTCATGCTGCCCCTGACAGAACTCCGGTGGCCGGAAAAAACCAACGATCTCGGGCGGATGTGAGGCGTCCCGGTAGTAGGCACCCTGCTCCACGGGAAAAGTACGGCAGGTGTCCGGGCGGGCGGGATAGACGGCACAACCCTCGGGGGTCAGGAAAGGACAGGTGTGTTCCTCGTCTTCGCGCATGCGCAGGAGCACATCGGGAAAGGCGTTATCCGGCCGCAGAACCACATCCACATATGTGTCTATAAAAGTCTCGGCCGTCATGTCCAAATGACGTTTTAGCAGAAGGAGGTCGTAGGGGTAGAGAAACAAGTTGAGATTGCGGCAGCAGCGGTTGAAACAGTCCAGGCCGGCATGGCAGTGAAAACGAAACCGCTCCTTAGCTTTGATCTGGCGGCCAGGCAACTTCTGGATCTCGTTGGAATCGATGGATCTCACTTGGATTCATTCCTTAATCTTTAGGCGGTGGAGCCAACGCCATCTCCATCGTCGGCAAAGGCGACGAGGCATTCGGCCAGGGTCATGTGCAACCGGATGGGGGCCTCAATGTGGCGACGCAAGCCCTGCTCCAACTGGGCCAGTCTCCGGTAAAAGGGGGTCCGGTCCAGGCGGCGCGACACCTCTCCCCTGGAAAGGGTATCGAACGAATGGCAGCCCGGCCCGTTGATGACGCGGCCGTCTGGCCGGCGCAATTCGTGGGGAACACCGTGCAGGCGGCAGATCATCGGGCGATAGGCATAGAGTGCGCAGCGCCCCGCCACGTTAATGGGGCACATGGAGCGGGGCGGCCCGTCGAATTCGTCTGCCGGAGCCGCGTCGATAGCCACCTGGGTGGCCACCGCACGCCCATAGAGGTCTTCTCGATCTGGCTCGGAGAGGGTGTTCAATCCATGAATGAGCAGCAGGAATTCAGCGTAGGTGTGGTGGTAGAAGACCGTGCGGCAGCAGCTCTCTTCACAGCCCTGGCAGGTAAATCCATAGTGAGCTGCGACTTCAGTGTAACCTCGATCCATCTCCGCCAGAATCTCCGTAACCTCAGCCTGGACATCTTTGATCCCATTGAGCCGCCGCGCAATGGATTGAAGATGGCGCGCTTGCTCTATAGGACTATGGGTGGGTCGCTGCAAGGACAAACTCCCAAAAGAATCGGAAAAAAATTAGGCGGGCAGGATCAGCCGCCGGCCAACGCACCTCCCACAAAAATTCTCAAATATTGTGCACTCGGCGAAAAGTTTTATATTTACCCATAGGCACCTGCGATTGTAAAGCGCTATCCAAGCGACTGAGACACCACCAGAAGGGAGTTCGCCGAAAATGGGTCATCATCTTATCATGGGGAGCCTGGCAGACATCCTGACCGGCGAACCCCTCGACGACACGCATGATGAACGCTACCGCCAAGACCTCATCCGCCTGCTCCTGGATGACAAGGGCTACCAAAAGGCCAACATTTCCGCACGCCATGCGCTGACCGTCCGCGCGGACGCGCGCAGCGGCACCCTGGCCATCGACCTCCTTGTGACCCTGGAGGAACGCATCACCATGCTCATCAAGTACGGCCCGGGCTCCCTGGTCACCCGCGAACGTGCCGTCCTGGCCGCTGGACGCCTGGTGGCCCCCTACCAGATCCCCATCGTCGTCATCACCAATGGGAAAGATGCCCATATTATGGACGGTGCCAAAGGAAAAGTGATCGCCACCGGCCTGGATGCCATCCCGGATCGGGATCAACTCAGAGAGATTCGTCGCAAAGCCACCTTTGACAGCATCAGCGTATCGAGGGTTGAAAGGGAGTCACGCCTGTTGTATTGCTATGAGATTGACGGTGCCTGCCCTTGCGACGACACCATCTGTCGCTTGCCGGAATCGTTCTGAGAAAGATCCCGGCCACGCACCGCAAAAGGCCAGATTTTTGTGCGGAAGTGTTTTTTTGCTTGCAATTACTGGTAGCTTTATATAATTGGGCTAATTTACATCTAAACCAAGCGCTTCATCTTTCTCGTGATTTTCTATTATTTATATTTTCAGGCGCTTAGTTGGTCGTATTAAGAAATATCCGCCCAAGGCGACCCGGAGAAGCGCTTCAGTGACGCGCTAGTGGCGCTTCGCGGTCTTTCTGTGTTCGAACTTTGCGCACAGGACTCTCTGGAGCGGAGCAACGAATAATGGCCACACATGAGAACCGAATCGGAAACATTACTTAGGAGGTGCCAGAATAGCTTCGCCGAAAAACTATAAAGGTGGCAGCAGATCGGATCGCGTTAATATCAACAAGAATATCCGTGCTCGGCAGGTTCGTGTCATCGAACCCGATGGAAACCAGCTCGGTATTCTGACGATTCAAGAAGCCCTTGACACAGCCAATAGAGCAGGCCTGGACCTCGTAGAGGTATCGCCCAATGCAAATCCACCGGTTTGCAAAATCATGGACTATGGGCGCTTTAAATACGAACAAACAAAGAAACAGCAAGAGGCCAAGAAAAAGCAGAGTGCTTTCCAGTTGAAAGAGATCAAAGTTCGGCCGAAAACTGGAGAGCACGATCTGCAGACCAAGCTGGGTCACATTCGCAAATTCATCGAACGGCGCGACAAGGTCAAGGTAACCGTGATGTTCCGCGGCAGAGAGATCACCTTGTCGGCTCGCGGACGCGAACTCCTCATGCGAATCGCCACAGAGGTTGAAGAGATTGCGGCGGTGGAACAATCACCCAAGTTTGAAGGCCGCACCATGATGATGATCCTGGCACCGCGCTAGCTTTTGGATGTATTTTAGACCCCTCGCTAGGACGAGCAGAAAGCGAATCTATAGTACAGACGCTGATAATGCGCGAATAGCGGGAACAAAGAGTAACCAAGTTTAGGTGGCGTGAGCGACGCCCTTGAGCCCGCTCACGCCATCTGTGTTGTTTGCCCAATGGCAATAGAATCAGCTGAATCACCAAGCGCTCGCACCGGCGGCGCCCTAAGATATTTTAGGATGCACCAGCCTGACACGCTTTCAGCGAATCGAGATCACAAGGAGTGAACCCATGCCTAAAATCAAGACCAACCGTGCAGCTGCCAAGCGCTTCAAGCGGACAGGAACGGGAAAATACCGCTACAACAAGTCCCATGCCAGCCACATTCTGACCAAGAAGACCACCAAGCGCAAACGTGGCCTGCGCCTGGCCCAGGTGATTAAGAAGTCGGACATGCGCGAGTTGAAGCTGCTACTCCCCAATGGATAAGATGGCGGAACTATCCGCTTTACACCGCAAACCGGCCCCTAAGTACGGATGCGCTTATTATCAGATAGGCCCCTCATCGTCAGATGAGACCTCATCGTTAGGTGAACCGTCGCCGGCCGCGTGCACTAAGGAGATACAATGAGAATCAAAAGAGGTTTCAAGGCAAGGAAAAGACGTAAAAAGGTATTGGCTCTGGCCAAGGGTTTTCGTGGCGGCCGCAGCAAGCTGTTTCGCACAGCGGCGGACTCTGTGGACAAGGCCCTCATGTACGCCTATCGGGATCGTCGGCAGCGCAAACGTGACTTCCGCCGCCTGTGGATCGCGCGCATCAACGCCGCCGCTCGCATGAACGACGTCTCCTACAGCAAGTTTATCCACGGGCTTAAAAAGGCCGGCGTGGAGCTGGATCGTAAAGTGTTGGCAGAGTTGGCGGTCTCAGACCCGTCCGCATTCGCTCAGATCGCGACCCTGTCCATCCAGGCGTAGTTGTTTACGTAGACGTAAACGCAGCCCAACACACAGATCCTTTAGCGACATGAAACTGGAAGCTGCCGGCCCCACAAAGTGGGGGCCCCACTTTGTGGGGCTTGGCGGTAATTCCAGTTTCTTTTTTGTAAACCCGCAAGGATTCCGCTAAAAGGCATAATAGCAGCAGAATCCCACCTGCTGGAGCAGATTGATATCGTGGATACGACGACGAGCATTGACACTATCAAAGCCGAAGCGCTGCAGGAGCTGGACACCGCCACTAGTGCCGATGATATAGCCGCCCTGTCGGTAAAATATTTAGGCCGCAAGGGCGCCATCACCCTATTCCTGCGCAACATCTCCAAGCTGCCCCCCAAAGAGCGCCCCATGGCGGGCAAGACCGCCAACCAAGTCAAGCAGCTTCTGGAGGCCCGCTTCGAGGAAACCCTGGAGCGTCTGCAGATGGCGGCCGCCGAGAACGCCGCAGCCATTGATGTTTCCCTACCTGGCAGGCCGGTGGCCTATGGCAGCCTGCACCCCATCACCCAGGTGACCGAGGAGATCTGCGCCATCTTCGCCCGCATGGGCTTCGATGTGGTGGAGGGTCCCGAGGTGGAGACCGACCACTACAATTTCGAAATGCTCAATTTCCCCAAGAATCACCCGGCGCGGGACATGCAGGACACCTTCTTCGTCTCCGACACGGTTGTGCTGCGCACCCACACCTCTCCGACCCAGCCCCGGGTGATGGAAAAACAAGACCCTCCGGTGCGCATGATCGCCCCGGGTAAGGTCTACCGTTGCGATTCCGACCTGACCCACACCCCCATGTTCAACCAGGTGGAGGGGCTCCTGGTGGATCGCAACGTTTCCTTTGGCGATCTAAAGGGAACCCTGACAGCCTTCGTGCACCAAATGTTCGACGCCAAGACCAGCGTGCGCTTTCGCCCCAGCTTCTTCCCCTTTACCGAGCCCAGCGCCGAGGTGGATATCCGCTGCGTCATCTGCCGCGGCAAAGGCTGCCGGGTCTGCTCCCAGACCGGCTGGCTCGAGATCCTCGGGTCGGGTATGGTTCATCCGGCGGTCCTTGAAAAAGTCTCCTACGACACCTCCGAATATACCGGCTTTGCTTTCGGCATGGGTGTGGAGCGCATCGCCATGCTCAAGTACCGCATCGACGACATCCGCAAATATTTCGATAACGATCTTCGATTCTTGAGGCAGTTTTAACATGAAAGTGAGCATCAGCTGGCTGAAAGACTATGTGGCCATTGAAATGCCGGTGGACGAGCTGGCCGAGGCCCTGACCATGGCAGGACTGGAGGTCGAAGCCGTCACGCCCCGCTTCACCTTCCTCGAGCAGGTCAAGGTCGCCCGCATTGCAACGGTGGACCCCCATCCCAACGCGGACCGTTTGAGGCTCTGTGAGGTCAGCACCGGCGACCAGACCCACCACCGCATCGTCTGCGGCGCGCCCAACGCGCGGGAGGGCCTCCTGGCCCCCCTGGCGCTCCCCGGCGCACAGCTGCCCGGCGGCATGATTATCAAGCCCGGTAAGATTCGGGGAGAACGCTCCGAGGGGATGCTCTGCAGTGGTGTAGAACTGGGCATCAATGCAGACACCAGCGGCCTGCTGGAGCTGGATCCCGGCCTGACCGTCGGCGAACGCCTGGATACGGCCTTGGGGCTGGAAGACTGGACTCTGGAGATCGGCCTGACCCCCAACCGGCCAGACTGCCTCAGCCTCATGGGCGTGGCCCGGGAGATCGCCGCCATCCAGGGCAATGCCGTGTGTGCGCCCAAGGCTGACATGCCCCCCGAGAGCGGTGAGATTGGCCAGCTAACCTCGGTGGTCATTGAGGACCAGGAGCGCTGTCCGCGTTACACCGCCCGCCTCATTGAAGGGATCACCGTCGGCCCGTCCCCCTTCTGGCTCCAGGATAGGCTCCTCAGCGTTGGTCTGCGCCCCATCAACAACCTGGTGGACATCACCAACTTCGTGATGATGGAAACCGGCCAGCCCCTGCACGCCTTCGATTTCGATCGCCTCAGCGATCGGCGCATCCTTGTGCGGACCGCCGCAAAGGGTGAGAAATTCACCACCCTGGATGAAAAGGAGCGCAACCTCGATCCCGAGATGCTGATGATCTGCGACGGACAGAAAGCCGTCGGCATCGGCGGTGTCATGGGCGGGATGAACTCGGAGATCGCCGATGATACCCGCCGGGTGCTGCTTGAAAGCGCCTACTTCAACCCGGTCTCGATTCGCAAAACGGCCAAGCAACTCGGCCTCAACACCGACGCCTCCCACCGGTTCGAAAGAGGCGTTGATCCGCAGGGAACCGTTACGGCCCTCAACCGGGCCGCCGCTCTGATGACCGACTTGGGCAATGGCAAGCTGATCGGGGGAACCATCGACGAAGGCAGCCAGATCCCAGCGCCACAGCCCATCGCCCTCAGCGTGGAGGCCACCAACCGGACCCTGGGCACCAACCTGAATCGGGACGCCATGCAGGAGCAGTTAGAGCGAGTTTCCTTCAGTGTGGCTGCTGAAAACGAGGACACCCTGCGGGTCACAGCACCCAGCTTCAGAGTTGACGTGAGCCGACCCCAGGATCTGATGGAAGAGATCGCCCGCATTACGGGCTACAACGAGATTCCCACGACCTTCCCCCAGATTCCCGCCGACGCGCGCAATGAGGCGCCCTTTCTCGGCCATCGCCGCCGAATCCGGACCCTCATGGCCGGTTTGGGATTCAGCGAGACGGTCAACTACAGCTTCATCCACGCCGACTCCTGCGACCGGCTGCGCCTGGCGGCGGATGACCCCCGCCGTCAGATGGTCAAGATCCTCAACCCCATCAGCGAAGATCAGACCGTCATGCGGACCTCGCTGATCCCAAGCCTGGTGGAGACCCTCCAGCGCAACCTGGCTCGCCAGGTCAAGGATGTGCGCATCTTCGAGACCGGACGCGTCTACATCGGCCAGCCTGGCAAGGAGCTGCCTGAGGAGAGAGAGATGCTGGCCGGCCTGTGGTCTGGCAACCGCAGCCCCCTCTCCTGGCACGGCAAAGACAGTGCCTGTGATTTCTACGACCTCAAGGGGGTTCTCGAAGCACTTTGCGACGCCCTCAAGCTGCCGGCCACCCGTTACGAGTTGGTCCCCGCAGAGGATTGCACCTACACCCGCCCAGGCGCGAGCGCCTGGGTCTACGCGGGCGACGCCCGCTTAGGCCTCTTGGGAGAGCTCCACCCCCAGGTGCTCCAGCAGTATGGCCTCAAGCAAAACGCCGTTGTGTTCGCCCTATGCCTCCAGCGCATGATCTCTCAGATTCCTGTCCGCATCGTCTCAACGTCTCTGCCACGCTACCCGGCCATCATGCGCGACATTACCCTCATCATCCCGGAGGCGATTCCTGCGGCCGACGTGCTCGCCGAGGCTCACAGCCTTGACGCCGATTTGCTTGAAGATGTATACTTTTTCGACCGGTTCAGTGGTGGCCCCATCCCTGCAGGGAAGGTCAGCCTCAGCTTCCGCTTGGTGTATCGCTCCGAAGAACGCACCCTCACCGACGGAGACATCACCACTCTACACAAAAAGATTTCGGATCATCTCGTCGAGCAGTTCGACGCCCTGTTACCGGCCTAGCTCCATACAAGACCCAAGCGCGTTCCCCAGAATCCGCCGCCCGAGTGGGGTGGCGGATCGACAGGGGAACTAAAATGGCATCTGTCGCACGATGACGAAACGTCGCTCGACGCATGCCTTCAACGCATCTCGGGAACGCCGCCAGACCATGTCAGACCCTTCGGTATTGGACAGCGAAATACCAGACAAATTGTATTTCCGCATTGGCGAAGTCGCCGAGCTCGCCGGGGTCCCCTCCTACGTCCTACGCTTCTGGGAAACCGAGTTTCCGCGCATAAAGCCCAAGCGCACCGGCGCGGGGCAGCGCCTCTACCGCCGATCGGATGTGGCCTTTATTCTGACCATTAAGCACCTCCTGCACGAGAAACGCTACACTATCCAGGGGGCCAAACAACACCTGCGTGCCCAGGGGCAAACATCCGTATCGACCAAGGCCAGTCCGTCGTCCGCCGACAGCCAGTTGATCAGCATTTTACGCACCGAGCTAGAACAGATCCGCGACCTTTTGAAATGATGCGCAATAAAGGCGTCGGCAAGTCTTCAAATGCATTTATAAGTGTCCATCCATAAATGGTGAATCTCGCCCGATCTCAAAGCGTGTGACACTTCCAAATCCGAGAAATATTGGGTATATTTTGGCCTATTTTTTCAAATAGGCTCGGGTTTTAGATTTGTCACCCAACGCCGAAATTGGGTGAGGGGTGGTGTTTCTGAATGGACACTAAAAAGCTGTTGACAACCCCCGGATAATACCTTAGATATGTGGACTGGAATGCGGGCATAGCTCAGTTGGTAGAGTACAAGCTTCCCAAGCTTGGTGTCGCGAGTTCGAATCTCGTTGCCCGCTCCAAATGAAAGTCCGGTTGTACGGCAACTTTTGTATAGGCTGGGACTTTTATCTATGTTTGGTGGTTTACCCGACTTTTCCACTGAAGGTAATCTCATGAACTGATTGTTTTCGATTTCTACCAAAAAACCGAAGCATAGATAAAAGGGAAACGGGCTTAAGCCCGTTTTTTGTTTTTCTACACATGGGGAAAATCGTGAAACGCAGCGCGGATAAGGGCAAAACCAACGCTTCGCGGAAAAGTATTTCTTCGTCGAAAAGAGACGCTTACGAGAAGCAATTCGTTGCAGCGGTTACACGACTGGCTGAACCGCTGTGTACTTCCGAAGGGATGGAATTGGTCCATCTGGAATACCGCCGCGAAGCCAACGGGCGCGTCCTGCGGCTTTACATCGACAAGCCCGGAGGCGTGAAATTGGATGACTGTGTCGGGATCAGTCGGGAGCTTTCCGACATTCTCGATGCGCGCGCTGAGGCCGACGAGCCCTATCGACTAGAAGTATCCTCACCGGGTGTCGAGCGTCCATTGGGGAAACTGGAAGATTTCCAGCGTTTTTCCGACAGGAAAGCAAAAATTCGCACGCACGCAGCCATAGAGGGACGTAAAAATTTTACCGGCATTCTCAAAGGCATTGCCGATCATATGGTCCGAATGGAGATCGACGGAACTATCGTTTCGATCACCCATGACAATATTAGCCGGGCACGGCTGGTGGCGGATATATAGTGCCACCAGGGACCGCGCCTTTACGATTGACGAGTGCAATGAGGCAAAGAGAGATCTTAACTTGGAGCTGGCAAACAATTGCTAGCTTATTGACCGGTGTTTGGCCGCAGAATCGATCTGGCCGAGTAGCGATGGAGAAATTGTAAGATGATTTCAGACATCAAACGCGTGGTTGAGCAAGTCAGCCGGGACAAAGGTATCAGTCGCGAAGTATTGATCCATGCATTGGAAGAGGCGTTGCGATCTGCCGCACGGAAGAAGTTCGGCAGCAAAATCGATATCGAAGCGCAGTACAACGAAGAGACCGGCGATATCGAAGTCTTCCAATTTAAAGAGGTGGTCGAGACGGTCACCGAACCGGATCTTCAAATCGACTTTGAAGAGGGACGTAAACTGGATCCCGATTGTGAAGCCGGCGACAGCCTCGGCACCAAGATGGATGCCATGACCTTTGGCCGCATCGCTGCCCAATCCGCCAAGCAGGTGATCATCCAGAAGATGAAAGACGCCGAACGTGACGCCGTCTATGCCAGCTACGTGGACCGCAAAGGCGAAACGGTCAACGGCATCGTCCAGCGCATGGACCGGGGCGACATTATCGTCAATCTGGGCACCACCGAAGCCGTGCTGCCCTCACGCGAGCAGGTACCCCGCGAGAACTATCGTCGCGGCGATCGCGTACGCGCCCAGATCCTCGATGTGCTTTACGAAACCCGGGGGCCACAGGTGGTGTTGACCCGCACCCACCCGGAATTTCTCGTCAGCCTCTTTAAGGTTGAAGTGCCCGAAATCAGCGAGGGTATTGTTGAGATCAAAGCGGCCGCACGCGAGCCGGGCAGCCGCGCAAAAATATCCGTGGCCTCACACGATTCTGACATCGATCCGGTAGGCGCCTGCGTAGGCATGAAGGGCAGCCGTGTGCAGAATGTGGTCCAGGAACTGCGCGGTGAAAAAATCGACATCATCCCCTGGCATGTGGATGCCGCTAAATTCGTCTGCAACGCTCTGGCCCCGGCCGAGATTGCCCGAGTGATTATCGACGAAGAGAGCAAAGCCATGGAGGTCATCGTTCCGGATGAATTTCTCTCTGTGGCCATCGGTAAACGCGGTCAAAATGTTCGCCTGGCATCCAAGCTGACCGGCTGGCACCTCGATGTGACCAGCGAGACCAAATATGAAGACCTCATGGAGCGCGGGTATCAATCGTTGCTGGCCTTCCCGGACATGACCGAAGCCATGGCCAACACCTTGTTTGAAAGAGGCTTTTACTCCGCCGAGGAGATCGCCAACGCCGATGCCGAGGATCTGCTACAGGTGCCCGACATGACGCCCGAGGCCGCCGAAGTTCTTATTTCAGATGCCCCAGCAGTCGTGGAGGCCATCCGCCAGGCAGAGATTGAAGCGGCTGCCGAAGCGAAAGCTGCTGCGGCCGCCGCAGCTGCGGAAGCGGCAGAGGCTGAGGCCCTGGCGGCTGAAGCGGCAGAGGGCGAAATATCAGGCGCCGAGGAATCGGACGCTGAAGAAGCGCCATCGGACGATGTGCCTGGGGGTGATGTCCCTGCTGAACAAGCAGCGACGGAAACACCTGAGGAAGTCCCTCAGGAAGAGGAACCGTCTGCAGACTTAGGGAAAGTATCTGAAACGCCAGAGCCCGCTGATGTCGCCGCCGAGGCCAACGATGCCGCCAAGGCTAATGATGCCGCCGAGGCTAATGATGCCGCTGAGGCTAATGATGCCGCTGAGGCTAATGATGCCGCTAAGGCTAATGATGCCGCTAAAGCTAATGATACGGATGAAACTTTGGATCCACCTGATAAAAATAAGTAACCTTCGCCAATCCCAACAGGGTGATAATGAGCAGGCGAACGTCTTTAAGACAGAAGTTGCAGGATTGAGGGGGAGGTAATGGCGAAAATCAGAGTCTACGAACTGGCCAGAGATCTCAATATGACCAACAAGGATCTCCTCGCCAAATTGAGGGAGATGGAGATCGAGATCAACAGCCATATGAGTTCCCTGGATGAGGACACCATTACCAGGGTGAAAAACTTGCTGCAGGGTGGTCCTCAACCCAACCTGGAAGAGACACGGGTAACCCCCGGCGTGATTCGACGTCGGCGTAAAGTAGTCAAACGCGAGGCCCAAGCGCCGGAGTCAAAGGCCGAAGCGGCCGCCGAGGAAGACCAAGTCGCCGATAGTGCTGAAGTCGCGCCTGAGGAAACTGGCGAAGAGGAACAGCCCGAAGCTGTAAAGGTAGCTCCCGCTAAAACCGTCGCGCCAAAAGCCCCAGAAGAACCGGCCGCCAAGATCATTGCGCCTGCCGAGCCGCCACCTGTCGAGCCAGTGCCACCGACCCCAGAGACTCCGGCAGAGGAAGCCCCGGCGATAGAAGAAGGCGCCCAGGAAAAGGCTGTCGAGGAAAATGCGGTAGAAACCGC
The DNA here is from genome assembly GCA_050291585.1 of Desulfobacteraceae bacterium. Taxonomy (GTDB): domain Bacteria; phylum Desulfobacterota; class Desulfobacteria; order Desulfobacterales; family Desulfosarcinaceae; genus JASJCL01. Next base: position 65,122 of record JBNKKA010000002.1, read on the forward strand.
TTCTCAAGAGGCATCGGCCACTGAAGCCGTTGTCCCCGAAGCACCCAGCGCTGAGGCCGAAGCGACCGAACCGCCAGAGAAGGCTACGGCCACTGAGGAAAGCCCTGCCAATACCGCAGGTAATGCGGCTACAGAAGCGGAAGAAAAAGCAAGTGCCACCGAAACCGCAACGCCCAAGGCCAAACCCAAACGCGGCGAGTCGGCGGCTAAAATTATCCGCCTGCCCAAGAAGCCCATCGCATCCCTCAAGCCTAGCAGCCGTCCGAAACCCGCCGCCAGACCTGCGCGTCCAACACGCCCATCTCGACCGGGTGCTTATGCGGCACCTGGAATTCCACCCGCCGCCCCCAAAGGCCCCCCGGCTGAGGATCGTACCGACAGCCGCAAAAAGGCGCGTAAACGCGGTGCACCTGCTGCAGAGACTGCCGATAAAAAACCTTATAAAAAGAAGGGCGGTTTCCGCCGCAGAGAGGTGGTCGAAGGCCGCGATCTTTACAGCGGCAAACGCGGTCGCAAGGGCAAAAAGGGCCGGGGCAAGCCGGCCTATAGCGGTGGCGAGAAAACCCAGATCACGACGGCCAAGGCAATCAAACGGCGCGTCAAAGTGGATGATACCATCATCCTCTCGGAGTTGGCCAAACGCATGGGTATCAAGGCCAATGAGATGATCGCCAAGCTCATGGGCATGGGCGTCATGGCCACCGTCAATCAGACCATCGACTACGACACGGCTGTGTTGGTGGCCTCAGAGTTCGAATACGAAGTGGAAAGAGCCAGCTTCGAAGAGGAAGCCATCCTCAAAACCGATGTGCAGGATGCACCGGAAAAACTATTACCACGCCCCCCGGTTGTCACCATCATGGGGCACGTCGATCATGGTAAGACCTCCCTGCTGGATGTGATCCGCCAGACGCGCATCACCGACCACGAAGCCGGCGGTATCACCCAGCATATCGGCGCCTATAATGTCACCACGCCCAAGGGCCAGATCGTCTTCCTGGACACTCCCGGTCACGAGGCCTTTTCAGCCATGCGCTTGCGCGGCGCCCAGGTCACCGACCTGGTTATTCTGGTAGTAGCCGCCGATGACGGCATCATGCCCCAGACCGTTGAGGCCATCAACCACTCCCGCGCTGCCAAGGTGCCCATCATCGTGGCGGTCAATAAGATGGATAAGCCCGGTGCCGATCCCGACAAGGTCATGCGTCAATTGGCCGAGATGGAGTTGGTGCCTGAAGATTGGGGCGGGGACACCATCACCGTCAAGGTCTCGGCCAAAGAGAAAACCGGTATCGATAGCCTGCTGGAGATGATCCTGCTGCAGGCCGAGATGCTCGAGTTCAGAGCCAATCCAGACAAGAAGGCCACCGGCCATGTTGTCGAAGCCAAACTCGATTCGGGCCGCGGCCCGGTGGCTACGGTTCTCATCAACGACGGAACCCTCAAAGTGGGCGACCCTGTTGTATGCGGTGTCCACTTCGGTAAACTGCGGGCCCTGCTCAATGACCTCGGCCAGCAGGTGGAGTCGGCGGGCCCCGCCATCCCTGTGGAGATCGTGGGTCTTTCCGGAGTACCCAACGCCGGTGATGAGATGGTGGCCCTGGAAGACGAGAAAGATGCCAAACAGGTCAGCGCCCATCGTCTGCAGAAACAACGCTCCCTGGAACTGGCAAAGACCAGCCGCCTGAGCCTGGAGAATCTGTTTGAACAGATGCAGGAGGGCGAGGTTCAGGACCTGAACGTCATCATCAAAGCCGACGTGGACGGCTCCATCGAAGCCCTGCGCGATTCGTTGACCAAACTCTCCAACGAAGAGGTCAACATCAACGTGGTGCAGGCCGCCACCGGCACTATCAGCGAATCGGACGTCTCCCTGGCGGCGGTCTCCAATGCCATCATCATCGGTTTCAACGTCAGACCCAACACCAAAGTCCGTGAAATGGCCCAAGAGGAAAATGTAGACATCCGTTATCACAATGTGATCTACAATGTGATCAAGGAGGTCAAGGACGCCATCCTGGGTATGATGAAATCCACCTTCGAAGAGCGTCTCCTGGGCAAGGCCGAAGTCCGTCAGGTCTTCCACGTGCCCAAGGTTGGCTCCATTGCCGGTTCCTATGTGATCGAGGGCAAGCTCGAGCGCGGCCGCCAGATGCGCTTGCTACGCGATGGTATTGTCATATACGAAGGTCGCAATGGCTCTCTCAGGCGTTTCAAAGACGACGTCAAAGAGGTCCAGACCGGCTACGAATGCGGTATCGGCATCGAGAACTTCAACGACATCAAGGTCGGCGACTACATCGAATGCTTCTACATGGAGGAGATTCGCCCCGATATGGCCTAGTTATTATAGCCAAACTATGAAGGATCGCACGCTGTGGCACGCGACCCTGAGCAACAATAGAAAGAAGGATAATTATTGCCATGGTCATCGGCACCGGCATCATCACCCTGAGAATTCACGACTGCCGGTCGCTGAAAGGCAAGCGCAAGATCGTCAAGAGCGTTGTCCAGAGAATTCGCAATAACTTCAACGCCTCCGTGGCGGAGGTGGGCGCCAATGACATCTACCAGCGGGCCGAAATCGGCATTGCCCTTGCCGGTAATGACGCCCAGGTAATCAACTCCAAGCTGGACAAGGTCTTCAACCTGGTTGATGATCTGAATCTAGCCGAGGTGATCGACACTGAATACGAGATCATCACCTATTGAGCATCCAGGTCGATGAGGCGTCTGACATTAGGTGCCAGACGTTAGAAGAAACAATAGAGCATACAGAGATGAAACCCTATTCCCGGTCCGTGCGCGTCGGCGGACAGATCCAAAAACTCTTGTCCGAACTGCTGCAGAAACGCATCAGCGACCCGCGTTTGTCCCAGACGACTATCTCGGGCGTCAAGATGACCAACGATCTGCGTATCGCCAAGATATATTTTGCCACGGCCAATGGTGCCACGAAGAAAACAGATGCCCTGGAGGGTTTCAAGAGCGCCCGTGGGTTCCTCAAACGGACCCTTGCCGCCACCCTGGGTTTGCGCTATATGCCGGACCTCCAGTTCTACTATGATGATTCATTCGACTACGGTGCGCACATAGAGTCCGTATTAAAGCGCATAGAAGCAGAGCATGAACCAGATCGTCCGCCAACTGAAGAAGAGTGAGCGCATCTTCGTCGCCTCCCATGAAAGCCCGGACGGCGATGCAGTGGGCTCCCTTTTGGCCACCTATCTCGTGCTAAAAGCCACGGGCCGCCAGGTGATCTGCTACAACCCCAGCCAGATTCCGGCGGTCTACCGCTTTCTGCCGGGGGTGGAAGCCATCACCCGCGATCCGTCTGCGGTGGCCGGATGTGACACGGCGGTGATTCTGGATTGCGGCAACCTGTCCCGCATCGGGAAGCTGAGCGACCAGGTGGTGGCAATGCCCACGGTGATCAATATCGATCACCATGTGACCAATACGAATTTCGGCACCCACCGCATCATCGACACCGAGGCGTGTGCCACGGCGGCCATCATCTACCGCCTTGTGAAAGCGGCCGGTTGGCCAATATCTGGAGATGTGGCCACCTGTCTGTACACCGGAATTCTGACCGATACGGGGTCGTTCCGCTTCTCCAACACCAACCGGGAAGTGTTCGCGATCTGTGATGACCTAACCACTCTGGGCGTGGACCCCTATGCGGTGGCCCAGCATGTGTATGGAACTTACTCCCTGGGCCGCATCAAGCTGCTCAACCTGGCCCTGGATTCCATCGAGCTGTCGGCCAACGGCCAGATGTCGATCATGACTTTGACTCAGCAGATGCTCAAAGCCACCCGTACCCAGCCAGAGGATGCTGATGGCTTGATCAATTATGCGCGCCGTATTGAAGACGTTAAGGTAGCGGCCCTGATCCAGGAGCTGGCAGACGCCGAGGGCAATCCATCGCAGGCCAATAATAGCCGGCGTAAGAGCTATCACGTCAGCCTGAGATCGGATGGGTCCGTGGATGTGGCCGAGATCGCCATGAGTTTCGGCGGCGGCGGCCACCCTAATGCCTCGGGGTTCAGTATCGAGACCACCCTGGTGGAGCTCAAGGCCACGATACGGGATCTGTCGAACCGAATTCCAGAGCCATGCAACGTATAGTCAATGGCTTTCTGGTCATAGATAAACCCGTAGACACGACCTCTGCTCAGATCGTTGCGCGGGTGAAACGGCTCACCGGAGCCAAGAAAGTCGGGCACACCGGCACTCTCGACCCCTTCGCCACGGGGGTGCTGATCTGTTGCCTGAACCAGGCCACTCGTTTGGCCGGCTATTTGTTGAAGGATATCAAGCGCTACCGCGCTGTCCTGCACCTGGGCGTGGAGACCGACACCCAGGACAGCACCGGCGCGGTGATCTCGCGGTCCAAGTTCGATGTGACCAACCTGAAACCGGAAGTGGTCACAACAGCTTTTCGCGCTTTCGAAGGCACTTTTCAACAACAGCCACCGGTCTATTCGGCCTTGAAACACCAGGGGGTGCCCCTGTATAAGCTGGCCCGCATGGGCAAGCCTGTACAAAAAGCACCCCGTGAGGTGACCGTTTCACGGCTTGTGATCAAGAAGATCGATCTACCCGAGGTCACCTTTGAGGCCACTTGCTCGGCCGGCACTTATATCCGTACCCTGGGTGCCGATATTGGCCGCCAGCTCGGTTGCGGCGGTCATCTGACCGACTTGCGTCGCCTGGCCAGTGGTCCCTTTGGACTGGATGCGGCCCTAAGCCTAGACCAGCTCCAAACCGCGGTCTCTGAAAACCGCCTTGCGCCGCATCTTATCCCGGCGGCCCAGGCGCTTGAAAACTGGCCAAGGTTCGTGGCAGACAAGCGTCTGCTGGCCAAGGTCGGTCACGGCCAGCCTGTGACTCTCGAGGATGTGGGACCGATGGAGCCCATGCCGAGGGAGGCCGGCGAGCCGATCCTGGTGATGAGTGCCGACGACCGCCTGATGGCGGTTCTGGGTTTTCAGCCTGATACGGAAAAACTTAGTTATCATTGTGTGTTTACTGATGAGATAAATGCTTCTGGAATTGTGTAAGGAGGAGTCATCGTGGCGTATACAACAGATGCCAAAAAAAACCTGATTGAAAAGTACAAGCAACACGAGTCCGATACCGGTTCACCCGAGGTTCAGATCGGCCTTTTGACCTATCGTATCACCTATCTGACCGAGCACCTCAAAGTGCATAAAAAAGACCACCACAGCCGCCGCGGGTTGCTGATGCTGGTCGGTAAACGGCGCCGGCTGCTGAACTATGTCAAAAAGAACGACGTAAAACGCTATCGGACCATCATTGAAACCTTAGGGTTGCGGCGATAAGCCCCACCCTTCACCGCTTCGCATAGGTGAGCCTCGGCGCCCGGATCTCCCGGGCGGCAGAGGAGGCGCACCTGTGTAGGCATTTGGCGTGAAGCGGTAATTGTGCATCGGTTTTCAACCGCGTGGCGGGGAGACCGGGCAAGTTTAGGAGTAATAAATGGAAAAAGTCTATACAGCGGATCTCGGCGGTCGCCCCTTGACCATCAAATCCGGCAAGGTGGCCAAACAGGCCTCCGGTTCGGTCATTGTAACCTACGGCGAAACCACCGTGCTCGTCACGGCTGTAGCCGCCTACGACGTGCGCCCCACCAATTTTCTGCCGCTGACCGTTGAGTACCAGGAGAAAATTTACGCCGCCGGCCGCATTCCGGGCAACTACTTCCGGCGTGAGATTGGTCGGCCCAGCGAAAAAGAAACCCTCACAGCGCGCCTCATCGATCGTCCCATTCGGCCGCTGTTTCCCAAAGAGTGGCGGCATGAGTCCCAGGTGATCGCCACCGTGCTCAGCATGGACCAGGAGAACGATCCCGACATGCTCGCCATGGTGGGCGCTTCCGCGGCCCTGAGCATCTCTGACATACCCTTTGCCGGCCCCATCGCAGGCGTACGCGTAGCTCGCGTGGACGGTGAATTGGTGGTCAACCCCACCCTCGAGCAACGTGAAAATTGCGACATCAATATCATCATAGCCGGCTCGCGCACGGGGGTGGTGATGGTTGAAGGCGGTGCCGACGTGGTCAACGAGAGCGACATGCTCGAAGCGATCTTCTACGGCCACAAGGCCCTTCAACCCATTATCGATATCCAACTCGAACTGCAGGCCGCTCTGGGCAAGGAAAAACGTGTCTTCGAGCCTCCGGAGAAAGACGCCGAGCTCATCGCTGCGGTGGAAGCGGCCGCCACCGATAAAATCAAGGCCACCCTCGTCATCCCGGACAAGATGGAACGTTACGGCACCATGCGCGTCGTTAAAAACGAGATCTTTGAAGGACTGGGCGAGGCGTACGCCGAGCGCGCCGGAGAGGTTTTCGACGCTCTGGGTGATCTCCAGAAACGCATCAGTCGCGAGATGATCCTTAAAGAGGGTCGCCGCATCGACGGTCGAAAGTTCGACGAAGTGCGGCCCATCACTTGCGAAGTCGGAACCCTACCGCGTCCCCATGGCAGCGCTCTTTTTACCCGCGGTGAGACTCAGGTCTTGGGTGTACTGACTCTCGGTTCGGGTCAGGACGAGCAGCGCGTGGAAACCTTGGCCGGTGACGAAACCCGGTCCTTTATGCTGCACTACAATTTCCCGCCTTATTCCGTGGGCGAGGTTAAGCGGGTGGGCTCTCCCAGTCGCCGTGACATCGGGCACGGTGGCCTCGCCACCCGCGCCCTGGAGCCAGTCCTGCCAGACAAAGAGGATTTCGACTACACCATCCGCCTCGTTTCCGAGGTCTTCGAATCCAATGGCTCCTCCTCCATGGGGACGGTCTGCGCCGGCACCCTGGCCATGATGGACGGTGGTGTGCCCATCAAGGCACCCGTGTCTGGTATTGCCATGGGACTGGTCCAGGAGGAGGATCAAGTGGTCATCCTATCCGATATCCTGGGTGACGAAGACCACACCGGCGACATGGATTTCAAGGTCACCGGCACCGCCGAGGGCGTCACCGCCTTGCAAATGGACATCAAGATCCTCGAGCTCTCCCGCGACATCATGGAGAAAGCCCTGGAACAGGCCCGTGTGGGTCGTCTACACATCCTCGACCGGATGCTCTCCACCCTGGCCGACGTCCGCGAGGAGATCTCTCCCCATGCGCCCAAAATCGTCACCATCAAGATCAATCCTGATAAGATCCGTGACATCATCGGCCCGGGCGGCAAAGTAATCCGCGCCATCCAGAGCGAGACCAATACCCGCATCGAAGTCACCGACGACGGTACTGTCAAGATCGCGGCCACCTCCCAGGCGGACGGCGATGCGGCTTTGGAACAGGTTCAAGGCATTACGGCCGAGCCCGAAGTGGGTGCCATCTACGAAGGCAAGGTGGTCAAGGTTACCGATTTTGGCGCATTTGTTCAGATCCTGCCCAACACCGACGGCCTGGTACACATCTCCCAACTGGCCAACTACCGCGTCAAGAGTGTCACCGACGTGGTCAAAGAGGGTCAAATGCTCAAGGTCAAGGTTCTGGAGATTTCCAGAGACGGCCGTATCCGCTTGAGCCACAAGGCGCTTCTGGAAGAGGAGAATGGATCCAAGGATAAATAGAACCCAACTGAGCAACGGGGTCCAGATCCTGACCAAACGGATGCCCCATGTCCGTTCGGTTTCCATGGGGGTCTGGGCCAACGTCGGTGCCCGGGATGAGAGCGCCGCCCAAAGCGGCCTCTCCCACTTCATAGAGCATATGATCTTCAAGGGGACCGCTAAGCGGTCCGCTTTGGAGATCGCCAAGGCTTTCGATGCCATCGGCGGACAGTCCAATGCCTTCACCTCCATGGAGCACACCTGCTACCATGCCCGGGTGCTGGACAGCCATCTGGAGACGATGATCGACATTCTTTCGGACATCTTCCTCAACTCGCTGTTTGCCCCGGAAGAGGTCGAGAAGGAACGGCCCGTCATCTTCCAGGAGATCGGCATGGCGGAGGACAGTCCCGAAGACCTCCTCCACCAGAACGCCAGCCGCCACTTCTGGGGGAATACCCCCCTGGGGCGCTCCATCCTCGGTACGCCCCAGAACATCGAGCGCTTCGACGCCCAGATTATAAGAGCTTTTTTCGAGAACACCTACCAGGCCGAACGCATCATCATCTCCCTGGCGGGCAATCTCGAACACGAGCAGGTCCTGGCTCTCCTGGCGCCGCGGTTCGAATTGTTGCCCAAAGGGAAGCCTCTGCAACCGCGCCTGACCCCCGCCTCCCGACGCCATTGCCGGATTCATACAAAACCCTTAGAACAGGCCCACGTCTGCCTTATGACCGAAGGGCTCTCCAGTACTGCCGCAGGCCGTTTTGGCCTCAGCCTCCTGAACACCCTCCTGGGGGGCAACATGAGCTCACGGCTCTTTCAGAAGATCCGCGAGAACCATGGGCTGGCCTACAGTGTCTACTCCTTCATCAGCGCCCATGAGGATACTGGCATGTTCGGGGCTTACACCGCCGTGGCACCGGAGCAGGCCACGGCAGCCGTGGCTATGATCCTGGAAGAGCTCAAACGTCTGAGCACCGAGATGGTGAATAAGACGGAGCTGCAGGATGCCAAGGAGTTTATCCGCGGCAATCTCTATCTGGCTGCCGAGAGCGTGGATAATCAGATGGTGCGTCTGGCCCAGAACGAAATCTATTTCAACCGCCATATCCCCCTGGCGGAAACCTTGTCACATTTTGACCGCGTCCAACCCGAAGAGATCATGGCCCTGGCGGCCAAACTCTTCGACCCGAACCAACTGAGCCTTACCATACTGGGTCCACAGATGGATACCCGGGCCTTGGAGCAGATGGTGGCCTGAGAACGAGATCTCAGGTTCGCCTGAATTATCAGATTTTCCTCATAAGGAGTTCCATGCAAGATACCCCCACCATCGCTTTCCGCCGTCTACGACCCGATCAGGATGGTGATCTCCCCCTGCCTCGCTATATGACGCCCCAGGCGGCCGGGATGGACATCAGCGCTGCCGTTGATGAACCCCTTACTCTGGCCCCGGGAAAGATCGCCCTTATCCCTACCGGGTTCGCCATGGCCCTGCCCTCCGGATACGAGGCTCAAATCCGTCCCCGCAGCGGTCTGGCAGTCAAGCACGGTATCGGCATCATCAATGCCCCTGGCACCATCGACAGTGACTATCGCGGAGAGGTGAAAGTCGCCCTCATCAATATGGGTCAGGCCGACTATACCCTCCAGCGGGGGGAACGCATGGCCCAGATGGTGATCCAGACCGTCTGCCAAGCACGCCTGACGGTTGTCGAACACCTGGATGAAACCGACCGTAGCACCGGCGGGTTCGGCCACACCGGCGCTTGAATCACCAGCACCACCTTTGGAGGGTTCATGTCCAGCCCCACCCCGCCCCCATCTTCGGATCAGCCCCGGACCCCGCACTTGTCGGTCTGCGTCCTAGCTAGTGGAAGTAAAGGTAACGCCGTCCACATCAGCAGTGCTGAGACGCACATCCTCATCGATGCTGGCCTGTCAGGGCGCGAGATCCAGCGCCGTATGGTCGAACGCGGCCTCTCGGCCGACGACCTGGACGCCATCCTGGTCACCCACGAGCACTCCGACCACATCCAGGGGGTTGGGGTCCTGGCCCGGCGCTATAAAATACCGGTCCACATCAGCCGGCGCACCGCTCAGGCCGGGGATGGACGCCTGGGCAAAATCGATGCTGTCACCCATTTTCGATGCGGCACCGCCTTCAAGATCGGCGCCTTGGAAGTCCACCCCTTCACCACCTCCCACGACGCCGCCGACTCCGCCGGCTTCACCGTGCGCTGCAACGGCTATAAAGCGGGCATCGCCACGGACCTAGGCATCGCCACCGAACTGGTCAAACAGCACCTCAAAGATTGCCAGTTGCTGGTCTTGGAGGCCAACCACGACCCCCAGATGCTCATCGAGGGTCCTTATCCGTGGCCCCTCAAGCAGCGCATCCGCGGTCGCAACGGCCACCTCTCTAACGCCCAGTGCCGCGACCTGCTAGGCGACCTCTTGCACACTGACCTGCAACAAGTTATCCTGGCGCATTTGAGTGAAAACAACAACACACCCACCTGCGCCCTCAATACAGTTGCCGAGGCGCTTCAGAACCATGGGACCGGCATCTGCGTCGCCACCCAGGAAACCGTCGGTGAAACGATAGATCTATGAAACAGCTCCAACCACCCGCCCGCATGGGCCGCTGCCTCATCACCCTGCTTCTGATCCTGGCCTGGGTGGTTCCGGCGACCGCCGGCGATGATGAAATTGTCCCCCAGAAGACAGCCGCAGTTCCCGCATCGGGATCCATCGAAGACAGCTTTGCCTACATGGCGGAGCTGGCCACGGCGCCGGCCTACACAATGCCTCTGGAGATGATGCGTCTGACGCCCATTGTCGATTATCTATTTGAGCACCTCAACAGCGGGCGGAATCTGCACAACCTGCCTGCAATGGGATCCATGTCCGGTGCCTACCACAGCTTTTCCATCGAGCGCTCACTGGCGACCCTGCTGTCCTACGCGTATAATCCGGCGATACCCCAGGTGGCCTTCCGGCCCACATCCATCCGCCTCACCTATTGGACCGAGATCAACGGCCAACGCCGGGCGGCCTTCCCGCGTCTTTGGCCCCGGCTCAACCAGTTAGAAAGCCCGCTCCAGCTGCGGGGCGAAGAGGTAACCGAAATCACCCCCGACCTCTTCTCCGGGGCCTATTTCCGCTACCGCCTCGACACCCGCATCATCCTCATGGAACACCAGGGTCGACGACTGTTCTTCTCGATCTCAAAGCAGCCTGAACGATCGGAAGTGGGCAAGAAAGGCGCTATCGTTGGCGGCGACCAGACCTGGAACTATCTATACGCCTCGTCGGCCGGATTGGTGAAACCGGGGCTGGGGTGGGTAAAATCCTATATCTATGACAGTGTCAGCGTGGTGATCTACGCCGAACCGGAAGCGGGAAAGGACCACATCGAGGTGGGAATTTTCAAGTGGCTCAACGCCGGTTGGGCCGGTATGAACATGGTCAAGCCAAAACACATTCACGAAGGCCTGATCCGCTTTGCAGAGCCCTTCAAGGAGCTCTTGGAGAGCCCCAACCTGCCTCAACCGGAGTGGCTGGCCACCTATTTCCGCCCCTTGAGTGAAATGGACACCGACGACCTGCGCGCCCAAGCCCGCCTCTACCACCAGCGCCTAAAGAAACGCTTCGCCGACCAAGCACCCTTCAGCAATACCAAGCTGGCCAAACTCTTCGGAGATCAGGCCTACGTCGAAAGCCTTGACCGCCTCCAGATGGAAGCCATGCTTGCCAAAGACTATGCCAAGCCTCTTTTCGGCCGCCAGAGCCTGCTTGAGACCCCGCCCCTGGCAGCGGACGCTGGCGTGGCCCATTCAGAAAACGCCACCACAATCCAATAAGCTCAGGGGCATCCCGATAGAGGTCTATAATTCGGCAGCCTCTCTCCAGAAGAGACGTCGGCGGCGGGACCGAGGCCGGGTCGCCGCCGGTTTCGCCAAATTTGGCCTACATCAACCTGGCGTTGATGAAGAGGTGACAGAGGATGCTGGCCCCATAGCCCAGGGCGATCACCGGCGTCCATTTGAGATGGACGCCGAAGGTGTAAGTGCCCCTCGCGGTTCCCATGAGGGCCACACCCGCGGCCGAACCGATGGAAAGCATGCTGCCCCCCACTCCAGCGGTGAGGGTCACCAGCAGCCATTGCCCTACGGACATGGCGGGATCCATGGTGAGGACGGCGAACATCACCGGAATATTGTCTACGATAGCC
>JBNKKA010000003.1:0-70145 GCA_050291585.1 Desulfobacteraceae bacterium
AGGGTGGCGGCGATGCCATTTTTTAAGTAGTCGTAGTCTTGAGGGGCATAGATATTAAACGGTAGGAGCAATATCTGCTGAGGGGAATCCTCTCCCATGGCGGGTGAGGAAATGGTCAAGAGAATAGGTATCAAGAGAGAGCAAAACGCGGCTGTTAGCGGCTTTTTCAAGATATGGTCCCTCCCAGGGCAGGTGTCTGCAGGTGTTGGTGCTGAGACTTTTTTGTTTTTATATAGATAAAGCGCTCTCGGTAATCAAGGTTGTTTGACGAAACAAAAATAGCGAACCGGTAAAAAGGGCTCCTGACAAAAAAAATAGAGCCCGCCATACGGCGGGCTCTATTAAATGGCTGCTGTGGATCCCTGATGGTCTTAGAAGCTCAGAGAGAACTGGGCGCCTAACTCGAAGGGGTTGGCGGTGTCGTCGTTGTCGTCTGTGGGGTCGGTGCCGTCGTCGGCCATGAGATAGGCGGCCACGACTTTCAGGTCGAGGTCATCCAGCAGGGCGTATTTGACGGTGAAATCAAATTCAGTGCCGAGTTTGTCATCCACATCGTTGCCGTCCTGTTGGTCCTCAGCCAGCTGGGCATACCAGATGTCCAGTCCAAGGCTGAGTTTTTCCATGGGGCTCACGCTGCCACCGATGCCAATGGCCATGATATCGCTGATCTGGTCTCCGGGAGATCCATTGGAAGTCTGATCGTCGAAGGTACCGTAGCCCATGATCTCGGACCAGTAGTAGGACTGGCCATTGGGGACGTAGAAGTATTTCAAGTCCTCGTCGGCCTCATCGTCGCCGGTGGCGTAGAAGACCTGGCCATGGGCTTCGAACATACCGAAGTTGGCACCGCCGCCTAAAGCCACCAGAAAGGCTGCCACATCGTAGTCATCGCCTACGACTGCCTCAGCCGTGCCGCCTTCGTAGATGCCGGTAAACCAGGCGTTGGCAGGGCCGAAAGCTGCGTCGACATTGACACCGAGGTAGTAGAGGTTGACCTTCTCCAGGTTGGGGTCGTTGAATACACCAAGCTCATCGCCCTGGCTGGCATCCTCGGTGGTCAACCAGAAGAGCATGGGATTGACGCTCACCCCGCCGAAGCCGAATTTAGGAGATACACCGAACATATCGGCGTCGCCGTCATTGGCATCTTTGCCCACCCCGCCTTCGTCGATGCGGATCCAGTAGAGGGGGACCTGAATGGTGTCGATATCAAAGTTCAAGGCGATGCCGGAAAAATCGGCATCGAAGAGGAAACCGCGGGCAAGGGCGGTGCCTTGGGTGCCCATTTTGACGTTTGCCATACCAAAACTGAAATCGGCATAGGAGTTCTTCACTTCCACGGCAACACCATCGGCGCCAATGTCACCGTATTCGGTCCCACCGTTGCCCCAATCCGCGTCAAGCTCGAACTTGTTGACCAGCTTGAGGTTGTCGTTGAGCATGGCCGTGTAGTAGAGGCGGGTGCGGGTGTCCACTTCGCTACGATCTAATCTTTCATCCTCAGCTCCAGCGCTGCTGCCAGAAAAATCACGGTTCATAAAGAAGCGCGTCCGCCAATAGCCGCCGAACTCATGCTCCACCGCAGCCGCCGGCAGCGTAAATACAGCCACCAGCAAGGCCCCAAGGGCCAGAATAAATAGTTTTTTCATTTGTTCTCCTCCCAGAGAAAAATAGAAAAGGGTTGGTGTTCTTCTCGTTGTTACCAGCGGGATCTCCCCGCAGCCAGGCTGTATCGGTCGTGTGGTGTTCACCGCTATGGCCTGTTAGGCCAGAGCTGTTAGACAGCATCGTGGGGAAAGAAGGCGTTCAACTCAAGGGCAGGGGGGCGAGGTAAAGCGAGAATCAGGCGAAATGACAAGGCCGCATGGCTCATTACGATGCGTGGCCTCCTTTGATGAATCCTTCCATAGCTTAAACCCCCTGTCAACAGGTGCTCCTTAGATGGTCCAGGTTAGGAAATGATGAGACTTTACCTATACCTGTTAAAGAGTGATGGCCCACTCCCCTTGCTAATTGCGGTATCGTTTTTATCTTGGACCCATGTGGGGATGTCTATGGTATGCTTCACAGCTTTTCTGAGGCATCGACTTGGACGCTGTACCCCTTACTGCACTTTCGTAACAATAAGGACGGTGGATTATGATCGCAAGTCGATGTAAAAAAAAAATAAGATTAAATCGTCGTTTCCGCCGGTTGGCGGTTGGCCTCATACTGCTGGCTTTAATGCTGACGGGCTGTGGGGGGACCTATGGCAAGTTTGTCTACGATGAGGCTGTCGATCAGGTGTTTGAAGATCTCAAGGTACTCCCCGAGCATGACTATTACTTCAGCGGACCGGACAGCAATCCACGGGCCATCATCGCCATCGACAAGCGCTATACGCTTGTATCCAGCCTCTGGAAACCGGTTGAAATGACAGAAGCGCAACTAAAAAGCTGGGTCAAGAACCCCGCCCGCCGAGGCCACTTTTACCCCTATACCTTTGGCCGCTATCTGCTCGATGATGGCGGAGAACGAGTAGGGCTCTGGTATTCATTGAGAGATAGGCATGCATTCGCGACCATAAAAATTCTGGATGACAAACGCATCCAGGTGACTACGCCCGCCGACGACGGCTATCGGAGAAGGCCCTTTAACAACATTTTAAGTGCATATTATGATGATGATTGACCCTTAGCTTACGAGAAGGGAGAGGGCGCTTGACCTGGCCGCCAATCGATGGCAAGGTGCCGGCGTGGTGCGTGGCCAGCGGGGTTGCGGCCGCAACCCCTTGACTGGCGACGGATGCGCGCACACCACTGGCTCTATGGGTAGATGCTGTTCAATTCATTGACATTCCTGCTCTTTTTTGCGGCGGTGCTTGTCTTTCACCACCTGCCCTTGCCCTGGCGCTGGAAGAAGACCCAGCTCTGGATCGCCTCCTACCTGTTTTACGCCGCCTGGAACCCTCCCTTCGTGCTGCTTCTTTGGATCTCCACATTGGTGGATTGGTTTGCCGGCCGGCATCTGGCCAAGTCCGCCGACCCCTTCAGGCGACACCTCATCGTGACCCTGAGCCTGGCCGTCAACCTGGGCCTGCTGGGCTATTTTAAATATGGCGGTTTTCTCCTGAGCAGCTTTGTGGATCTGCTTAATGGTGTGGGGATCGTCTACCAGCCGGCCCTGCCCGATATCGTTCTGCCCGTGGGAATCTCCTTTTACACCTTTCAGTCCATGTCCTACACCATCGATATCTACCGTGGTCGCATGAAGCCCTGGGACGCCTTCTCCGATTTTGCCCTCTACGTCACTTTTTTTCCCCAGCTGGTGGCCGGGCCCATTGTACGGGCGGCGACCTTCCTGCCCCAATGCGCCGAACCGCGCCGGGCGACGGCGGATCAAATGGGTTGGGGACTGACCCTCCTGGTGATGGGCCTCAGCCAGAAGATTCTCCTGGCCGACGCTCTCTTGGCCCCTGTTGTGGACAAGGTCTACGCCGCACCCGCCCAGGCCGGCTGGGTGGACGCCTGGCTGGCCAATCTGGCCTTCAGCGGGCAGATTTTCTGTGATTTTTCGGGTTACTCCACCTGTGCCATCGGGGTGGCCCTCTGCCTGGGGTTTATTTTACCCGAGAACTTCAACTCTCCCCTGGCCGCCGAAGGGTTCAGCGACTTCTGGCAGCGCTGGCACATCTCCCTTTCCACCTGGCTGCGGGACTACCTCTACATCCCCCTGGGAGGCAATCGTAAAGGGCGCCTGCGCACCTATCTCAACCTCGTGGTGACCATGCTATTGGGGGGACTGTGGCATGGAGCGTCCTGGCGCTTTGTTTTCTGGGGCGGCCTCCACGGCGGGTTCCTGGCCGTTGAACGCTTTATCCGCCGCTGGGGGAGTCTCAGAGCGATCATGATCGACCATGCCGCTGTCAATAGCGCCATCTGGTTGGTGACTTTGGCACTGCTTAGCTTTACATGGGTCTTCTTCCGCGCGACCGATTTCCCGGCGGCTCTGATCCTGCTCAAGGCCATGGCTGGTCTTAAAGGCGGTCAGCTGTTGTCGGGTGTTGAGATCCGCCAGACCCTCGTGGTGATGATCCCCCTTCTGTTTGTGCATCGCCGCCTGCGGGGGACGAGTTTTCGGGCCGCAGTGGGTGCCTGGCCCTGGCCTTTGCGCAGTCTGGGCCTGGCCCTTCTTCTGATCGCCCTGGCCCTTTCCCCTGGAGAAGATCGTGCCTTTATCTACTTTCAATTCTAAACCGGATCTTAAAGCGGCTGGATCTGCTACATGGCGCAGGCCTTGGGGCCTTGCCCTGGCGCTGGCACTTGTCCTCCTATGTGGTTGGGAGCTGGGCTGGCGACAATTCGGTTTTGTGCCCAGCGTGGAGGACGACTGGGGCATCTGGGCCAGCCGCCGGCGGCTGGTGGATGATGCGCCTGAAACGGTGGCCCTGGTGGGGGCCTCACGTATCCAACTGGGGGTGGAACCTGAACGCTTCAGAGTGGAGAGCGGCCGCGAGGCCGTCATGCTGGCCATCGACGGCAACGCCCCCATGGCGGTGTTGGAAGACCTGGCAACGGATCCCGGATTCAGGGGCTCGGTTATCGTCAGCTACGTGCCCATGTTCTTCGCCGAGACGGCCCCCGAGGAGAAACGGACCCGCAAGTGGCTGCGCAAGTACCGCAAGCAGACCTGGTCCTCGCGATTCGAGACGGCTCTGCGGATCGGCGTTCAGGAACGCCTCGTTTTTCGCTACCCAGGGTTGGCGCCGGCGCGGATCTGGGCGCATCTGTTGAAGGGGACAAGGCCACGCCTCATCTACGCCCCCATGCGTTCGGATCGTTACCGGGCTGCCAACTACGGCCTCATCGACATCGTCAGACTCAGAGAGGCCAGGACCGAACGGGAACGCCGTCGCCAGCGGGAGGCGCGTCCCCTCTCGGAAGCCGCCTTCGAGAAGCGGATTAAAGCACTGGCCCTTTTGGTGAGGCAGATCCAGACGAAGGGCGGCCGCGTGGCCTTTGTGCGCATGCCGTCGGTGGGCATCGTACGGCGCGTGGAAGCGGGAACCTGGCCGCGGAGTGACTTCTGGGATCGTCTCGCTAATCGCATAACGATACCCTTTATTCATTTTGAAGATTATCCGGAGTTGTCCGCCTTCGATTGCCCGGACGGCTCCCACCTGGGGGAGGCTGATGCGCAGGCGTTCACGGCGGCGTTAGTTAAGATATTGAAGGATAGAGGTTTTTTCGATTCCAAATAAGGAGGCCCCATGGCCCGCTCCGAAGTCCATCCCATTCACCATTTCGATCCCTGGCAGGTGTGGCCGGGGTCCTACAAAAATCCCCCCGTGGATGGGAATTACCCCTTTCCCGACGACAGATCTCTTAAAATCACGCCTCAGACGGCCATCGCCTCAATGGGCTCCTGTTTCGCCCGCGAGATTCGCAAGGTGCTCCTGCGCGAGGATTACAACTACATCACCGAAGAGGTCCATCACCCGGCCGCCGTGCACGCTTCCGCCGCCTGGGAGCGCACCTATAACAGCTTCAGCATGCGCCAGATTTTCGAGTACACCTTTGGCGACTGGCAGCCCCACACCCGCTGGTGGCGCACACCGGTGTCAAACCAGATCCAGGACCCCTACCGGCGTATCATTCTCTATCCGGACGAGGCCACGGCAGATCAGGATTTTGCCCGGCACAGGGCGCATTCGCGCAGGGCCCTCACCCAAGCACAGGTACTGGTCCTGACCCTGGGCCTCACCGAGATCTGGGAAGACCGTCACGACGGATCCGTTATCTGCCTGCCCTCGGGGCCTTACTACAGCGAGGGGGGCGATATGTCGGTCTATGACTTCCGCGTCAGCCGCTACGCCGAAAATCTGGCCAACCTGGAGCGCATCCATGCCCTCATGGGCGCGCACAATCCCGAGTGTCAGCTCCTGGTGACGGTGAGCCCCGTACACCTCTGGGCCACCTTCCGCAGGGATTGCGATGTGATCAGCGCCAGCTGCAACTCTAAGTCCACCCTGCGCGCCGTGGCGGACGAGTTTGCCGCCGCCCACACCAACGTGCACTATTTCCCGGCTTTCGAGATGGCCACCATCTACCGTCAGCTGGAGGGGGAGAGCTGTTTCTGCGCCGACAGCAAGGAGAATTTCCACATCAACGCGGCCACGGTGGAGTTCATCATGACCCATTTCTTCAAATTCTATGGCCAATGACAATTGGCCCGGCATTGACAAACCCTAGAGGCATCCATTAGATAGAGGTGTTTGGGGTCAATGCCCGGAAATTAGGCGGTTTTTACGGGTTTTGTCTTTCTTGCCCATATGATAGTCGAGTTGTGGCCCCTGGGTTGAATAGGAGCAGGATCTGGCGTGAAGTTCGAGCCCACCACTTTGACCAAAGCCCAGTTGGAAGCGGCCCTCGAACAGGTCGTCCGCCATCCCCACGGCAATGTTCACAAGGGCAAGCTGGTTCTGTCTCCGGCGGTATTCAACACCCCCGGGCGGGAGACCAATCTCCTGGTCAGCCGCTTCGCCTACCTGGACTGCACCGGCTCCATCCAGATCGGCCCCTGGTGCAACCTCAGCGCCCGTTGCCGCATCTACACCCACGACCACATGCACGCCGGCCGCCAGCCCCTCCTCGAAGTGGAGGAGCAGCATGGGGTCATGTGGCAGGACAAGGTGATCGGCGGCGACGTCTGGGTCCACGACAACGCCCGCGTCCTCTACCAGGTAACCCGCATCCCCGACGGGGTGGTGGTGGCCGCCGGAGCGGTGCTGACCCAGAATCCCGGACCCTATGAAATCTGGGGCGGCGTACCGGCGCGCAAGATCGGGGTGCGTTCCATGGCCGACCCCGCCGAGGAGATGGCCAAGGCGGCCGCCAGGCGGTTTCGGTTACCACCAAAATCCACCTCCTGAAAGGCCACCATGGCGCGCAACTCGACCTTCAACATCCTAATGTACTCCCACGACACCTATGGTCTGGGTCATATCCGCCGCACCATGGCCATCGCCGCCCACTTGAACCAGCCCAATACCAACATTCTGATCCTCACCGGGTCGCCCATCGCCGGACGCTTCACCTTCCCCGAACAGGTGGATTTCGTGCGTATCCCCGGAATGATCAAGAAGACCAACGAGGAGTACCGCCCGCTATCCATCAAGATCAACCCGCGCCACGCCTTGGATATCCGCCGCAACATCATCACCGCCACGGCCAAGACCTTTCAGCCGCGTCTGTTCATCGTTGACAAGGAGCCCTTCGGCCTCAAAAAGGAGGTCCTGCCCACCCTCCAGTGGTTGCGCCGCAGCCTGCCCCACAGCCGCACCATTCTCGGGTTGCGCGATGTGATGGACGACGCCCCCACGGTCATTGCAGATTGGAAGGAGAAAGGGGTCTACGAGATCCTTGATCAGCTCTATGATGAGATCTGGGTCTACGGGAACCAGGAACTCTACGATCCCATCGTTGAGTACCAGATCCCTCCGGCCATCGGCGCCAAGATGTATTTCACCGGCTATATTCCGCGCAAGGTGCCCGACCGCAAGGGGGTCAAACAGGTTCGCCGTGAGCAGGGGGCCAACAATGGCGAGAAGCTGGTGGTGGTGACCACCGGCGGCGGCGGCGACGGCTACCCCGTCATGTCCACCTTTCTGGATGTCTTAGAGCAGCGCGCAGTCGAGGATAGGCCCGTGGGGTTCAAGAGCGTGCTCATCACCGGCCCCTTCATGCCCAAGCAGGATCGTCGGCGGTTGTTCAAACGCGCCCGCCGCCTGGGGGTGCGCACCTATCACTTCTATCGTCAGATGGAGAAGATCCTCTCCGCCGCCGATCTGGTGGTCTGCATGGGGGGTTACAACACCATCTGCGAAATCCTCTCCCAGAAAACCATCAGCCTGGTGATCCCCCGTGAAACCCCGCGCAAGGAGCAGTTGATCCGCGCCAAAGCCCTCCACAGCCAGCACCTCATCGACTACCTGCCCTGGAGCCAACTCGATCCCGGCCCCCTGGAAGCCAAACTGGAGATGATGCTGGCGGATCCCGAACCCTACCGGCAGGCCATTTCCGGGTTTCAACTGACCGGCATCGATGCCATGGTCAAACGCATCAGCCTGCACCGAGGGTGGTAATGAACGCTGCCAATCAAACGCCGGTCCTGGGCATGGTCCTCAAGGGCTACCCGCGCATCTCGGAAACCTTCATCTCCAACGAAATCCTCCTGCTAGAACAGCGCGGCATCCCCATTCACATCTTCTCCATGCGCCACCCCAGGGAAAGCTTCAGTCACGCCAGCATCAAGCAGATCAAGGCCCGCGTGGACTACCTTCCCCACACCATTGTGGGCCACCTGTCTCGGCTCCTGGCCCACAATGGGCGACTAGCCGCCCGGGAACCGCGGCGTTACGCCCGTGCCTTGGGCATCGCCATGCGTCGCTGGCGGCGGACGCACAAGAGCGCCACCTTGAAGCATCTGCTCCAGGCCGGCTATCTCACAGACCGGCTCCTGCCGGGCAGCGGGGTGGTTCATCTGCATGCCCATTTTGCCCACTCGCCCACTTCGGTGGCCATGTTTACCAGTTTTCTCAGCGGGCGGCCCTTCAGCTTTTTCGGCCACGCCAAGGATATTTACACTTCCGACCCGCGCCAACTGGCCGAGAAGATCCGTCTGGCGCGTTTCGTGGCCACCTGCACGCGCTACAACCGCGACCACCTCAGGCAGCTGGCTGGCGATACCGGCACACCGGTGCACTGCGTCTACCACGGCATCGACACGGATCTCTTCGACGCCGATCTGCGTCTTGAGGCTGTAGAGCCGCCATACGAGATCCTCACCGTGGCACGCATGACGGCCAAAAAAGGGCTTCCCACGGTTTACCAGAGCTTAAGGCTTCTTAAAGCTGCCGGCCTGCCCTTCCGTCACACCCTCATCGGGGACGGGGATGATCGCCACATGCTGCTTCAGATGGTCCAGGATCTCGGGCTGAATGAGGAGTGCCGCTGGCTGGGGACCCTGGCCCATGGGGAAGTGATCGAACACTTCAAGCGCGCGCACGTTTTTGTCCTGGGGTGCGAGGTGGCCGCCAATGGAGACCGCGACGGTATTCCCAACGTCCTGGTGGAGAGCATGGCCATGGGCGTGCCGGTGGTGGCAACCAAGGTGTCGGCCATTCCCGAATTGGTGGTGGACGGTGCCCATGGTCTCCTGGTGCCCTCCAAGGATCCCGGGGCCCTGGCCGACGGCCTAACCCGCATCCTCACCGATGTCGACCTGCGCCAACGGGTGATTCCCGCCGCCAGGCAGCGGGTGCGCAGCCATTTCGACAACCGGGTCCTCATCGATCAGCTGGCAGGCCATTACCAGGACCACATCCCCGAGCTGGGGCAAACCGCTTCCCGACGCCTGTCATGAAGCCGCCCCTGCGGCCGCCGATGCGGATCGCCTTTTACGCACCCTTCAAACCCCTGGGCCACCCCAACCCCTCCGGCGACCTGGTGATCGCCACGGGGCTAGTGGATTATCTGCACAGCAGGGGCATTCAGGTAAAAGTCGCCAGCAGGCTGCGGGCCCGCTGGATCTACCGGCGTCCCCAGCTGTGGTTGCAGGCCTTAAAAGCGTATCGCGAGGCGCTGGATCTATGTCGCCGCTGGCGCCCTCACCTGTGGTTGACCTACCACACCTACTACAAGGCCCCGGATCTCCTGGGACCGGGGGTTTGCAAACGCCTGGGTATCCCTTATCTTATCTTTCAAGGCATATACGCCACCAAGCGCCGACGGCAACCGGCGACGGCGCCGGGGTTCTATCTCAACCGCCGGGCTCTCCTGGCGGCCAAGCACCTCTTTACCAATCGCCGTCTGGATGAGGTCAACCTCCTGCGTCTGCGCAGTCGTCAACAGATCAGCTACGTGCCCCCGGGGATCTTCCCGGATGACTTTGTCAAGGATATAGAAGCCGGCCTAAACCTGCGCGAGAAATGGGGTCTCGGGGACGCAGCCGTGATCCTCAGCGCCGCCATGTTTCGCCGCGACGTAAAGACCCAGGGGCTCCTCTGGCTCATGGATTGTCTCGGGACGCTGGCCAGATCAGGACGCCATTTTCGGCTTGTCATCGCCGGCGACGGTCCCTGCCGGGGGGCGTTGGAACTAGCGGCCAAACAGTGTCTCCCCGGTCGGGTGCGCTTTGTGGGACAGATCCCCAGAGCGAAAATGGCCGCCTTTTACAGCGCCGGCGATCTTTTTGCTTTCCCGGGGATCCGTGAATCTCTGGGGATGGTTTATCTCGAAGCCCAGGCCTGCGGCTTGCCAGTGGTGGCCTTTGCCAATGGCGGCATCCCCGAGGTGGTCGCCCATGGGGAGAGTGGTTTTTTAAGCACTCCTTTTAACCAGGCGGCCTTCGCCGCCCGGGTGGATGCCTTGCTCACTGACGCTGCGCTGCGTTCCCGTATGGGTCGCTCAGCCGCCCGACGGGTGAGGGCTCACCACGATCTGGGGAGGAACTACAGTCAGGTGTTGGCCTCTTTGGAGCGGATTCATGCCCAGTCAAGCTAGCCGCCTAACCCGTTTCGGCCTCATTCGCCACGCCGCCACGGAATGGAACCTGGCCAAGCGGATCCAGGGGCGGAGCGATCTGCCCCTCTGCGATTCGGGACGCGCCGACGCCCAAGCCTGGGGTCGACGTTTAACCCGTCTGCCCTGGGACCGGCTGGTGACTAGCCCCCTCATGCGAGCGTACGAAACAGGCCGGTTGATCAACACTCACTTGGATTTGCCCTGTCTCAGGGATGCACGCCTGGGTGAACAGAGTTGGGGTAAATGGGAGGGCCGCAGCCTGGCCTGGATCGAGGATCGTTTGGCGACTCTGCCGCCTGGACCGGCTACTCGCGGGTGGACTTTCTGCCCCCCTGGCGGCGAATCGCGCAACCGCGTATGGCGCCGCAGCCAGGCCGCCCTGGTGGATCTGTCCCGCTGGTTCCCGGGGGAAACCCTCCTCGTGGTGGTCCACGGCGGGGTGCTCAAGTCCCTGCTTTATCGCCTGTATCAGCGGGCGTTTATGCCCCATGAAAAGCGGCTCCTGGGCCATCGCCGTCTCCACTTTCTCTTCGGGGATGGTGTCCGCCTGTGGCCCGGACCTGTGAATGCCTTGAATTTGGAAGGGGCGGGTACTATTTAATCTCAGTCTTCGCTTTGACAGAAGGGAAACAGCCTGTTTTGAAGATCGCCGTTTATTGTCAGCACGTTCTTGGAATAGGGCACTTTTTTCGGGTCCTGGAGCTTTGCCGCGCACTCCTGGTCGAGCATGAGGTGCTTCTAATCACCGGGGGCGAGGGGGTGATGGTGCCCCTGCCGGAAGGCTTGCGTCGCTTCGAGCTGCCCGCCCTGATGATGGACGCCGATTTCAAAGGCATTTACGCCACCGACGCCGGTACGGATGTGGAAACCATTAAGGCGCGTCGCCGGGATTCGCTCATGGCGTTGATGCGCTCCGAACGGCCCCATCTGTTTCTCATCGAACTCTATCCCTTTGGCCGCAAGGCCTTCCGATTCGAGCTGGAACCGGTGCTTGAGGGCATCCAAGATGGCCTGCTACCCCCCTGCCGGGTGGTGTGCAGCCTGCGCGACATTCTCGTGGAGAAAACGGACACCGCCGCCTACGAGGCGCGCGTGCTCAAGCAGTTGGAGCGCTTTGACGCTCTCTTGGTGCATGGTGACCCGACGGTGATCACCCTGGACGAGACCTTCGGTGCCGTGGACCGGATCGATATTCCCCTGATCTATACGGGCTACATCACTTCCCGACCATCGTCCCACGCACGCGCCGCGGAACGTGAACGCCTGGGTCTGACCAAGGAAGATCGCCTGGTGGTGGTCAGCGCCGGCGGGGGCAAGGTGGGTGACCCTCTCATGGCCGCCGCGGTGGGCGCTTTTGAGCGCCTGGGCGCGGATCCGCGCCTGCACATGCATCTGATTGCCGGTCCCTATGGAGATGCGGATCTGTTCCAGGCGCTGCTGGATAAGGCCGATCGGCGTCTCACTATTGAACGCTTCAACGAGCACTTCCTGGAGCTCCTCACGGCGGCCGACCTGTCGGTGAGCATGGGGGGCTACAACACCTGCATGAACCTGCTGGCCGCTCAGGTCCCCCGCGCCCTCATCTGGCCCTTCGCCCAGAATCGCGAGCAGCGTCTGCGGGTGGAGCGCCTCATGGGCCAAGCGCCATTGCATCTGCTGACCGATGCGGATCTCACCGCTGAGAGGCTGGCGGAGCGGGTGAGCCTTCTGCTGGATCAACCACCCGGACCTGCGGGAGGGGTGCGTCTGGATGGGGCCGAGGCCAGCGCCCGCTGGGTTTCCGACTGGCTGGGATCCAGATCAAAGGAGGCGGCCCCATGAATGCGACCCCATCCAGCATATATAAAAAGTTGCCGGACGATATAGGGCAACGTCTGCAGCGGGTTCTCAACCAAGCTAAGGCTGCCTGCGCCGTCAATCAGCCCGCCACGGTCTGGTTCCGGGCCGACGACATCGGCGTCCCCGGGCAGCAGTTCGAGCAGATGCTGGCTGTGTTTGCCGCCCACCATGTACCCCTGGCCCTGGCGGTGGTGCCCACCTGGTTGACACCTCCACGCTGGGAAGGGCTGCAGGCCCAGGGCCGGAATGGCGCCCATCTGTGGGGCTGGCACCAACACGGCTGGCGCCACGCCAACCACGAGCCCGCGGGCAAGAAACAGGAGTTCGGACCTGCCCGGACTGCCGCTGCCCTGCATGCCGACCTGGCCCGTGGGCGTCGCCGCTTGGAAGAGATCATGGGGGACGATTTTCTGCCCCTGTTCACCCCACCCTGGAACCGCTGCTCCCGGCTAGCTCTGGAGCAACTTCAAGGCCTGGGATTTCAAGCCGTGTCGCGCAGCGTTGGTGCCAAACCCCAGGTACAGGCAGGTTTTTTTGACCTCGTCGTGAACGTGGATCTGCACACCCGCAAGGCCATCAATGCACAGGCAGATTGGACGGATCTTATGGCTGATCTGGAAAACGCCCTCATCTCCGGCTGGTGCGGCATCATGCTCCACCACCAGCGCATGAACGCCACCGCTTTTGACTTTCTCGACATTCTGCTGCAACATATGGTGAAACAACAGTATTTCAGGATCGTACACCTTCGGACACTTCTTGAAACACCCGCACTCCTCCCAGTGGAAGGAGCCGCAACCTGACCGAGAAAGCGTCTGCCATGCCGTCAGATCCACCGATCTTGCCCCGCGGGGATGTTGCCCCGGTTTCAGCATCAGCCGTGGCTGATTCAGCCGCCTCAGTGCATCGCCTCGTGGTGTTGCCCTTTCGCAAATCGGTGGAGATCGCCTTAAAAAGCATTCAAGTGCGTTTTTTCCGCTCCCTGGTAACCACCCTCAGTCTCGTGCTGGCCATCGCCTTTTTGAGTTTCGTCAACGTGGGCAACGACGTGGGCAACGGGCTCCTGTCCACCGGCAACGGCGAGTATTTCCGTCTGCTGGTGGATGCGGGCTACGATCTCTCGCCGGGAGACCTGCGTGTGGACAGCAGCCCCAAGCAGCGCTGGATCGTCATCCTCAGTCTGCTGGTGTGTGTGGTGGGCATCGTCAACGCCCAACTCATGGCGGTTACTGAGCGCTTTCGTGAGATCGGAACCATGAAGTGTCTGGGGGCCCTGGACCGCTTCATCCTGCGCCTCTTTTTCCTCGAAGCAGGTCTCCAGGGCATCATTGGTGCCGCCGTGGGCGCCCTCGCCGGAGGGGGCTGCGCGTTGCTCAGCGCCTGGTTGCGCTATGGTTCGGGGGCCATCGCCCAGGTGAGCTGGACCAGTGTGCTGGCCTCCATGGGGGTTGCCGTTTGTGCCGGCTGCATCCTAAGCATCGTCGGTGTCTTCTACCCGGCCCTGGTGGCGGCGCGCATGCAGCCGGTGGAGGCCATGCGGGTGGAGCAATAGGGGGCGGGATTGGTGTGAGATTCATTGTTCAGGCAGATGTCAGGTCGTTGGTTAGGGGTTGCCACGCTTCGTGCTCGCAAACCTGACCGCGATTGTACCCAGTGTCATTGATACGGGATCCTAATATGACGGTAGAGAGCCACATTGTGCGGGTCACCGGGGTTACCAAGGCCTTTCAGTCGGGCAAGCTCTCGGTCCAGGCCCTTAAAGGCATCGATTTGGAGATCAGCGCTGGCGAGTATATCTCCATCATGGGCCCCTCCGGGTCGGGCAAGAGCACCCTCTTCAACATGATCGGCGGTTTGGACAAGCCCACCACGGGCAAGGTCTATATCGACGAGGTGGATGTCTCCCAATTGGACGCCTACGAGCTGGCCTGGCTGCGCTGCCGTAAAATCGGCTACATTTTTCAGACCTTCAACATTATCCAGGTGATGACGGCCCTTGAGAACGTGACGCTGCCCATGACCTTCGCTGGGATCGGGAACGACGAAGCTGTGGAGCGCGGCATGGCCCTCCTAGACACGGTGGGCCTGGCCGACCGCTTCCAACATAAGCCTTTTGAGTTGTCTGGCGGCCAGCAGCAGCGGGTGGCCGTGGCTAGGGCTCTGGCCAACGACCCGGCCATCATTCTGGCCGACGAGCCCACCGGCAACCTCGATTTGACCACCGGCGAGGAGATCATCGCCCTGCTTAAAAAACTGAGTCACGAACGCCAGGTGACCGTCATCAGCGCCACTCACGATTTCAAGATGCTCAACGTCTCCGACCGAGTGGTCTGGATCCGCGACGGGCGGGTGGACAAAATCGAAAAGCGCGACGAACTCTCCATCTCCATCGGCCAGATCGACACGAGGGAATAGACCCATGGCTGCTAAACGAGCGCCACATCTATCGCCCGCCTTATTCAGCAGAGCCCACTGCCTGGTCAGAGGCCTCTGCCTGGCGGCGGTATGCGCGCTTCTGCTGCCGGTTTTGACCGCCGCAGCCACAAAGGGAAAAGACCTGGAAACCCACGTGAGCTTCCTGAGCGCTCAGGCTGACCGCAGCAGCGGTACCCCGGGCGCCCGGGCAGCGGCGGACTATATCCGATCAGTTTTCGAGGGCCTTGACCTGGCCGAGGTGGGCAGCATGGCCTTTGACCAACCGGTGCGCCGTTTCAGCCATTGCCGCATGGAGAGCGGGCCAGGTCGGGCGCCCATTGCGCTGGCCCCCTTCAATGCCAACGCCGTGGCTCCCGATACCCTGCCCCCCGGCGGGTTGGCCGGTCAACTGATCTATGCTGGCCGGGGCAGTCCGGCGGAGTTCAACGGCCGCACGGTCAAGGGCGCCATCGTACTCATGGAGCTGGACTCGGGGCGCAACTGGCTCAATGCGGCCTCCTTGGGCGCCAAAGCCCTCATCTATCTGGATCGCGGCGACGTCCAGGGCGGTACGCGCAAGGATTTTTACCTGGATAAATACGAGCTTACCCCCCTGACCTTTCCCCGTTTCCGTATCTCCCTTGAAGCCGCCCGGCAGGCCTTCGGGTCCTTTGAAGCTGCGGATGACAACCTGTCCGAGACGGTGCGCCTCTTTTCGGACATGCACTGGTCCCAGGCCGAGGCGCGCAACGTCTACGCCCTAGTCCCCGGCCAGGATCCCGATTTGGAAGAGAGCCTCCTAATCGTTGAGGCCTTCTACGATAGCACCGCCCTGGTGGCCGGTGCGGCACCGGGAGCCGAAGAAGCCTTGGGGGCGGCCACCCTGCTGGAGCTGGCCCGTCATCTCAAGGCCCACCCACCCAAGCGCAGCGTCCTGGTGGTGGCCACCGATGCCCACGCCCACACTCTGGGGGGGATGCGTGAGATGATTTGGAGCATCTCCGAGCGTAGCCGCGAACTGCGTGGGCGCGAACGGGAGCTGAAACGTCTGATCTCCGCCCACAAGGCAGCCCTGAAACTATTGCGTGACACCAGCGATACCAGCGCCGGCGCAACCATGACCACCGAGCAGGCGGTGGCGCTAAAAGCCGTCCTCAGCGACGAGATCAAGGCCGAGGTGGACCGCCGTTCCCGCGAGCTGATGCACTTGCGTATGCAGACCGCGGAAAGTGTCAGTTCGGAGACCATCGCCACCCTGGCCGATGCGCGCCTGGCCCTGCGACGCCTGGACTGGCGGGACGATCTGGCCAAGCTTACGCCGTCCCAACAAGGCTATATCGACGCTCTGCGGCCCCTCTCCGAGGCGCGTTACCGGACCGCCCTGGCCGATGCAGAAAATCAGTTGGCCGCTTTAAAGATGGCCACCCGTTTTCGGTCCCTGGTGAAGGGTTACGATCTGGCGGCGGTGGTCTCCTTGCATCTCTCCAGCCACGGCAGCGGGGTGGGAGCTTTCAACCAGGGCTGGCTCTATCCCCTCAAACCCATCATCAACCGCATCAGCGCCTACAGCCGCATCGACGAAGTCCTGCGCTCAGGGGCAGCGGAGATAGAGGCGGCCCAAGGGCTGCCGGCCCTTTTCAAGGATAGCCTGCGCCCCAGTCGGCGCCACCGCTGGGAGAGCTTTTTTCTGGACCAACCCTTTCTGGGTGGTGAGGTGAGTTCGGTGGCGGGCATGGTGGGCATCACCCTGGCCACCACCCACGACGCCCGCCCCTATTGGGGAACGCCTTACGACACCGCCGGGCGCATCGACTGGGCGTTCGCCCACCAACAAGAGGTGCTAGTCAAAGGTCTCATCGCCCACCTGGCGGACGCGGCTGAACTGCACACCGACGAGGCGCCGCGCTACGGTTTTGCCACGGTGACGGGCAGGGCCAATTTCCTGCGCCAAGGAGAGGTCTTCCCCGATCAGCCCGCGCCGGACAGCGTATTGCTTTCCTACCAGGGGCCGGGGCGTTACATCAATCTGGTGGACAGCCAGGGTCGTTTTCAGATCAAAGGGGTGGTGGACAAAAAGCACGTCCTCCACAAGGTGATCATCGAGGGATATCGCTTCGATCCCCACAGCGGCGAGGTGGTTTGGGCCATCGACAAGAAACAGACCACCAAAGCCGCCTACCGGGTCAAGATGGAGCACCCCCGCATGGAGACCAACCTGGTGATGTTCGCCTGCCAGGGCGCCACCATTTTCAACCTGCTGGAGCCGCGAAACTTTCGCTACATGACCCGGCTCAACCTCTACGACGGGCGCCTTGAGGCGCCACCGGTGCGGTATTGGTACAGCCGTATCGATACACGCGATTCGGTCATCGCCAGCATCTACCTCGAGCCGGGTACCCCCCTCAAACTGACCCTTTCGGACAGCATTTTGCGACGTAAAATGATCCTCACCCACGCCGACGGAACCCACAGCCAGGGTACCGGCTACCGCGTCGACCAATGGCCCCTCATCGCCCCCACAGAGTATCTGGTGGCCCGGGACATGTGGGCCTTGTTGGCCCCGCGCATGGCCAACCTCGAGAATCATGGCATCCAGGACGATCGCATCGACCGCCTCAAGCAGGAGGGCTTGACGGCTCTGGCGTCAGCTGAGACGGCCCTGGCCAACCAGACCTACGATCTTTTCTTCGAGTCCGCCCGGCGCGCCTGGGCTCTGGCCAGCCGCGTGTATGAACATGTGGATCGCACCCAGAAGGATGTTCTCCTGGGGGTGCTCTTCTACATAGCCCTCTTCGTGCCGTTCGCCTTTTGCGCCGAACGGCTGCTCTTCTCCTACCGCAGCATCTACAAGCGCATCGCGGCCTTCATTATTATTTTACTACTCCTCATAGCCATCATCTACAGCGTCCACCCTGCCTTTCAATTGGCCTACAGCCCCACGGTGGTGATCCTTGCCTTCTTCATCATCGGCCTCTCCCTGCTGGTCAGCCTTATCATCTTCCTACGTTTCGAAGAGGAGATGATGCTCCTCCAGCGTCAGTCCCAGCAGAAGCGCGCCGAGGAGATCAGCATGTGGAAAGCCTTTACGGCGGCGTTCTTTTTGGGGGTCAGTAACCTGCGTCGCCGACGCCTGCGTACCGCTCTGACCTGCGTTACCCTGGTAATTCTCACCTTTACCATCATGAGTTTCACCACGGTGAACTCTCTGCGGCGCCACGCGCGCTTGCAGTACAGCCCCGAACCGGCCTATCAGGGCCTCTTGCTGAAAAACATCAACTGGCGCGATCTGCCCGCCGAAACCCTGGGTATCGTGGGCAACAGTTTCGCCCAGGTCGGCCAGGTCGCCCCGAGGGTGTGGCTCGAGGCAGATGACCGTACGCGAGTACGTAAGATCCCCCTGGCCAATGGAGACAAACGCGCGGAGGCTCAGGGGCTTGTTGGGTTATCGGCTGAGGAGCCCGCGGTGACCGGGATGGATGAGATCCTCGTGGAAGGGCGCTGGTTCCGCCCCGGTGAGCAGGATGTGGTTCTGTTGCCCCGGGATTTGGCATTAGGGCTGGGAATTCGCTGGTCCGAGCCTGGAGAACGCACGATTTCTCTGTGGGGAATCTCCTATAAGGTGGTGGGCATCTTTGATCCCGATCGGCTGGCCCGTCGTACCGACCTGGACGGCGAACCCCTCACCCCGGTGACCTTTCCCAGCGAGACCGCCCAGGCCCTCACCGAGGTGGAGATGGAGGCCCTCGAATCGGGTGAAGATGTGCGCACCTTCCAGAGCCGCTATGTCCATGTGCCGCCGGAACTGGTGGCCATTGTACCCGCCCGGACGCTCTTGGCCGCAAGGGGGAAGCTCAAGGCCATTGCCGT
This sequence comes from Desulfobacteraceae bacterium, assembly GCA_050291585.1. Lineage (GTDB taxonomy): Bacteria > Desulfobacterota > Desulfobacteria > Desulfobacterales > Desulfosarcinaceae > JASJCL01. Next base: position 18,684 of record JBNKKA010000003.1, read on the forward strand.
ACGTCCCGGGGACTGCTGCACCGTTGCAGAGCTGGCCGAGGAACTCTCGGACCGCTTCGGACTGACCCTTTTTAGCGGCGAGCCGGGAGGTAGCTTCGTCTATACTGCCAGCGACACACTCAGCTATAGCGGGGTGCCCAACATCCTCATCCCCGTGGTGATCTCCATTCTCATCGTACTCAACACCATGATCAGCAGCGTCTATGAGCGCAAACGCGAGATCGGGATCTACACCTCGGTGGGGCTGGCACCCTCCCATGTGGCCTTTCTCTTCATTGCCGAGGCCTTGGCCTTTGCCGTTCTCAGCGTGGTGATGGGCTATATCGTGGCCCAGACGGCGGCAAAATTTCTGGCGGGCAGCGCCCTCTGGGCAGGCATCACAGTCAACTACTCCTCCATGGCCGGCGTGGCCGCCATGCTGCTTGTGATCCTGGTGGTGCTGGTGTCGGCCATCTACCCCTCTCGGGTGGCGGCTTCCATCGCCATCCCCGACGTGAAGCGTTCCTGGCAACTGCCCAAGGTGCATGGCAACCATCTCGAGATCACCTTGCCATTTCTGCTCAAGGTGGGCGAGGAGAAAAGCGCTGCCGGATTTCTCTACGATTACTTCAATGGTCACCAGGATATCTCTCACGGACTCTTCTCCACCGGAGACCTGAAATTTACAGAAAACAAGGCCTTAACCGGCCAGGTCCATCCCGCGGATGAGGCACCCTGTCTGCAGATGGCGTCCCTGGTGTGGCTGGCGCCCTTCGATTTGGGCATTGTTCAGCAGGTGGAACTGCTTTTCTGCCCTTCGGCCAATGAGGCCGACTTCATTGAGATTCGCATACGCCTGACCCGTGGGGCCGGGGAAGCCAATGCCTGGCGGCGAACCAACAAGGTTTTTATTCATCAGCTGCGTAAACAGATGCTCATTTGGCGCTCCCTGTCGGTGGCGCACAAAGTTAACTTCGAAAAAATGCTTACGGCACACGCTAACACGGGTGCTTAGGGATAAGGCCCCATGCTCGAAAAGTCCACCTCTACAGAATCCGCAGGCATGCCGCCGGTTCGCCTGCGCGCCGTGGTCCTCGGGGCCGTCATTGCTCTGTTGATCTGCGCCCTGACCCCCTTCAACAACACCTACCGCCAAGCCACACCCCTGGGCGGAGGCCATTTTCCCCTGGCGCCCTTTTACATCCTCATCTGGCTCACCCTTGTGGTCAGTGTGGTCAACCATTTTCGCAAGGAGCGGCCCCTGCTCAGCGGCAGCGAACTACTCCTGGCCTGGGGCCTCATGGTGCTGGTCTCCGGGGTGGCTTACACCGGGCTGGTGCGTACCTTCTTCATCAACCTGACAGCCCCCTTCCACTTCGCTACGCTGGAGAACCGCTGGGCCGACACCCTCCAACCATTAATTCCGGAGGGGCTTTTCCCGGCGGACAGCGGGGCCATCCTGGAACTCTATAACGGTCTGGAAGGCGGCCGGCGGCTCTCCTGGTGGGCGGTCCTTAATCACATCCCCTGGCAGGCTTGGTTAAACCCCCTGGTGGCCTGGGGGGGCTTTGTGCTGCTCTGCTATTGGGTAATGGTGTGCATCGTCACCCTCCTGGCCCCCCAGGCGCTGGTTAACGAACGCATGAATTTTCCCCTCTTGCGCGTGCCCCAGCTCATGGAAGCGGCCGTGGACGAGGGCCGCAGCGCTGAATTCTGGGGGAACCGCTTTCTGCTCACCGGCATATTCATTCCGGTGGCTCTGCACCTGCTCAACGGCCTCAGTTTCTACTACCCTTCGGTGCCCCAACTGCCCACTCTTATTCTGGCGGGCAGCTATTTTCCCAGTGTGGGTCTCTTCTCGGGCTTCATCAAGCTGAAGATCTTCATCTACCCGGCCTTCATCGGCTTCGCTTTTCTGGCCGCCAAACAGATCTCCTTCTCCTTCTGGTTCTTTTTCCTGGCCGGCGGACTGCTTTTCGGCCTCCTCTCGGTGCTAGGCTATCAGATCCCGGCCGCCGCCCTGGGGGTCACCTTCGGGCCGACCCTTTCAAGGCCGGAGGAGATGCAGATGGTGGGGGCCTTTCTGGCCTTTCTCTTCTTCCTCATCTGGCTGGCGCGTTTTCACTTCGCCGATGTGCTGCGCCAGGCCTTTTACCTCAAGCCCGCCGAGCGGCCGGCCAACGACTGGTTCAGCATGCGCTTCGCCTTCTGGGGGGTGGTGGTGGGTTCCCTGGCGCTGCTCGTCTGGTTCTATCTTTTCGGCATGCCCTTGGCTGTGGCCGTGGTAGTTTTGGGGGCCTTTTTTGTTTTTCCCCTGGTGGCCATGCGGGTGATCTGTCAAGGGGGGTTGGCCTATTTTACCCTTACGGCGGCACCCCTGGACGGCCTCCTGGCCTTCATCAGTCCCCAGTTCTTTACCCAGGCGGGCCTGGTCCTGGCGGGGATGGCCCAGAAAGTGCTCTTCCTGGATCTGCGCGAATCGCTCATGCCCTCACTGCTGCATTTCCGAAAGATCAGCGGCGAGATGCAAGGGCGTAACCTGATCCGCTGGTCCATGCTTGTGCTGCTCTTTCTCAGCGTGGTGGTCTCCTTTCTGGCCATGCTGGCCCTGTGCTACAAATACGGGGTACGCGAGCTGCAACTTGACTGGGCCTCGTACTCCACCCTGGCGGTTTACAATAATCTCAACACCCTGGTGACAACGCCGGTGCGCCCTGGCGCCTGGGTGACGGTTTTCGCCATCGTGGGCGCCGTATTGATGGTGGCGCTGGTGCTCTGCTATCATCGATTTTACTGGTGGCCCCTGCATCCTATCGGCTATCTCATGGCATACAGCCCGGCCATGCGGATCCTGTGGTTCAGTTTTTTCGTGGGTTGGCTCTGTAATGCTTTGTGCATGCGCTACGGTGGTGTAGTGCTGTTCAAGAAGATACGTTTTTTCTTCATCGGCCTGATCATCGGCGATTTTCTCATGGGGGGCACATGGGCTTTGGTGGGGTTTTTCAGCCACGCATCGTATCAGGTGTTGCCGACGTAAATAGCAGTATACTGAATTGACAACCATGTACGAAGACAAAGAGATAAACACTTATCGCAACCTCGTGCAGACGCCGGAACACTTCGATGAGGGGTTCGGCTGGAAGACGGTGATCGGGGCGATCTTCATCGGCTTTCTGATGATGCCCGGCAGCATGTATCTTCAGCTGGTGATCGGCACGGGGATCGGTCCGGCCGCGCGTTGGGTGACCATCATTCTGTTTGCCGAGGTGGCTAAGCGGGCCCACCAGGACCTCAAACAGCAGGAGGTCTTTCTGCTCTACTACATGGCCGGTGCCGCCCTGGCCTCTCCCTTCCAGGGCCTCCTCTGGAATCAGTATCTGGTGCAGTCCGACGCCGCCCGAATGTTGGGGTTGACCGAGTTTATCCCCGCCTGGGTGGCCCCCCAGCCCGGTTCCTCCTCTCTGGCAGAGCGGACCTTCTTTCACCGCGACTGGCTGGTGCCGACTCTCTTACTCTTCGGCGCCCAGTTGATCCAGCGCATCGACCAATTCGGCCTGGGCTACGCCCTTTACCGCATCACCTCCGACGTGGAGAAGTTGCCTTTTCCCATGGCCCCGGTGGGCGCCCTGGGCACCATGGCTCTGGCCGAATCCAATGAGGACAAGAAGAAGAGCTGGAAGTGGCGTGTTTTTTCCATCGGCGGGGTGATCGGGCTGGCCTTTGGCGGGATCTATGTGCTCCTGCCGACCGTATCGGGGTTGATCTTCACCGAACCGATCCGGCTGATTCCCATCCCCTGGATAGAATTGACCCAACATACGGAAAAACTATTGCCCGCCGTAGCCACCGGCATTCAGCTGGACCTGGGCCTGTTGTTCATCGGCATGGTGCTTCCCTTCTGGGCCGTGATCGGCAGCGCCATAGGGATCGTGATTACCATGGCCGTCAACCCCACCCTCTTCCATCTGGGTGTTTTGAATCGCTGGCACTCGGGGATGGGAACCGTGGATACGGTTTTTTCCAACAACCTCGATTTTTACTTGAGCTTCAGTATCGGGCTGGGGATGGCCATCGGGGCAGTGGGTATCTGGCAGGTGGTGCGCTCAATTCGAAAACACAGTGATGATCAGCGGATCGATCTGAAACGCCTCTTCCATCCACCCCCGGGCCGGGGCGATTTTAATTTCTGGATCTCCATCGGCATCTACGTTTTCTCCACCCTGTCATATGTGGGCCTTTGTGTCTGGTTGGTGCCCAGTTTTCCATGGCAATTCTTTATCGCCTATGGTTTTCTCTATACGCCTCTGGTCTCTTATATCAGTGCGCGCATGGAGGGGATCGCCGGCCAATTCGTCAGCCTGCCCCTGGTGCGAGAGGCCAGTTTCATCGCCGGGGCCAAGTATTTCGGCTACCAGGGGATCGAGATCTGGTATGCGCCCATCCCCATCCACAACTACGGCGAGGCGACGGTGAATTTTCGCCAAGTCGAGTTGACCGGCACCAGCTTTCGCGGCATTATAAAAGCAGAGTTTGTGGCCCTGCCCATTGTGATGGTCGCCAGTCTGCTTTTTTCCCAGTTCATCTGGCGCCTGGCGCCCATCCCCTCGAGCCAATACCCCTTTGCCCAGGAACTCTGGCATCTCCAGGCCCTCAATACACTTTTAATGCAGACCTCTACCCTCGAAGGCAACTCGCTCTTCTACCAGGCCCTCAATGGGCTCTACGTCACCTGTGGGCTGGGCTTCGGGGTGATCACCTATATGATCCTCTCCCTCTTTGGCCTGCCCGTGCTCCTGATCTATGGGGTGGTCCGCGGGCTGGGGCAGGTCAATCCCCACGGTCACATCCTGGAACTGGCTGGTGCCTTGATGGGCCGGTTTTTTTTCCTGAAACATTACGGGGCCATGTGGCGCCAGTATGCGCCGGTGCTTTTGGCGGGCTTCTCCTGCGGTATGGGGCTGATGGGGATGTTTGCCATGGGATTCGCCCTGATCTTGAAATCGCTAGGAAGACTCGCATATTAATTAGAAAAGCTTTATATGCTATTACACGATATTATAAAGTGGAAGGAACTTTCCATATGAAGAAAGTTCAGATGCGAACAAACATCCATGGGTTAGGGTTTAAGGCCATTTGGGGACTGGTGCTGGTATTGTTGCTGGCCGCAACATCGATCGCCGCCGAGGCCCCCCGCCATCTGGGCGGTTTTGTCCTTGGAGATTCCATTGAGAAATACAAGGACGTGGTGGACATGGACACCTGTCTGCATGTGCGCTACATGGAGTACGTCCAGGAGGCCGAAACCCGTTTTTTAAAGGGTTTCAGGAGCGGACTGATCGGTTTTGGTACCTGCGCCGACTATGGTAAAATCCTGCGTATCAAGCTCAAATACGAAGATCCTAGCAAGCGCTTTTTCGAACAGATGATGAAACGCTTGCGCCAGCGTTTCGGCGAGCCAGACGAGTACCGCGGTGACCCTTTCCATGTCCTGGTGGCCTGGAAATGGTCCTTTGTCACCTCGGACGGCAGTCATATCTCCATGACCATGCAGCACAATGTCAAGGATGAGGAGCAGAAGATGGGCAACGCCATCAAACTGACGCTGACCACCCAGCTGGAGAAGGAAAAAGCGTGCTTCGAGGCCAAACAGCCCCCTTCCGAACCCAAGCCCCGGAGCCATAGCAAAGGTGGGAGCGCATCCGATGACTGGAAGCGTTTTGTGCCATATTAAGCCTAATGGCCCTGTAATCGAGGCCGGGTGAGGGGCGCCGACTGGCAGACAACGGCCTGGAATGGGTTGACCCTGGATCATCCCGCCACCTGGGAGGTCGCCCGGCTGGACGCGGATCAGCTCTTATGGCGCGATGGACCCAAAGCCGCCCTGGAGATCCGCTGGGCGCTGCACAGGGGGCGTTTCGATTCCGAGCGACAATTTCGGCGCTTTGCCCGCCAGGCCCGCCGCAAGGGACTGCCCCAACCGGATCTCTGGCCGGTTCCGGAAAGCTGGCGGGCCGCCTTGGGCCAGTTCACCGTATCCGGTTTCCGGTGGAGACGAGCGGACCTTGAGGGGCGCGGGCTCCTGGTGTATTGCCCCCACTGCCGTCGCTTGAGCCTCATCCAGATTCACCCCGTCCTGGCCGACCAGCCCCAGCTGATCCCCCCCCTCCTGGGCCGCTTTCGAGATCACCCCGCTAGGGAAACCATGCGCCTGCGCATCTTCGGGATAGACGCGCATTTGCCCCTTGGGACGCACCTATCCCATTTCCGCTTTGAAACGGGCCATTATCGCCTGCTCTGGCGCAAAGATCGTTTGCGTATCGGACTGCACCGCTGGGCCCCGGCCGGCACCATCCTGGATCGCCAGCCGCTGTTGGCCTTTGCCGAGGATCAATTCCAGCTACCGGCCGGGGGGCGTCCCCATACCGAACTCCAACCCATGAAGCATGGCGCTTATGAGGCTGTCGGTGGGGTCTGGTCATGGGCATGGAATCATGGCCCCCAGGCCATATCCGTTTGGCTTGCAACCCGTCTGCCGCGGCGGTTTGTGAGGGTGTGGCATGTGCCGACCCAAAACTGCCTCATGGGGGTTGAGGTGGGCGGTCGCAGTGGGGGGCTCACTCCAATGTTTGAGCAACTCTGTCATCATTATGAGGCGATTTCACAATGAAGGCTTCTGAGTGTCGATCCCCATTGGATCCAGATGACCGTGGTGTGGCCCTTGCCTGCCGCCCGGTGAAGAATCTCGGCGTCGAGGCCCAGCAGATGGAGAGCGGGGACCTCATCCTGACTTACCCGGTGGTGGTGCGCCCCTGGGTGGATCGTCTGCTGGGGCGTTTCGGACGCAAATCAACCGAGCCTTTACGGCGAAAGGTGCAATTAGATGCCCTGGGGACCCAAGTGTGGGGGTGGATCGATGGGGTTCGGACGGTGGGCGATATCATCGCCGCTTTTGGCGAGGCCCATAAACTGCCCCAGCGTGAAGCGGAGCTGTCGGTGACGGCCTTTGTACGGATGCTGGGCAAGCGCGGTTTGATCGGCCTGAGGGAACCCGACGCTTAGCCTTTGATGCCGAGCCTCTGCATGTCGGTTCCGAGGGCTGTCCTTGTGTGTATTGTGATTTGTGTCCTGTGACGAACCGCTTCGCCGGGTTAAAATTTTGAGATGGCTTCGTCCATGGTGGGAACGATGGGCAAAAAGGTGTCGAATCCCGCAATCTCAAAAACCTCCTTGACGTAGTCCTGCATGGCGCACAACATGAGCTTGCCTTCGCGACGCTTGAGGTCCTTGGTGGTTTTCAGGATGACGCGTAACCCCGCGCTGCTGATGTAATCCAGGTTTTCAAAATTGATGATCAGGCTGCTGGAACCATTCTCGATCTGAGAGGCGATGATCTCCTCCAACTCCGGCGAGGTGTTCGAATCCAGACGGCCTGTGAGGTTGAAAACGCTGATGTTTTCTTTGGTATCTAAGTCAATTTGCATCTGTCGACATCCTTCGTTTTATTGAGCGGGGATAAACTACCTGTGGCAACCCTTTTCAGGCCGAAGCGCCCCGCGTGTTGTGGGCCCTGAGCCCTGGATTCGGGCCGTCAGCCCAAATGGGCCGTCAGCCCAAACGGGCCGTCAGCTCATATGGGGCGTCAGCCGTGGTTTGCCAGGATTTGGCATTTATCAGAACCGTTATCGTTATTGAAACGCTTGGTTATCTTGACGATATTTTTCTCTCCCGTTCGCTCGTAGCTGATCTGGTCGGCAAATTTACGGGCGAAAAAGACACCTAAACCGCCCACCTCTCGATCCTCGATATCGGCCTCGATACAGGGGGGATTGGCGCTCAGCGGGTTGAAAGGGATCCCGTCGTCTTCGATTTCGATGTGCAATTGATCGGGTTCGCAGCGGATGCGCAGGAGCACATCGTGGTCACCGCCATCGCGGTAGGCGTAGCTGATGATGTTGGTGAAGAGCTCCTCCAGCACCAGGTTGGTTTCGCACTTACATTTGTTGGAGAAACCCAGCTGCCTGCGCAGGCTCTCGAGGGCGGCATTGATCGTATCGAGATCGGTGAGTCGATTTTTCAGTTTGAGTGTGAGCTTTTTCTCAGGCATCTGCCGTCCCTCTGGGCCGTTACCTCCGAAGCCGTGCAAGACCTATCTCTGTACCCGAATTTTTGCCATGTTTTCTTGGTTAGAGCAAGCTTATTCCGATACCATGCTGACAGCTGCTGAGCCTGCCCTCCAGCTCTTTGAGAACCTGTTTCTCCCATTTGAGCACCCGCGTGACAATGATGGAGATGATTTTCGGGGTGATCTCGGGAAATTGTTCCGTGATTTTGGTGAATTTTTCGCGTGTCAGGACCAGGCAGTTCATGTCGGTTGCCGCCCGCAGGGAGAATAGCCGTGGCATGGGGCCCATGAGCGACAGGCTGCCGAAAAAAGATGCTTTGGGATAACGCCTGAGTATCACTTCACCTTCGGTTTCCCGCCGCAGCAGTTCCACATCGCCTTGTAGGGTGAAATAGGCACAGCCATCGTCGTCGCCCTGGCGGAAGAGAAAATCACCCGCCTTGAAGCCTTCACGGGTGCAGAGGTAGGCAAAGAGCTTGACAACCTCGAGGGGGAGGCCGGCGAAGAAGTGGACCTCGCGCAGAATGCTGATGTTGTCGGTGATCTCACAAGAAGCGCCGGGGCTAAGATTTTCCGAATTCGAGCTCATAGAGTTGTCCCTCCTTGGCGATCAGTTCGTCGTATGTACCCATCTCGACAATCTTGCCCGCTTTCATTACGGCGACCTTGTCGTAGTTTTTTATGATGTCGAGGCGATGCACAACGGCAATGAGGGTGCTTGTGCCTTTGTAGTGGTTCTCGATGATGTTCTGGATGCGTCCCTGGGACGTGTTGTCCAGGGCGGCCGTAGCTTCATCCATGATCATGATGCGCGGGTGCTTGAGAAAGACTCGTGCGATGGCCAGTTTCTGCCGTTGTCCGCCGGAGAGTTTGTCACCGCCACGGCCCACGTTGTACTGCATACCGATGGCCACGGCAGCCTCCAGGAAGTCCTCTTCGATGAGCAGTTGGATGATGCTCTGGTAGATTCGTTCGCGGGCCTGGGTCTGCTGGGCTTTGGTTTTACCGAAGAGGATGTTGTTGAGGATGGTCTGGCCGTAGCTGTACTCGTCCAGGCGGTAGAAAGTGACCGCATCGGGCATGCGGGTTTCGATGCGTTCCCGGAAGAGGGCGCGGCCCTCCAGAATCAATCGCTCCAGCAGATCATCCAGAGCCACCATTTTGTGGATGCCGGGGGTGAAGCGCAGGGCCACGGAGAGCAGCTGGCGATGGATCTCGTCGTTGAGCTGATGCAGATTGCGATTCCGCAATTGGTTGACCACCGTCTTGTAGGCGTCCAGTTCGAAGGGCTCTAGCGGGCTTTGCTTGAAGAAGAGTTCATCAGGGGGCAGGTTGCCGAGGAGATCGACGATCTGTCTCGTCAGTTGTTCCCCAAGGGCCAGCAGCGGGCGGGTGAGGTCGGCTTCATCGAGAAAGTTCCGAAAGAACTCATTTGTCAGCAGCTTCTCTCCGCACAGACCATTGTCCTTGGCGGTGCCAAAGATGAGGTTGTCCTCGATGCTGGAGTGATAAAGATATTGGGTTTCGTCAAAGAACTCCACCCATTCGCTGAGATCGTCCCCGTAGTCTTGGCGAAAGTTGTTGCGCACCCGGATCACGGCGTTCACTAGCTCGGGGCGATCGCCCGGGGCGATGATGGTGTTGAGGCCGAAGCGCAGTACGTCGATGAAGATGCCGGCCTGCTGGATGGCGGCGATCATATCGTCCAGGGCCGGAGGCGGTCCGCCGTCATGCTGAGCCGCGTAAGCGTAGAGGAGGTTCTCTTCGATGCTGCCCTGGAAGATAAAGGGGCTCTGGGAGACGAAGCCAACATTTGCAGCGATATCCTGTTTGGAAAGCTCGGCGATCTCATGCCCACCGATGGTGGCGCGTCCCTCGTCATATTGATAGAGCTGGCCCAGGCAGAGGGCCAAGGTGCTCTTGCCACTACCGGAGAATCCCACCAGGGCGAGGTGTTCACCGGGCTCCAAGGTCAGGTTGATCTTGTCCAGTAGACGGATACCGTCCCGGGTGATGAAGCTCAGGTCCTTGACCGCGATGCCTTTTTCCAGTTCGTATGGGGGGCGTCCCTCGGTCAGGAGGCGGTGTTCTGGCCGGGCGTTGAACATGGCCATGGTGCGTTCGTAGCTGACGCGTCCATCCTGATAAACCTGGTAAAATTCGATTAATTCCCGCCAGGGATCGTAGAGCTTCTCCTGGGCGGAGAGAAAGGCCACCAGGGCGCCCAACTCTAGCCGCCCCTTGATGGTCAGCCAGCCCCCCAGGACGAAGACCAGAAAAGGGCCCAGGCTGGTGAAGAAGTTGTTGGTGCCTTTGATGGCGAAGCGGTAGAGGCTCCAGGTGATGCGGATTTTGAGGAGGCGCTTGACGATGCGGTCGAACTTGCGGTTTTCGATCTTGTAGGCGCCGTTGGCCTGGATTTCGTGGATACCGCCGATGGATTCGGAGATGCGGCTGGAGAGTTTGCGCGAGGCGTCCACGCGCTGCATGTTGGCCTGATTGACCTTGCGCTGCAGCAGGGGCACCAGGAAGAGCACCAAGGGGTAGATGCTGAGGGAGAGGGCCGCTAGCCAGAGGTTGAGCCAGGCCAGATAGGCGGCGAAGGTCACCAGGGTCAACACGTTGCTCAGGGGCACCGCCACGGCCATGCCGATGTAGTTGCCCGGCAGGGTCAGTTCGTTGATGATGGCGTTGACCACCGCTCCGGGCTGGATGTTGCGGTAGTAGGTCAGGGGCAGGGTGAGGGCATGATGATAGAGCTCCTCGCGCATCTTGGCCGTGGAGCGCTGGCTGATAACAGCCTGGAGGGCGTTCATGGCGAATTTCAACCCATTGGCGGTCACCACCGCCGCCAAGTAAAAACCGCAGTAGAGAAAGAGCAGGTCGATCTTGCGCAGGTTGATGGCTTCGTTGATGATGCGCTTCTGCATCTCCAGGGGCAAGACTCTGGCGAAGACGACGCCGATGATGACCACCACCAGGGCGACCTGCAATGGGGTGATGCCGGCCGCAAAGATCCATGACCGTAGAGGGCGGTCCACAACCGTACGGTTTTCCTTGGCCATCTAATACTCCCATCACTGGGGTGGGTTGATTCATTCCCAAAAAATACATTCACAAGCTACAGCAAATAAAGCATTTTGCAAGTAAAAATGCACCTGCAGGAGCCCTTGTTTTGCATCATATCCAATAGTTATGTTAAAAGCTAGGCTGATGCTTGGGCCGCCCGCGAGCGGCCTGATGCGTTTTGGGATCCGACGGGAGGAAAACGACGCCATGCGTTATCAGTGGAAGCTGCTGCTATTGCTCCTGGCTTTGGCCATGGGGCCAATGGCCGTGATGCGGCCCTTTGGCCTGCATGCCATTCAAGACCTGGGGCAGACCCTGGTCTCCAGTACCCAGGAAAGTTTGCTGCGGCAGACCCAAGACCGGTTGCGCCTCATTGTCGCAGGCTACTCGGAGGTGTTGCGCACCTCCCGCACCCATGCGGTAGCCTCGATCCAATTGCAGGCCCAGGAGGTGGAACAGCTCATGGCCCGGGCGGCGCCCCCGTCCCAGCCGCTGTTCGTGGCCGGACGTCTGGGGGGGGGCGATCCCATTCCGGATCTCACGCCCTCGGATATCCATATCAAGCGGGGGCGCGCCGGTCATGTCCGCTCCCTGCCGGTTTCCTATCGTACGCCGGTTTTCAAGTTCTCCCCAGGGGTCGACCCGGCCGCCCTTGACTCGGATTGTCAGCGTCTGGCCGGGATGGCCGCTTTTTGGCAGACCATCGCCACGCAAGAGCACTCCATCGCCCTCTGGCATTTCGTAACCTTGGACAGCGGCGTCCATATGACCTTTCCGGGGCACGACAGTTTTCCCCGGCGGCTGGACCCCCGGGAGCGGTTTTCCTCAAACCGGCTGCCTCCCCATGAGATTTCGTGGGTCGGTCCCTACTTGGACCCGGTCACCCGCCAGGTGGTCACCGCCGCCGTTCGTCCCATTAAGGGACCCTCCGGGGCGATTGTCGGCGTAACCGGGATGGTATTGCCCATCAACAACCTGATGGAGCGTCCTTTTCTCATCGAGAATCTGCCTGTGGGCACCGCCCCTTTCATCTGCCATCTGGAGGGGGAGGATGCACCGGTCGGGGAGCGCCTGCGAATCATGGCCCGCCAGGAACATAGCGAGCAGGACCTCCAGAAAAATGTCCCGCGGGCCCCTCGGCACTGGGGGATGCTTATGGAACCGGAATGGCTCGCCGGAGACGATGCCGCCGGGTTCGAAGCCATGCTGAAGGATATCGCCGACGAAAAGGAGAATATGCGCCGCATGGATTGGAAGGGGGCCGACAGCCTGTGGACATACGGGGTCACCCATCCCGGCACGGTACTGGTCCTCGTCACCCCCTACGCGGGCATCAATCAGATGACGGCGGCCGCTGATCGCAAAGCAGCCAATGATGTCCAGCGAATCGCCCGTTCGACCCTGTTCTTCCTGACCGCCGTCTGCGGGGTGACCATCATCTTGGCGATTCTGTTCGCAAAGACCGTCACCCGACCCTTGAAACGACTCAGCGATGGGGCCCAGCGTCTGGCCGCCGGCGACTTCAACGCGCGCGTCGAGGTGCACAGCCGTGACGAGTTCGGGCAGATGGCCAAGATCTTCAATCAGGTGGGGCCGGAGTTGAAGGCCCACTACGATCTGCGACGCTCCCTGGATCTGGCCCGTGAGGTGCAGCAGAATCTCCTGCCCAAGGATCAACCCCAGGTGGCCGGGCTGGATGTCCATGGTCAGAGCCGCTACTGCGATCAGACCGGCGGCGACTATTACGATTACCTGGTGATGGGCCCGCCCGAGTCCCCCCGTCTGATAGTGATCGTAGGGGATGTGGCCGGCCACGGTATTTCGTCGGCCCTCTTGATGGCTACAGCCAGGGCCCTCATTCGTCAGCGCCTCAGCCTCGAGGGTCGACTCGCCGAAAAGTTGGCGGAGGTAAACCGATTCCTCTGTGAAGATGTGGGTGATTCCGGCCAGTTCATGACCCTTTTCGTTGCGGAGATCGATCCGGTCGATGGCCGACTGCTCTGGGTGCGGGCCGGTCACGAACCCGGCTGGCGCTACGACCCCACGACGGACACTTTTGAAACCGTGGCGGGGCAGGGAGTGCCCATGGGGGCGATGGAAGCTTCGGTTTTCCAAGAGCAGGCTCTCCTCCTGAACAGCGATGATATCCTCCTCATTGGCACCGACGGTATCTGGGAGGCCCTCAACCCCGCCGGGGCCATGTTCGGTAAGAAACGCCTGGAGGCGCTGGTGCGCGGCCATGCCCATCTGTCGGCGCGCGCCATCGTCGAGGCCGTAATGACAGAGCTGGATACTTTTCGCCAGGGGGCCACGGTGGTGGATGATGCGACCTTGGTCGTGGTCAAGCGCACGGCGGGGCTCCCGATCTGATCAGCTGTTCGCACCAAGAGGGTGCGCCTATGAGGCAGACACCGCAATAAATGAACCAGAGTTCATATCTATTGGTTCGTAGCCCCTCGTTCACTATCTTTTCAAGCCCTCATTTAATAGCAGTATTATATTAGTTCTTTTTTAGGGCCCGGGTTTTTTTGCTTGACAGAGACCGGAATTTTTGGAAGAAATGAATTATGGTTCATTATTCATGTTGGGTTTGCTCCTCGCCCTTATCTCATTGACAAGGTCTGAACGCTGGCAGGCCCCACCAACTAAAAAACTGTTTAGGGTCTGTTTTTATTCAAAGGAGAAAAAATGAAAAAGCTTGTCCTGATTGCCATGTGTGCCGCCCTGTTGCTTCTGTCCGCCTGTAGCTGGAGCAATGAAGCCTATTATGCAGAGAATCCCATGACCGCCGATGAGCTAGTCGCCAAATGGGGCCAGCCCAGCCAGGTTGTGAAGATGGAGGATGGATCCGAGAAGTGGACCATCGCCATGAACTGCAATGGTGCCAGCGATTTGTACTATGTTATCAAGGACGGCAAGGTAGTAAAATCCGGCGTGAATTAGCGCCCCTCACCCGGGGCGGCTGTCGGCGTCGCCCCGGGTGTTTCCCCCGTTTATCCTTCCTCAGGGATCATCAGCAATCACTTGATTTCAAGCGAGTTTTACCACCACCAAGGTCAGATCGTCCTCAATGGCGAAGCCATCTCGGAATTGATCCACCGCATCCAGAATGAGTTGCTTGAGAGTGCCAGCATCTTCTTTGTGGTTGTCGATTATGATCTCCTTCAGCCGCTCGTGGCCGAAATAGTCACCATCGGCATTGCGGGTCTCATGGATGCCGTCGGTACCGATGAGAATGATGCTGTTGGCTGGCCAGTCGGTGGATTCGACAGTCTCATAGCTTTTGGTCTCATCCACTCCCAGGGCAATGCCCTTACCATTCATTTCCATGAATTTTCCGGCCTCGGGATCGTAGAATAGGGCGGGTTCATGCCCGGCGCGAGACCAGCGCAGGCGGCGGTTGGCCACATCGATCTCCAGAAAAAAAGCGGTGATAAAGCGACCCGTGGCCGCGTTGTCGCGGGTCAGATCCAGATTAACCGCTTTCATGAGGGTGGCCGGGTCGCTATAGTGGTGGGCGGCGAAGCGCATGAAGGCGCGTGCCGTGGCCATATGCAGGGCGGAACCGATGCCGTGGTCGGCGGCGTCTGCGACAATAATGCCCAGACGGTTTCCGGGCAGTTCTAAATAGTCGTAATAATCGCCACCGGTCTCGTCGCAATAAAGGCTGGCCCCGGCCAGTTCGATCCCCTCAATTAATGGCGAGCTATGGGGGAGCAGGTTCTGCTGAACCTCCTCGGCTACTTTGAGGGCGTTGACCAGGCGGGAACGGTGGCGCAACCCGCGGATCATGGTGTTGGTGTGGCCGGCGATGAAGCCAAATTCATCGCTTGTGGTGACCGGTACTAGGCGGGATAGATCGCCGTTGCTGACTTTTTCCAGTACGTGGGTTTCGTTCTGGAAAAGCAGGCGCAGGTTTTTGGAATAGGAAAAGATCAGGTTGATCACCATGCCCAAGAGGGCGATCATAATGAAGAGGACCTCTTCCAACACAGTTTGTTGGGCGATTTCCAGGCGTTCTGCGGTCTCGCCGACCTCGCCCAGCCAGGCGAAATCACGAAGAATCACTAAACTGATCACCAGGGTAACGCAGAGGGTGGCGACCACGGCGACCGCCGAAAAACGGCGTGTCATGGGATAGAGGCGTTTGGGTGGTGTTTCAACGCCAGCGGTGGTCTCGGCCTGTTGGATCAGCAGGCGCTCGCGGGCCAGGGCCGTGTCCAGAGCCAGAAAAAAACCCACGATCAGACAGCCCAATAGCAGGGTCAGGCCACTGCCTATAGGGAAACCGTGCACTACCAGGTTGAAGACCACCACGATGGCGCCCACCGCCAGGGTGAGGAGCAGATCCATGCCAAACTGGCGTTTGGCCGCCTCAGTCGGAGCCGCGCTTGAGATGTACCGCGCTTCCAGCTTGGGGCGCACCAGAAAAGCCAAACCGAAGGGAAACAGAATCGAGGCCCCCAGCCACACGGGGGGCAAGGTTTCCATGAAGGGTCAGACTTGACCGCCATAGATGGTCAATGCCGCTGTAGCGAACAGATAGTGGAAAAGGATGCGAACCATAGGTCCCCCCTGCTTGGGCATGGTAATGTGCCATGGCGGCACATGGTCAATGAGGCCTCGTGTCGGTCGGAGGCAGGTTTGTTTTGACAAGCGTTTCTCATTGAGAATATATAGCCGCTTTCCAGCATCCACAAGTTTTCGCCTAAACTGAGAAGTTGCTCAGTTTGAATTCAGAATCCTATGAAATTCTTTCTCTGTGTTTTAGGAATGGTGATGATCGTCGAGGGCTTGCCCTACTTTGCCTTTCCAGAAAAAATGAAGCTCTGGATCGCCAAAGTCTTGGAACTGTCCCCCGCCAGCATGCGGTGGTTGGGGCTGGTGCTCATGCTGATGGGGTTGGTGCTTGTTGCCATCGCATGCTCCTAAGGGTAAATAGCCTAGACCAAAGTGAAATCGAATGTTCCACCGCAAAGACTACCACTACGACCTGCCCGAGAACCTCATCGCCCAGAAACCCGTGGCGGGTCGCAAGAGATCCCGCCTGCTGCACCTGGATCGTGGGGCTGCGGGCATACGGCATCGACACTTTTTAGAATTGCCAGACCTCCTCGAGGCGGGGGATCTCCTCGTGGTGAACAACACCGCCGTGATCCCCGGGCGGCTCTATGGATATAAGCCCACGGGGGGCAAGATCGAGGTCCTCCTCCTCGATTATCACCGGGGGGAGACAGACGGTGAGCGGGTGCATCGTTGCATGGTGCGGGCATCCAAGCCGGTGCGTCCAGGAATGCGGCTTTTTTTTGACGAACGCCTAAGCGCAGAGGTGCTGGAGGCCGCCGACGGGCTCTGCACCTTGCGCTTCATATCTCAATATGATTTTGAGACCCTCTTGAGTGAGATCGGCCACATTCCCCTGCCGCCCTACATCCGGCGCGACGGTTCCGAAAATCGGGAGGACCGACACGACTACCAGACCGTTTACGCCTCCCGGAAAGGCGCCATCGCCGCTCCCACGGCGGGTCTCCATTTTACCGAGGACCTGCTCGAACAACTGGAGGCCAAAGGGGTTCAAGTGGCCCAGGTCACTCTCCATGTGGGCTATGGCACCTTCGTCCCGGTGCGGGTGGACGATATCCGCGAGCATAAAATGCACGCCGAGTGGTATGCCCTCGATGTGCCTACCGCAGAGGCGGTCAATGCCGCCAAAGCCGATGGCCGCCGGGTGATAGCCGTTGGCACCACCGCCGTTCGTACCCTGGAAGCATGTGCGCGTGGGGGTGGCGGGGTGACGGCCGCCAGCGGGGCCTGCGACCTCTTCATCTATCCGGGCTACCGCTTCAAGGTGGTAGATGCCCTCATCACCAATTTCCATCTGCCCGAGTCGACCCTCCTCATGCTGGTGTCGGCCCTGACCGGCCGAAAGCGGATCCTGGCGGCCTACCGGGAGGCGGTGGATGAGGGGTATCGTTTTTTCAGCTATGGGGATGCCATGCTGATAACTTAGCTTGTCATGGCATAGGCTCCATGTCGGACTGTGCCTCTGGAGTTGTATTTAACCTCGCTTTTCACATTCAGCTGGACTCTAGGACCGGTATGCCCACTTTCAAAACCATCGCCCAGTCATCCACCGCTCCCGCCCGGGCGGGGCGGTTCGACACCGTTCACAGTCGCGTGGAAACACCCATTTTCATGCCGGTGGGCACCCTGGGGACCGTAAAAGCGCTACCCCCCGAGGTGCTCGTGGAGGCCGGGGCCCAGATCATCCTGGGAAACACCTATCATCTCTACTTGCGGCCAGGCTGCGGGGTGATCGAAAAGTTCAACGGGTTGCACCGTTTCATGAACTGGGAGCGGTCGCTTCTGACAGATTCGGGGGGATTCCAGGTTTTCTCTCTGGCGGGATTGTCCGAGATCGACGAGGAGGGCTACGCCTTTCAGTCCCACCTGGACGGGTCGCGCCATCTCCTCACCCCGGAGAAGGCCATGGATGTGCAGATCTGCCTCGATTCAGACATTCACATGTGCCTCGACCAGTGCATCCCCTATCCGGCGGATCGGCGCACGGCCGAGGAGGCGCTCGCCCTGACCACCCGCTGGGCCAAACGATGCAGGATCCATTGGGAAACTCGCACCGACAGGCAAAACAAGCTCTTCGGCATCGTCCAGGGAGGCATGTACGCCGACCTGCGCAGCCGTTCGGCCCAGGAGTTGGCCGAGTTGGATCTGCCGGGGTACGCCATCGGCGGCCTCAGCGTGGGGGAGCCCAAGGAGCTGATGCTGGAGATGGCGGCCCATACCCTGCCCTTGCTTCCTGCGGATAAGCCCAAGTACATCATGGGGGTGGGCACCCCCGAGGACCTTGTGGAGCTGGTAGCTTTAGGGGCCGATATGTTCGATTGCGTCATGCCAACCCGCAACGCCCGCAACGGACAACTCTTCACCCGCCGGGGGCGGATCAATATCAGCAACGCCCGTTTTCGAGAGGACACCCGCCCACTGGACGAGAGTTGCGGCTGTTACACCTGCAGGAACTACTCCCGCGCCTACCTGCGCCATCTCTACAGCGCGCGTGAAATTATGGCCTATTACCTTAACACCCTCCACAATCTGTATTATTATCTGACTCTCGTCAGGCAGATGCGCACCGCCATCTGCGAGGATGGTTTTGACGCTTTTCGGCGGCAATTTTACACCGACCGGGAGGGCGGCGCGAAAGATTAATCCACTTTAGGAATCACTTTTAGGAGGTTCGCATGAAAGCAAAGGTCGAAGCGGCACTGGACAAGATTCGCCCCATGCTCAAGGCCGATGGGGGGGATGTGGAGCTGGTCGATATCGTCGACGGCGTGGTCAAGGTTCGTCTCCAGGGGGCCTGCGCGGGTTGCCCCATGTCCCAGATGACCCTGCGCAACGGTATCGAAAAGGTGCTCAAGCAGGAGATCCCCGAGATCAAAGGGGTGGAACCGGCCTGACGCCAACCCGTCCATTCCAGGGCTGGTGCCGTTTAAGGCCCCGGTGGCTTGACATCCAGCCTTGATTTTCAATACGATTCAGCGATTTTATTTCTTCAGTTCCCCACCTGAACCGTGCCCGCCGGCTGTTTTCGGCCGCCACGATTGGAACTCTATAAACTGGGGTCGTATCCCATGCGCTGGTTTTCCGATCTTCGGATTCGCTACAAGCTCCTGGTGAGCTACGCCACGGTGTTCACCCTTTCCATGTCTCTAGGCAGCTATATCATCTATACTTTCGTTCGCCAGACCATTGAAACAGGCATCGAGAGTGAGCTGGAAAACAGCACCAACACCATCCTCGATATGGTGCGCACGGCGGCCAATGTCTCCATTCGCAACCATCTGCGCGCCGTGGCCGAAAAAAATCGCGAGATCGCCGAGGATTTCTATGCGCGCTCCCAGGCCGGTGAGATGAGCGTGGCGGAGGCCAAGGAGCTGGCCCGCCATGTATTGCTCAGTCAGACCATCGGCAAGACCGGCTACATTTATTGCATCAACAGCTCCGGGCAGATCGTGATTCATCCCGAGGCCGCCCTCATTGGGGCCGATCTGTCGCGTTTCGATTTTATTCGTGATCAGAAAGCCCGCAAAATGGGCTACCTGGAGTATGACTGGCAGAATCCGGGCGAAGACCACCGTCGCCCCAAGGCGCTCTATATGACGTACTTTGAGCCCTGGGATTGGATCATCTCGGTCTCTTCCTATCGTAGCGAGTTCCTTGAGCTCATCGACGTGAAAGATTTTGAGGCGGGCATCCTCTCGCTCACTTTCGGCCAGACGGGCTACTCCTTCATCATAGACAGCAAGGGCAACCTCATTCTCCACCCCGCTCTGGAAGGCAACTACTTAAACGCCCAGGACCGCAAAGGCCACTACTTCATCAAGGAGATCTGTCAACGTAAAAGCGGCAAGATTACCTACCCCTGGGAAAATCCAGGCGAAAAAAACCCCCGTGAAAAGCTGGTGATCTTCAACTATATCCCCGAGTTCGATTGGATCGTGGCTTCCTCTAGCTATTTGGATGAGTTCTACGCCCCCCTGAAGATGGTACGCAGCCTCATTGTGGCCACGGTGGTGATCTTCATGCTCCTGGTGTTACCCATTACTCTGCGCTTGAGCTCTTCCATCACTCAACCACTGAGGGAGCTGATGCAGCAGTTCGCAAAAGGTGCAAGGGGGGACATCTCGGTGCGCATGCAGCGCCACAGCCAAGATGAGATTGGTCACTTAGCGCGCTATTTCAACACTTTCATGGAAAGGCTGGAAGCATACAGCGTTCGACTCCAGAATATCATCGACTCCATGCCCTCAATTCTGGTGGGGGTGGACCGCAAGGGTCGGGTAACCTTATGGAACCGTGAGGCGGAGCGGGTCACCCTGCTCACCTCCCAGGCCGCCCTGGGTCGATTGGTGACCGATGTGCTGCCCCAGCTTCAGGAAAATGTCGATCAGATCCGACCGGCCCTGGAGAAACAGCAAGCTACCGCCCTTGAAAAGGTGGTCTTCAAAGATGCCGACCGCCTCACCTATCTGAACATCATGATCTATCCGCTCACCGTGGACCAGGTGGCCGGGGCGGTGATCCGGGTGGACGACGTCACCGACCGGGTTCGACTTGAGAACACCATGGTGCAGACCGAGAAGATGATGTCGGTGGGCGGCCTGGCCGCAGGCATGGCCCATGAGATCAATAATCCCCTGGGGGGCATCCTCCAGAGCCTCCAGAACATTGAACGGCGTCTGTCGGCCGATCTACCCAAAAATCACAATGAGGCCGAGGCATGCGGCACCCGGCTCGAGGCCATTCGGTCCTACCTGGAACAGCGTCGCGTGCTCAAATTCCTGGATGGCATTCGGGTGTCTGGCGAGCGCGCCTCGCATATCGTTCAGAACATGCTCAGCTTCAGCCGCCGCAGCGAGGCCCGCAAGACACCCGTGGCCCTGGCGCAATTGCTGGATAAAACCGTCGAGCTGGCCGCCCACGACTATGACCTACGCAAGAAATATGATTTTCGCGACATTCGCATCGTGCGCGCCTACGATGCCACTTTGCCCGATGTGCCCTGTGTGGCCACCGAGATCGAGCAGGTGGTGCTCAACATTCTGCGCAACGCCGCCCAGGCCATGACAGTCACCACGCAAAAGCGTCCGCCCGAGTTGGTCCTGACCACCCGCCGTCAGCTGGAAATGGCCCTCATCTCCATTAGCGATAATGGCCCTGGGATGGCGGCCGACATGCGTTCGCGCGTGTTCGAGCCTTTTTTTACCACCAAGGACATCGGTATTGGCACTGGCCTGGGGCTGAGCGTCTCCTATTTCATCATAAACAGCCACCACGGCGGCCAGCTCAGCGTGGAATCGGAGGCCGGGCAGGGGAGCTGCTTTACCATCAGCCTGCCCTTGGAGCAGGCTCCGGGTGACGCAGCTGACATTTTCACCAGGGCCGGAGAGGCACCACAGCTGCCTGCGCCTGAATCCAAAGCGGAGCGCGGGTCATCATGAAGGGCGAAGAGCTGGGCGACATTCTCATCATCGATGACGAAGCCATCATGCGCGAGAGCATCGCCGTCTATCTTGAGGATAGCGGCTACGCCGTATCGGAAGCCGCGGACGGGCAGGCGGGGTTGGAGCGCTTCGCGACCCTTAAACCCGACCTGGTGCTCCTCGACCTGCGCATGCCCGGCATGGACGGGCTGGAAGTGCTCTCCGAAATTGGTCAGAGCGACCCCGATGTACCCGTCATCGTCGTTACCGGGGCCGGGGGGATGCAGGACGCCGTGGCCGCTCTGCGTCTGGGGGCTTTCGATTTTATCGCCAAGCCCATCATCGACATGGCCGTGCTGGAACACGCCGTTCGGCGGGGGCTCGATCAAAGGGCCCTGGTCCAAGAAAATCGCCGCTACCGCCAGGGGCTGGAGACCGAAATTCAGGCGCGCACCCAAGCCCTGCAGGAGCGATCCGAGGATCTCGAAAACGCCAACCAACACCTCAAAAAGGAGATCGCCCACGGCCAGCGCATGGCCGAGGCCCTCCAGCACAGCGAGAACCGCCTGCGCGAGGTGATCGCTCTCTTTGAAGGCTATATCTATACTGTCGATACGGATTACCGTATCGAGTTCATGAATCGACGACTCAGCGAGACTATTGGCCGGGATGCCACCGGCGAGCTTTGTTTTGAGGCGCTCTATCAAGGCAGCGGGCCCTGCACTTGGTGCCCCAACACCGGTGTTTTCAAGGGTCGCACCGAGCGGCATGAGTTTAAACATCCTAAAAACGGCAGCGGTGATGAGCGGTGGTACCATGCCATCCATGCGCCCATCGTTGGTGCCGACGGTGAGGTTGCGCGGGCCCAGATGATCGTCATGGATATCACCGAGCGCAAGCAGACCGAAGAGTCCCTCAAGCGCAGTGAGGCCGAGCTCAAGGCCCAGACCGACCGCCTGCGCTCATCTCTGAAAGGGCGCCTGCGTTTCGGCAATATCGTCGGTAAGAGCCCGGCCATGCAAACGGTCTACAATAGTATCCTCAAGGCGGCCGAGTCCTCGGCCAACGTGATCGTCTATGGGGAATCCGGTACCGGAAAAGAGCTGGTCTCGCGCACCATTCACGACTTGAGTCGTCGCGGGGGCAGGCAGTTCGTCACCGTGAACTGCGGGGCGATTCCCGAGAACCTGCTCGAGAGCGAGTTTTTCGGCTATCGTAAAGGTGCTTTCACCGGTGCCCAGGCGGACAAGCCTGGGTTCCTCGACGCCGCCCATGAGGGCACCCTTTTTCTGGACGAGATCGGTGAGTTGCCCCTCGCCATGCAGGTCAAGCTTTTGCGGGCCATAGAGGGTGGGGGGTTCACCCCCATCGGTAGCCAGGACGTGATCCTACCCGACCTGCGTATCATCGCTGCCACCAACCGTGACCTGGAATCCCAGATGCACCAGGGGCGCATTCGGCGCGATTTTTACTATCGTATCCACATCATTCCCGTCTATATCCCCCCCCTGCGTGAACGCAGGGCCGATATCCCCTTGTTGGCCCACCATTTTCTGGAACTCCATACCGAGGAGGGCGCTGTGGCTGCCCTTCCCGATACTGTCATGCAAGCCATGATGACCCACGACTGGCCCGGCAACGTGCGTGAGCTCCAGAATGTCGTTCATCGTTATGTGACCCTCAATGAGTTGCCCATCCCCGCCTCTGATCGCTCCCGGATCCCAGCCAACGCTTCTCTACCGGATGGTGCTGGGCCCTGGAAGGAGCCATCGAAGGGTTTCGACCCCCACCTGCCTTTAACGGATAACGCTTCCGCCCGCCTCGCCGACGTCATGCGCGCCTTTGAAAAGCGTTATCTCGAAAAGATGCTCACTACCCACCATTGGCATCGTTCCCGGGTGGCTCGCCAACTGGGAGTAGATCGCCGCACCCTTTTCCGCAAGATCAAGTCTTATGGGATAGAAAAATCCCAATTTGAGACAAAATAGTCTCAAATTAACAAAAGATATTTATTCCAAATAGATATACGTAGAACACTCATTATTTGGGACAATAATATCCCTTTAAGGCATGAACCTCATTCATAAAACAAAGTGGGCAAATACTATGTAATATACTGTTATCATAGTAGTTGCATCATCTCATGGCTGACTTGGCACAAGCGTTGCTCTATATGGCAACCACTGGCCCTCGGGCCGATGGGACGAAGAGATCGGGGTGCCTATCCGCAAGGTGCTTCGGTCTCCTTCCTACGGCCATCCACAAGATGGTTTTTCATTTATAGATCTGTTTTCAGTGGCGGTGGGGGTGAGGGCCGGACCGGTAAGCAACTCATTAAGAGGGTGTCTTGAAGCCGACAGGCGGCGAAGAGACACGATCCGACACGCTGACACATCAGGTTCAGCGGATGTATCCCATGAGGGACGAACGCTTTTAAGGAGGGTGTAATGGCAAATCAGCAACAGCTCGGAAATCCGGCGGTAGTAGGTCTGGCAGGTTTCGGTCTAACCACCATGATTCTGCAGTTCCACAATGCAGGTTGGTGCGGCGTGGGGCCCGTGGTCGCTCTGGGGCTGGTCTTTGGCGGGGTCGCTCAACTGATCGCTGGTTTCCAGGAGTTCAAGTGCAACAATAACTTCGGTTTCAGTGCCTTTGTCTCCTATGGCAGTTTCTGGATTGCGCTGGGTGTGATTTTTCTGCTCAATCACTTTGGGATCTACAAGTCCTCACGAACGGATGTGGGCTGGTTCCTGGTGGTCTGGACCATGTACACCTTCATCATGTGGTTTCCGGCCATGCGCATCCACGGCGCCATGGGCCTGACCTTTACCCTGCTGCTGATCGGTTTCATCCTTCTGGATCTGGCCCATTTCGGCTATCCGGGGCTGACCAAGTTGGCCGCTTACGAGCTGATGCTCTGCGCCGCCTCCGCCTGGTATATGATGGCCCACGTCATCTATCTGCAGGTGTTTGGCCGCAACATCCTCCCGGTGGGCAAACCCTGGATCGAAGACAAGCCCAAAGAGGTCGACCTGCAAACTGCTGGCGCCGTTTCCTAGCTTCCTGATTATGGCCACCGCCTTCAGGGCGGTGGCTATCAGCCAAAGCCGCCCGGTAGTCATCCCATTGGTTCCGTGAAAAGCCCCCAATCATCCAATCTCAGATTGCAAACGAGATGAACCACTTCGCTGACTTTCACTTAAGGAGAGGAAATGTCAAACGCATATGAAAGCGCCTACGAGCGTTCCCTGAAGGATCCCCAAGGTTTCTGGGCCGAAGCGGCCGAAGACTGCTATTGGTATCGCAAATGGGACAAGGTGCTGGATGACGGCAACAAACCCTTCTACCGCTGGTTTGAAGGCGGGATCACCAACACCTGCTACAACGCTCTAGACCTGCACGTGGCCAATGGTCGTGGCGACAAGGTCGCTTTGATTTACGACAGTCCGGTGACGGATACGATCACTAAATATACCTACAGCCAGCTGCGAGACCTGGTGGCCCGTTTTGCCGGCGCCCTGGTGGCCCAGGGGGTGCTCAAGGGGGACCGCGTGGTGATCTATATGCCCATGGTGCCAGAGGCCGCCATCGCCATGCTGGCCTGCGCCCGCATCGGGGCGGTGCACTCGGTGGTCTTCGGTGGCTTCGCCGCCAAGGAGCTGGCCACGCGCATCGATGACGCCAAACCCAAGGTGATCGTTTCCGCCTCCTGCGGTATTGAAGGCAAGAAGGTCATCGAATACAAGCCCCTCCTGGACGCGGCCATCGAATACGCCAGCCACAAGCCGGATAAAACCATCATCAATCAGCGTCCCATGGCCACGGCGACCATGATCGAGGGGCGTGACGTGGACTGGATGGAGGCCATGGAAGCGGCCAGGCCGGCGGATTGTGTGCCCGTGCTGGCCACCGATCCCCTGTATATCCTCTATACCTCGGGTACCACAGGGGAGCCCAAGGGTGTGGTGCGCGACAACGGCGGTCACATGGTGGCTCTCAAGTGGAGCATGAAGGCGATCTACAACATCGACGAGGACGATGTATGGTGGGCGGCGTCGGATGTGGGCTGGGTGGTGGGGCACTCCTATATCGTTTACGCACCGCTCTTCAAGGGTTGCACCACCATCCTCTTCGAGGGCAAGCCGGTGGGGACGCCGGATGCGGGGGTGTTCTGGCGGGTGATCGGCGAGCACAAGGTCAAATGTATGTTCACGGCACCCACCGCATACCGGGCCATCAAGCGCGAGGACCCCAAGGCGGAGTTGATGAAGGACTACGACCTCTCCAGCTTCGAGATCCTCTTCCTGGCCGGCGAGCGTTCCGATCCCGACACCATCCAGTGGTCGGAAAACAACCTCAAGGTGCCCGTCATCGACCACTGGTGGCAGACCGAAACCGGTTGGGCCATCGCGGCCAACTGCATGGGCCTGCACGCCTATGACGTCAAATACGGATCCCCCACCAAGGCCGTTCCCGGCTGGGATCTCCAGGTGGTGGACGAGGGCTGCAATCCGGTGCCGGCGGGCGAGACCGGCGCCCTGGTGGTCAAGCTGCCGCTTCCGCCGGGCAGCCTACCTACACTTTGGAACAACGACAAGCGCTACGTGGAATCCTATCTGACGGAATTCCCCGGCTACTACAAGACCGCCGACGCGGGCTTCATCGATGAAGATGGCTACGCCTACGTCATGTCGCGCACCGACGACATCATCAATGTGGCCGGCCACCGCCTATCCACAGGCGCCATGGAGGAGGTCCTCTCGGATCATCCCGACGTGGCCGAGTGTGCCGTCCTGGGGGTGGCCGACAAGCTCAAGGGGCAGATTCCGGTGGGCTTTGTAGTGCTCAATGCCGGGGTCAAAAGGGAGGATGGTGAGATCGTCGCCGAAGTGATCAAGATGGTGCGTGAGCGCATCGGGCCCGTGGCGGCCTTCAAGACCGCCACGGTGGTCAAGCGCTTGCCCAAGACCCGCTCGGGCAAGATCCTGCGCGGCACCATCCAGAAAATCGCCGACAACACTCCCTGGAAGATGCCGGCCACCATCGATGACCCTGCTATTCTGGGAGAGATGGAGACGGTGTTGGGTACCATCGGGTATGGAAAGGGAAAAGCCTGATCGCTCAGTGTTAGCTGCTGTTTAAATGAAAAAACTCGATCGGTTTCGAGTCAAATAAGGTGGCCGGATCACTGTACCGATCCGGCCACCTTTATTTTGCAGGCGCTCGAGAACGCCAGAGTCGGCGTTGCCAAAGGATCGTTGCCGATGGACTGATGCATGCTTTCCGGCATATTCATGGCGGGGTGGTTTTGAAATTATTGTCGTCTCTATTGAGGAAAGCTAACGGAAGCTTGAAATTTAGAGGGTTTGGGCCTATTCAGAGGGTAGCCGTTTGTGACCAAACCTCCTGTTGATAACCCGCTCCCCACCACCTCAAAGAGGAGAGTAGCTTCATGACCATCGCAAAAAAGATCAATGCCTTCATGGAAAAGTCTTCCTGGATCCGGAAGATGTTCGAAGAGGGGGCCCGCCTCAAGGCCCAGCACGGCGCCAACAAGGTGTTCGACTTCAGCCTCGGAAACCCCAATATGCCGCCCCCGGAAAGTTTCAACGCCGCCCTCCAGGAGGTGGTGGTCACCTGCGGTCCCGACGGCCACTGTTATATGCCCCAGGCAGGTTATCCCCAAGTCTGCCAGTCCATCGCCGAGTATCTGTCGCAGGAGCAGGGCGTGGCCGTCTCAGAGACGGATGTTCTCATGACCTGCGGGGCCGCCGGGGCCCTCAATGTGATTCTGAAAGCCCTCCTGGATCCCGGCGACGAGGTGATCGTACCGACGCCCTGCTTCGTGGAGTACAATTTTTATGTGGACAACCACGGCGGCAGCCTAAAGATGGTTCCCACCCACGCGGATTTCGATCTGGATCTGGCGGCCCTGGAAGCCGCCATCACGGAGAAGACCAAGGCCGTCCTGATCAACTCGCCCAACAACCCCACCGGGCGGATCTATTCGGCCGGGAGCCTGAACGCTTTAGGCGATATGCTGCGGCGTAAGAGCGAGGCATCAGGGCGCACATTGTATCTGCTCAGCGACGAACCCTATCGCAAGATCGTCTTCGGCGATGTTGAGGTGCCCAGTGTGTTCGCCGCATACAAAGACAGCATTGTGGCCACATCCTACAGCAAAGACCTTTCAATTCCCGGTGAGCGTATCGGCTTTGCCGCCGTGAACCCTCAGGCCACCTATCACCGCGACCTCTTGGCCGGCATGACCCTGGCCAACCGCATCTTGGGCTTCGTCAACGCCCCCGCCCTCATGCAGCGGGTGGTCTCTTGCCTCCAGGGTCAGAGTGTGGACATCGGCGCATACAAACGCAAGCGTGATCTGCTCTGCGATGGACTGGCGGAGGCGGGCTATATTTTCGAGAAGCCGGCGGGGGCCTTCTATCTATTCCCCAAAACCCCCATCCCCGACGATGTGGAATTCGTGCGCGCCTTACTGGAGGAGCTGATTCTGGTAGTGCCGGGCAGCGGTTTCGCCGGACCGGGTCATTTCCGTATCGCCTTCTGCGTGGAGGATCGGGTAATCACCGACGCCCTGCCGGGGTTTAAGAGGGTGTTGGAGCGTTTTTGCTGATTTCAGGTGGTTCACGATAAAAAAGGAGGAGGAATTGATGGAGATTCTCAAGATCGATCATCTGGGCATTGCCGTAAACAGCATCGATGAGGGCAAAAACTTCTGGTCCGATGTATTGGGGCTCGAATTCGAGGGTGCCGAGACTGTCGATGCCCAGAAGGTCACCACCGCCTTCTTCCCCGTGGGGGAGAGCGAGGTAGAATTGCTCGAATCCACCGCTCCCGACGGACCGGTGGCCAAATACATCGAAAAACGTGGCCAGGGGATCCAGCACGTGGCCTTTCGGGTGGCCGACATCGAGGCCGCTCTGGCCGAGCTCAAGGAGAAGGGGATCCGCCTCATCGATGAAAAACCGCGCCACGGCGCGGGGGGTGCCAGGATCGCCTTCCTGCACCCCAAGGCCACCAACGGGGTATTGGTGGAGCTTTGTGAGCGCTGAGCTTTCGGGATCTGGTTTTCTGCTGGTATGACGCCGCCGTCCAGGCAAGCATTTTAATTTGGGTGGCGGTTTTTTTGTCCTCCCGCGGAAGCCTGCCCTTTGCGGTTGTTTTCTCCACGGCATTGAATTTGCTAGTTTTCCTTTCCAATCATCTCTGCATCTATGCGAAAGCCGGAAGGGGGAGTCCATGCGCAAGAACAATACGTCCGAAACACCCACCAAAGTGATGTCGGCCCCCGATGCTGTCAAACTGATCCAGGACGGCGACACCATCGCCACCGGTGGTTTTGTGGGCATCGGTTTTCCCGAGGACTTGGCCATCGCCCTGGAAGCACGCTATCTAACAGAGGGCAATCCCAAAGGGCTACGACTGGTCTATGCCGCCGGACAGGGGGACGGCCAGACCCGTGGGCTCAATCACCTCGGTCACGATGGCCTGGTTGCAAGCGTGATCGGTGGTCACTGGGGCCTGGTGCCCACCATCCAGCAGCTGGCCCTGGAAAACAAGATCGAGGCCTACAACCTGCCCCAGGGGGTGATCTCCCATCTCTACCGGGACATCGCCGCGGGCAAGCCGCGCACCATCACCACCGTGGGGCTGGAGACTTTTGTGGATCCCAAGCATGGCGGTGGCAAGATCAACGCCTGCACTAGCGCCGACTTAGTGGAGCGCATCGAGTTCGATGGAAAGCCCTACCTGGCATACAAGACCTTTCCCATCCACGTGGCCCTGGTACGCGGGACCACGGCGGACAGCTTCGGCAACGTCACCATGGAGCGCGAGGCCCTGACCCTCGAGGTCCAAGCCATGGCCATGGCCGCCAAGAACTCGGGAGGGCGCGTCATCGTCCAGGTGGAGCGCATCACCGAGCGGTATAGTCTCAACCCCCGCCTCATCAAGATCCCCGGCATCCTGGTGGACGCCGTGGTGGTGGCCGAGCCGACCCATCACTGGCAGACCTTCGGTGAGGCCTACAACCCCGGTTTCAGCGGAGAGGTGCGGGTGCCCCTCACGACCCTGCCCCCCATGGAGATGGGGCCCCGCAAAATCATCGCCCGGCGTGCGGCCTTTGAGCTTAAGCCGGGCAGCGTGGTCAACCTGGGTATCGGCATGCCCGAGGGGGTGGCCCAGGTGGCCAACGAAGAGGGCATCGGCGACCGCATGACCCTGACCACCGAACCGGGGGTGATCGGCGGGGTTCCCGCTGGGGGGCTCAGCTTCGGCGCCGCCACCAATACAGAGGTCCTCATCGATCAACCCTCTCAGTTCGACTTCTACGACGGAGGCGGGCTTGACCAGGCCTACCTGGGGCTGGCCCAGGCCGACGCCCAGGGCAACCTCAACGTCAGCAAGTTCGGCCCCAAGCTGACCGGGGCCGGCGGGTTCATCAACATCAGCCAGAACGCCGGGGAGGTGGTTTTTCTGGGAACCTTCACCGCGGGTGGGCTAGAGGTCGTTCTTCAGGACGGTCGGGTGCGCATCGTCAAGGAGGGCAAGGCTCAGAAATTCGTGCAGACGGTGGAGCATATCACCTTCAGCGGTCAATATGCCCTGGAGAGGCGTCAACCGGTACTCTACATCACCGAACGATGTGTATTCCGCCTGGACCGCGCCGGTATGGTTTTGGAGGAGGTCGCCCCTGGGATCGATGTGGAGAGGGACATTCTCGCTAACATGGGCTTCCATCCGGTCATCGAGGGGACGCCCCGCCCCATGGACGCGCGCATCTTCCGGAACGGACCCATGGGCTTGAGCGCTTGATCGATGTGGCCTTCCCCCTTTCTTTCGACATCTCCACGGAGATATGGCCTGTATCAAATTGGAGACAGTGACGGCCTCGTCCTCAAGGCTCAATTCCATGCCGCTTCATCTTCTTGTACAGATGGGTGCGGTGGATCCCCAACGAACGGGCGGCCTCGGTCTTATTGTTGCCGGCTTGGGCCAGGGCGCTCTTGATCGCCTCCTTCTCCGCGTTGGCCTGGACGTCGCGGATCATGGCCTGGCGTCCAGAGGGCGCCGGGTAGTCTCGGTGGGTGAGATAGAAGGGCAGGTGGTGGATCTCCACCCTTTCACTGTGGCCATTCATGGCCGCCAGGGCGCGGTTGATGGTATTGGCCAGCTCACGCACATTGCCTGGCCAGGGGTAGGCGGTCAGGGTACGACAGGCAGCTTCGGCGAGTTCAATCTGGCCGAGAGCGCTCTCCTCGGCGGTGGCACGCAGGAGGTGCTCGGCGATGGGCAGGATGTCGGTTTTGCGGTTTCGCAAGGGGGGGATGGCGATGTGGATGACGTTCAGGCGATAAAAGAGATCCTGGCGGAATCGCCCCGCAGCAATCATCTGCCCGAGATCCTGGTTGGTGGCCGCGATCAGGCGGAAATTGGTCTTGATGGGCGCCCTGCCACCCAGACGTTCGACCTCCTTCTCCTCCAGAACGCGCAAGAGCTTGGGCTGCATCTCCATGGGTAGGTCGCCGATCTCATCCAGAAAGATGGTGCCGTTGTGGGCCAGCTCGAACTTGCCCGGTTTGCCCCCCGGACGCGCTCCGCTGAAGGCGCCTTTTTCATACCCGAACAGCTCCGATTCCAACAATTCCCGGGGGATGGCAGCGCAGTTGATGCGCACGAAGGGATAGATGCGTCTGTCGCTGGCCTGATGAATGCCCTGGGCGAAGAGCTCTTTGCCCGTGCCGCTCTCTCCGGTGATCAATACGGGGAAGAGGTTGGCGGCGGCCTGGCGGGCGTCCTTTTTCAGGCGACCCATGGAGCGGCTCTTCGAGATGATGCTATCCAGGGTATAGCGCGTGGAGCGCAGGGTGAGGAGTTCCTTTTCGTAGAGTTTAACCTTGGTTTCCAGGATGGAGAGCTTTTTCGCCAGGGTCTCCACCTCCTTGACGTCGCTGAACATCACCAGACCGAAGACCGCCAGGATTCGGCCGCGCTTCTTGATGGGAATGCGGTGCACGACCAGTAGCTGGCCCCGTATTCGCTGGGTCTTATACATTTCGGCCTCGCCGCTTTCGGCGACGATATGCATACGGGTATTGGGCACGATCTCGGTGCAATGGCGGCCAACACAGGCCTCCGGATCCACTTCGAGAAAGCGACCATAGGGTTGATTGACAAAGAGGATAATCCCTTCCGCATCAGTGATCAAACAGCCTGTCGGGATACCGTCGAAGATCCCCTTGAACAGCTCCAGTTGAGTGCTCCTGTGATCGTCACTGAATAGGTTGAAAGATCGATCCTCCGACACGCAGGTCTCCCCTTTTTCAGATTTACATCCCAAGGCCGACGGCGTCCTGCCATACTGTCCAGCAGTGTAGCAAACTGGCGACACGTAGCTGTTTTGATACACTGTTTGAGGCCCAAATGCCACTTAAAACTGGGGGGCTGAGCGCACACCTCACCTGAAAATATCCCTTCAATATTCGCTGTGTCCCCGCGCTCCCGTGGTTCCGGCAATGGCCAATGAAAAAGATACAGATCATGGTCTTTAAATTGCACCAATTGGGTTTCCAGCGAAGTTGCTACGGTTGTCATGGTCAGATATCCGGGGGCTGAGGGACATCCGCTGTCGAGCACGCTCTGCCAGGGGGTCTGGCACTACCCGCATTCAAACGAGGAGGAAAGCATGAAGAGTCGTCTGACGAGGTGCATCTGTCTGCTTCTGGCCCTGGGCTTGGTGATGAGCGTAACCCCAGCAGCGGCAAAGGACAAACCGGTATTGCTCAAGGTGCCCATCTGCTTCGCCACGGTCCTGCCCGGCCTTGGGTCGACCATCAAATGGATCGAGGATCGGATCGAAGTGGCCAGCGCCGGCAGCGTGCGTATGAAGGTGTATGAGCCCGGCAAACTGGTTGCGCCTTTCGAGATCCTCGAGTCGGTTTCCAAGGGCAAGGTCAATGCCGGCTACAGCATCTCCGGTTACTGGGAGGGCAAGATTCCCGGTTCGTCGATTTTCTCCACCCTGCCCTTCGGGCCGGAAACCGGAGAATTCCTCGCCTGGATCTGGTATGGCAATGGGCGCAAACTCTACCAGAAGATGTACGATGAGGCGGGCTACAACGTCCACGTGATCCCCTGCGGTATCATCGCCCCAGAAACCTCGGGCTGGTTCAAGGAGCCCATCACCTCCTTGGACGACCTCAAAGGGCTCAAGATGCGCTTCTACGGCCTGGGAGGCAAGGCCATGCAGAAGCTGGGGGTCTCGGTCAGCCTGCTGCCCGGTGGTGAGATCTTTCCCGCATTGGAGAAGGGCGCCATCGATGGCACCGAGTTTTCCATGCCCGCCATCGATGCCCGTCTGGGTTTCTACAAGGTGGTCAAGAACAACTACTTTCCCGGATGGCACCAGCAGGCCACCCTGTTCGAACTGCTGATCAACAAGGATGTCTGGAACGGCATGAACGAGAGCCAGCAGATGATCGTCGAGATGATGTGCCGCGCCGCAACAGCGGACTCATTTGCCTACACCGAGGCGATTCAGGCCGAAGTGATGAAAACCAATGTCAAGGATCGCGGTGTTCACATCCGATATTGGTCCGACGAGATGCTCAGCGCCTTCAATGGCGCCTGGGAAGAGGTGGCCGCCGAACTGGCCGCCAGTTCGCCCATGTTCAAGGAGGCCTATGCCGACTTGAGCGCCTTCCGCGAGACCTATAACCTTTGGGAGGCCAACGCCTTCCTGCCGCGCGCCAAGCGCTAACACGTATCCGCGTAACCCGTCCCCTGCCTCGGGGCGGGGGTTCCCGCCAACAGGGCATGACCCGGATGCCGGGTTGTGCCCTGTTTCCTTAATTATTCAGCCCTGGATCTGCGTCCGCTTCAACACCCTCCCTTTTAATCGCCTCCATTCCGATACTGTTTGCCGACCGCCATGACGAACCATCAATGAAAATATTTCGTTCAGTAAATAAGGCTTGACAGGCAACCTGAGCACGGATAATCTGCGTTGTACAATAACAATGTTACTCATCCGCCTTGATATAGAGTGTTGAAATAAATTTAATATACTAAATTAATTGATAAAAATTTCATATAATGAAGATTTCAATATTTGGCAAATGAGACAACATGGTTTATTAGATAGACCATAAGTTATTTAAATTATTTAGTTAATTCAGCAATATAAAGTTACATTCATCAATCGTCTGGATTCTGAATGACGGATCAGATAACAAAGTTTACCCCCCTGCGACCCGAAGTGCAGCGACGCCTCGAAGAGGCGGTCCTCGACATCTTTTCGCACAACGATTTTCACAAAGCCAACATCCGCGATGTGGCCAAACGAGCCGGCGTCAGCTTCACCACCATCTACAAGCATTACGGCAGCAAAGAGCGCCTGGTTTTCGCCTTCGTAGATGTATGGTTGGGGGAGCTGACCGACCGCATTTTCGACCACCTTCAGGGGATCCAGGACCTCAAGGAACTCATGCGCAAGGTCCTCTGGCTGCAGCTTGACTACTACGAACGTCATCCCGGCCTGGCGCGCATCATTTTTATGACCCTGCCCATGAAAACCTGGATGGCCGACGAGACCTTCCAGCAGAAGAAGATGATCAACCTCTACCTGGAGGTGATGCGCAACGGCCAGCGCGAAGGCATCCTCAACAATCATGTGAGCGCGGGCATTCTGCTGGATTTTATGCTTGGGACCGTCCAGCGAGCCTTTGTCATGTGGGTTCAGCGTGGCGAAGAGGGGTGCCTGACCGATCAGGCCAACATGCTTTTTGAGATGATCTGGCGAGCCATTACCAACCCCGACGCGCCGGCGCCTTAGTAACTAGGGTCGATTTACGGGCCAACTGCTGCGGTCTACCCGTTATGAAAAAGCAATTTATAACTTAGTCATGGAGGAGGGCACCATGCCGGACCATCCCGATCTGCAGCAATGGAAGGACCTTGCCACCAAACAATTAAGAGGCCGCTCCCTGGAGGAACTCGACTGGGATACCCCGGAGGGGATAAAAGTCAAACCGCTATATACAGCCGCCGACCTCGAAGGGCTTGAGCATGTGGGTAGCCTGCCCGGCTTCGCCCCTTTCATGCGCGGACCCATGGCCACCATGTACGCCGGACGGCCCTGGACCATCCGCCAGTACGCCGGCTTCTCAACGGCCACGGAATCCAACGCCTTTTACCGCCGCAACCTGGCCGCCGGCCAGAAGGGGCTCTCGGTGGCCTTCGACCTGGCCACCCACCGTGGATACGACTCCGACCACCCCCGCGTTACTGGCGATGTGGGCAAGGCCGGCGTGGCCATCGACAGCATCGAAGACATGAAGGTGCTCTTCGACCAGATCCCCCTGGACCAGATGTCGGTCTCCATGACCATGAATGGGGCCGTGCTACCCATCCTGGCTGGCTACATAGTGGCCGCCGAGGAGCAGGGCGTGGATCAGGCTAAGCTTTCGGGCACCATCCAGAACGACATTCTCAAAGAGTACCTCACGCGCAACACCTATATCTATCCACCCACGCCCTCCATGCGTATTGTTTCGGACATTATCGCATACTGCTCCGAGCACATGCCGCGCTTCAACACGGTCAGCATCAGCGGCTATCACATGATGGAGGCCGGGGCCAACTCGGTGCTGCAGTGCGCCTTTACCCTGGCCGACGGTCTTGAGTACGTGCGCGCGGCTCTGTCGGCGGGCCTCAAGATCGACGACTTCGCCCCGCGTCTCTCCTTCTTCTTCGGGGTGGGGATGAACTTCTTCATGGAGATCGCCATGCTGCGGGCAGCACGGCTCTTGTGGCACGAGCTCATCAGCCCCTTCGAGCCCAAGAACCCCAAGTCCACCATGCTGCGCACCCACGTACAGACCTCGGGCTGGAGCCTCACCGAGCAGGACCCATACAACAACATCATCCGTACCACATTGGAGGCCCTGGCCGCCGCCCTGGGGGGTACCCAGAGTCTGCACACCAATAGTTTCGATGAGGCCGTGGGGCTGCCCACCGACTTCAGCGCACGTATCGCGCGTAACACCCAAATCGTTATCCAGGAGGAGTCTCAGGTGTGTCACGTGGTGGATCCCCTGGGCGGTTCCTACTACGTCGAAGCCCTCACCAATGGCATCGTCACCGAGGCTCGCAGGATCATTCAGGAGGTGGAGGAGTTGGGTGGCATGGCCAAGGCCATCGAGACGGGTATGCCCAAGATGCGGGTGGAAGAGTCCGCCGCCCGCAAGCAGGCCCGCATCGACCAGGGCCTCGACGTGATCGTGGGAGTCAACAAATACAAGCTCGCTGAAGACACCCCCATGGAGGTCCTGGAGGTTTCCGAGGCAGTGCGCAAGGAGCAGGTGGCCCGGCTCAAAGAGATAAAGGCCAGTCGCGACAATGCAGCCGTGGAAGCCGCCCTGACAGCGGTGAGCGAAACGGCCGAGTCCGGCGGCAACCTCCTGGCGGCCTGCATCCCGGCCGTGCGGGCGCGGGCCACAGTGGGAGAGATCTCCGACGCCATGGAGAAAGTTTTCGGCCGCTTCGTGGCCACTACTCAGTGCATCTCCGGAGTCTACGCCTCCGAGTTCGGCGACAGCGAGGTGATCGCCACCCTGCGCAAGCGCACCGAGGATTTCCTTGAAAAGCAGGGGCGCCGGCCCCGCATCCTCCTCACCAAGATGGGCCAGGATGGCCATGACCGGGGTGTCAAGGTGGTGGCCACGGCCTATGCCGATCTAGGTTTCGACGTGGATATCAGCCCCATGTTCCAGACCCCGGAGGAAGCCGCCAAGATGGCGGTGGAGAACGACGTCCACGTGGTGGGGGCCTCCAGCCTGGCGGCCGGACACAAGACCCTGGTGCCCCAGCTCATCGCGGCCCTCAAGGCGGCCGGCGGCGACGGTATCCAGGTGGTGGTGGGCGGTGTGATTCCTCCCGGTGATTACGACCAGCTTTACCAGGCTGGCTGTGTGGGCGTCTTCGGACCGGGCACGGCCATCACAGATTCAGCCAACAAGGTCCTCAACGCTCTCGAACAGGCATAGGGTTCAGATGTCGTGGCCATGATTTTGCCAGATTTCGATGAAATTATCGGTGGTGTCCAGCGGCAGGAGCGTCGCTATCTGGCCAAGGCCATCACCCTGGTGGAGAGCCGGCACCCGGAACATCGCCGCCTGGCGGGCCAGTTGATCGATCATCTGCTGTCGACAACCGGCAAGGCGGTGCGTCTGGGGATCACCGGGGTGCCAGGGGTGGGCAAGTCCACCTTCATCGAAGCCCTGGGCATGTTGCTGGTGGAAGCGGGTCACAAGGTGGCCGTGCTGGCTGTGGATCCCTCCAGCCAGCGCAGCGGGGGTAGCATCATGGCCGACAAGACCCGCATGGAGCGGCTCAGCGTGGAGCCAAATGCATTCATTCGTCCTTCGCCTGCCGGGCGGACCCTGGGGGGGGTTGGGCGTATGACGCGTGAGACCATGCTGGTGTGCGAGGCGGCCGGCTTCGACGTCATCATCGTGGAGACTGTGGGGGTCGGGCAGAGCGAGACCACGGTGGCCTCCATGGTGGACTTTTTTCTGGTCCTCATGCTGGCTGGGGCCGGCGACCAGCTCCAGGGGATCAAGAAGGGCGTCCTCGAGCTGGCCGATGCCGTGGTGATCAACAAAGCCGATGGCGACAATATCGCCAAGGCGGATAAGGCCCGCCGGGAGTATGAGGCGGCCCTGCATCTGCTCAACCCGGTCTCGCCCAGCTGGAGCCCGCCGGTGCGCACCTGCAGTGCATTGACCTTGACCGGAATCAACGCGGTGTGGAAATTGGTGGGCGACCACCGCGAGAAGCTGACGGCCACCGGTGAACTGGAGGAGAAACGCCGCGGCCAGACCCTCGACTGGATGTGGGCCTTGGTGGAGGAGGGCTTGCGCGATCGCTTTCAACGTCACCCCGAGGTCCAGGCTCGGCTGCCCAGTTTAGGCCGCGAAGTGGCCGCCGGGCGAACGGCCGCCACGCGGGCGGCCCGGGAGCTGCTTTTTTTGCTTGACAAGGACTAGTCTGTGGACGAGACTTTTCGACCTTCCCAGGAGGCGAAAGCCTGGTTGGACGTAGGCGTAATTCGCTGTTTTGAAAATGAATAGTAACCCATAGAGCCATACTCCGTCCCTTTGTCGGACGGCTCCAAGATATCGGCTTTGATTTTGGATAGGTGAAAGGAATGTGACCATGGGTAATGTGGAGAACAAGATTAACGAGCTCAAAGAGCGCCAGGCTCAGATGCTCAAAATGGGCGGCGACAAATTGGTCGCCAAACACAAGGAGAAGGGCAGGCTGACCGCCCGCGAACGGCTCGACCAACTCTTCGATGCCGGAACCTTCCGGGAGATCGACATGTTCGTTCAGCATCGTTGCAACAACTTCGGTATGCAGGATGTGGAGATCCCCTCCGACGGGGTGATCACCGGACATGGGATGGTGGAGGGTCGGCCGGTTTTTGCCTACTCCCAGGACTTTACCTCCCGGGCCGGCAGTCTAGGCGAGATGCACGCCAAGAAGATCACCAAGGTGATGGACCTGGCCTTGAAGGCCGGTGTGCCCCTGGTGGGTCTCAACGATTCGGGCGGGGCCCGGATCCAGGAAGGCGTCGACGCCCTCTCGGGGTTTGGCCAGATTTTCTACCGCAACTCCCTGGCATCTGGCGTCATCCCCCAGATTTCGGCCATCATGGGACCCACTGCCGGCGGTGCGGTTTACTCCCCGGCCATGACCGACTATGTCTTCATGGTCAAGAAAACCAGCTACATGTTCATCACCGGACCTGAGGTGATCAAATCGGTCACCGGCGAAGAGATCAACTTCGAGGATCTCGGTGGCGCCATGGCCCACAACGAGAAGAGCGGCGTGTCCCACTTCGCCTGCGAGGATGACGCCGACGCCATCGCCCAGATTAAAAAGCTGCTCGCCTACCTGCCGGCCAACAATATGGAGGATCCGCCCCATGTGGCCACCGCGGACGACCCCGGGCGCACCGATCCGGCCCTCAACGCCATCATCCCCGACAACCCCAATCAGGGCTACGACATGAAGGCCGTGATCCGCTCCCTCGTGGACGAGGGGGAGTTTTTCGAGCCCCACCAGTACTACGCCAAGAACATCATCATTTGCTTCGCGCGCCTCAACGGCCGCACGGTGGGCATCATCGCCAACCAGCCCCAGGAGATGGCCGGTTGTCTGGACATCAACGCTTCAGACAAGGCCACGCGCTTCATCCGCTTCTGCGATGCCTTTAATATTCCCTTGCTGACCATCGCCGATGTGCCCGGCTACCTGCCCGGCAGCCAGCAGGAGTGGGGGGGCATCATCCGCCACGGCGCCAAGCTGCTGTGGTGCTACAGCGAAGCCACGGTTCCCAAACTTCTCCTGGTGACCCGCAAGGACTACGGCGGCTCTTACCTGGCCATGTGCTCCAAGGACCTGGGGGCCGATATGGCCTTTGCCTGGCCCACCGCCGAGATCGCCGTCATGGGCGCCGGGGGTGCGGCCAACATCATCCATCGCAAGGAGATCAAGGCTGCCCAGAACCCCAAGGCCAAGCGCCAGGAGAAGATACAGCAGTACGAGGATCTCTTCTCCAATCCCTACTGCGCCGCCGCCCGGGGTTACATCGATGCCGTCATCGAGCCGGCCGAAACGCGTGTGCGCCTCATCGACGCTCTCGAGATCATGTGCAGCAAGCGCGAGCTTCGTCCGGCCAAGAAGCATGGCAATATTCCGGTCTAGCCCTGTTCTGAACTTCAGTTGCGGCTCCGGCCGCCAGTATCGATAGGTGAGAAATATGGAAGCTTCTGAGAAAAAATTGGCCGCCGCTGTTGCCGCCGTATCGGCCTACATCCAGACCGAGGAGGAAGCTCTGGTGATGCCGCCGCCGGTGAGACCGGTGCCCCGCCTGACCCAGAGCCCCAACCTCTGGGGACTGGGCGGCCGCCAGGAGATCATGCAGATGCGCAACCTGATGCAGATGAAGGCTTTGCATCGTCTGTAAGCCTTGGCAACCGAAGACATTTGACGGTTCTAAAACCTTTTGTAGACCCTTTTATAAACGAGGAGACTTGTAAGATGAGTGACCACGATCAAGTCAAGATGACCGACATGAACTACGATGTGAACCGGCCCAAGGCTGAGAATCCTGTGAAGGTCATGGACCTGAGCCTGCGCGACGGCCACCAGAGCCTGTTTGCCACCCGCGGGCGAACCGAGGATATGATCCCCGTGGCCGAGCTCATGGACCAGGTGGGCTTCTGGGCCGTGGAGACCTGGGGGGGCGCCACCTTCGACACCATGCACCGCTTTCTCAACGAGGATCCCTGGGAGCGCATCCGGACCCTCAAACGCTATTTCAAGAAGACGCCCTTCTCCATGCTCCTGCGCGCCCAGAACCTGGTGGGCTACCGCAACTACGCCGATGACGTGGCCAACGCCTTCATGGACCGCGCCTGTGAAAACGGCATGGATATCTTCCGCACCTTCGACGCCCTCAACGATTACCGCAACTTCCAGACCGTGGTGCCTAAAATCAAGGAGTACGGCAAGCACTTCCAGGGCTGCATCTGCTACACCATGACCGAACCGCGCCTGGGTGGCGAGGTGTACAACCTGGATTACTACGTGGACAAGGCCAAGGCTTTGGAGGCCATGGGGGCCGATAGTATCTGCATCAAAGACATGGCCGGCCTCATCGCCCCCTACGATGCCTATGAAATCGTTAAGGCCCTCAAGGTCGCGGTCAAGTGCCCCATCCACCTGCACAGCCATTTCACTTCGGGCATGAGCCCCATGAGCCACCTCAAGGCCATCGAGGCGGGCGTGGATATCATCGACACCTGCATGTCTCCTTACGCCTACCGCACTTCCCACGCCGCGATCGAGCCCCTGGTGATGGCACTCCTGGGCACCAACCGTGACACCGGTTTCGACATCAAGCTGATGGCCAAGATCAACGAGATCTTCGAAAAAGAGGTCATGCCCAAGTACAAACACCTCCTGGATGACTCCAAGATGTCCATCATCGACATCAACGTGCTCCTCCACCAGACCCCGGGCGGCATGCTCTCCAACCTGGTTAACCAGCTGCGCGACATGGACGCCCTAGACAAGATCAACGAGGTTTACAAGGAACTACCGCGGGTGCGCAAAGACCTGGGTCAGATTCCCCTGGTGACCCCCACCAGCCAGATCGTGGGGATCCAGACGGTCAACAACGTCCTCTTCGATACCCCCGAAGAGCGCTATAAGATGATCACCGGCCAGGTGAAAGACCTCTGCTACGGTCTCTACGGCAAGACCGCCGTGCCCATCAACGAGGAGGTCCAGAAGAAGGCCCTCAAGGGCTATGAGCGCGGTGAAGAACCCATCACCTGCCGGCCGGCCGAGGTGCTCGAGCCTGAGCTAGAGAAGGCCAAAGAGGAGATCGGTGACCTGGCCGTGGATATGGACGACCTGGTGACCTATGCCATCTACCCGGTCACTGGGAAGAAGTTTTTGCAGTGGAAGTACGGGAAAGAGGAGCCACCCGAGTCGGTGAAACCCATCACCATGGAGCAGGTAAAGAAGAAGGACGAGCTGCTCAAGAAGGCCAAGGCCGGCGAGCTGGTTGAGAAGAAATCCGGCGCCCCCAGCAAGGGGCCCAACGCGCGCACCTTCAATGTCTTCGTGGACAACGAGTACTTCGAGGTGGGTGTCGACGAAGTGGGCGGCTCCCCCATCCTGGCCTACGCTCAGCAGATGCAGATGGGCACTGCGCCGGCCCCCATGCCAGCCGCTCCCCCTGCTCCGGCTGCTGCTGCCCCAGCAGCGCCTGCCCCGGCAGCACCTGCCGCAGCCGCTCCGGCAGAAACACCTGCAGCACCGGCCGCCGCTCCGGCGGATACTGCGGGTACCCCCCTGCCGGCACCCATGCCGGGCATGATCGTCAACTATGAAAAACAGGTCGGCGACGCTGTCAACGAGGGTGAGACCGTGGTGATTCTCGAGGCCATGAAAATGGAGAACGCTCTGGCGGCGCCCGCCAGTGGGACCATCAAGGCAATCAATTACAGCAGCGGTGACAACGTGGCCAAGGGAGATGTGCTCTGCGTGATCGGTTAATCACCGGGCCAGATCTGGCTCGGATATGAACGTTTAACAAATAGAGCACAGGGCGAGGCGCTGGCAGCCGGCGTTCTGTGCTCTATCTGTTTCCGATCTTTGGGATGCGCAGGGATTGACCTGTGCTGATAGAGGCCGGACCATATTTGGTATTAGAAAATCGCCTTAAACCCACAGGAGGGTGTACCAGGAGGATTTATGAAGATTCACGAATATCAGGCCAAAGAGTTGTTCCGTAAATACGGTGTCCCCGTTCCCGAAGGCGCTGTGGCCTTCACCCCCGACGAGGCCCAAACTGTGGCCAAGACTCTTGGGGGTTATCCGGTGGTGGTCAAGGCCCAGATCCACGCAGGCGGGCGTGGTAAAGGCGGTGGTGTCAAGCTGGCCGCTTCGGTGGATGAGGTGGCGACCCTGGCCAAGGAGATCATCGGCATGAACCTGGTGACCCACCAGACCGGGCCCGATGGACAGGTGGTGCGCAAGGTGCTGGTGGAGCAGGGGCTCAACATCGCCAAGGAGCTTTACCTGAGTATTCTCCCCGACCGGGCCACGGCCACCAACGTG
Organism: Desulfobacteraceae bacterium; assembly: GCA_050291585.1. Classification (GTDB taxonomy): domain Bacteria; phylum Desulfobacterota; class Desulfobacteria; order Desulfobacterales; family Desulfosarcinaceae; genus JASJCL01. The sequence goes on from JBNKKA010000003.1 coordinate 60,576, forward strand.
ATCATGGCCAGTGAAGCCGGCGGCATGGACATCGAAGCCGTGGCCGCGGAGACCCCGGAGAAGATTATCAAGGTCCACGTGGATCCCCTCTTGGGGATCCGGGCCTATCACTGCCGCAAAGTGGCCTTCGGCCTCAACATCCCCCCGGCCGCCATGAAGGCCTTCAACAAGCTGCTGGTCAATCTGTACAAGCTGTTCGCTTCCACAGATTGCAGCCTGGTGGAGATCAACCCGCTGGTGCTCACCGCCGACGACCAGGTGATCGCCCTGGACGCCAAGGTGGATATCGACTCCAACGCCCTCTATCGTCACAAGGATATCCAGGAGTACCGCGATACCGACGAGGAGGACCCCCTGGAGGTGGAGGCCTCGAAATACAACCTCAACTACATCAACCTGGGCGGCGGCGGTAACATCGGCAATATGGTCAACGGGGCCGGCCTGGCCATGGCCACCATGGACATCATCAAGCTGGCGGGCGCCGAGCCGGCCAATTTCCTCGATGTGGGGGGCGGAGCCAACGCGGAGATGGTGGAGAACGGATTCCGTATCATCCTCAGTGACCCCAACGTCAAGGGCATCCTCATCAATATTTTCGGCGGCATCCTGCGCTGCGACGTCCTGGCCCAGGGGGTGGTGGAAGCGGCCAACAAGGTGGGCCTCAAGGTGCCTGTGGTGGTTCGCATGGAGGGCACCAACGTGGAAGCGGGGCGCAGAATCCTGGCTGAATCGGGGCTGACCCTCATCACCGCCAAGAACCTCAAGGACGCCGCCCAAAAAGTGGCGGAGATCGCGGCTTAGGTCGAATTCGCCGCCTGAGGATTGTAAGTGTCAGATTATTAAAAAAGAAGTAAATATTTGAGGAGATGCCATGAGTATCTTTGTCGATAAGAACACAAGGCTGCTTGTCCAGGGAATTACCGGCCGGGAAGGCCAGTTCCATTCCCGTCAGTGCGTTGAATACGGCACCAATCTTGTGGCCGGCGTCACGCCGGGCAAGGGCGGCCAGAAGATGGATGCGGTTCCGGTCTTCAACTCCGTCGCCGACGCGCGGGAAAAAACCGGGGCCAACTGCTCCATGATTTTTGTACCGCCGCCCTTCGCCGCCGACGCCATCATGGAGGCGGCCGATGCAGGGGTGGAGCTCATCGTCTGCATCACCGAGGGGATCCCGGTGATGGACATGATGACGGTCAAAAACTACATCCAGAACAAACCGGTGCGCCTCATCGGCCCCAACTGCCCGGGTATCATCACCCCCGGCGAATGCAAGATCGGCATCATGCCTGGGTCCATTCATCAGCCGGGCGGCCCCATCGGGGTGGTCTCCCGCTCCGGGACGCTCACCTATGAGGTGGTTCACCAGTTGACGGAGCAGGGCATCGGCCAGACCACCTGCATCGGCATTGGTGGGGATCCGGTCAACGGCACCAACTTCATCGACTGCCTGGAGGCCTTCCAGGCCGATGATGCTACCACCGGCATCGTCATGGTGGGCGAGATTGGCGGGGACGCCGAAGAGCAGGCGGCCGCCTTCATCCAGGAGAAGGTCACCAAACCGGTGGTGGGTTTCATCGCCGGGCTCACGGCGCCTCCCGGACGCCGCATGGGCCACGCCGGGGCCATCGTCAGCGGCGGCAGCGGCACCGCCCAGGGGAAGATCGACGCCATGAAGGCCTGCGGCATTCATGTCTGCGAAAATCTGGGTCTGCTGGGAGAGCTCTGCAAAGAAGTATTCTAATGCCCATCCAAAAACGGCATAGTCCATAAAAAGACCTTTGTATATAAATGACGATCCGAAATCTCCCCCTAATGGGAGATTTCGGATCTTTTGATCTGGTCCTAGCACAGCCGCTTGTGGTAGACAGAGTTCTTGGTCAGTTACCCTAACCACCCGGCAGGTTTTTATGCACGAAATGGGCATCGCCCTCGAGATCATCGACATCGCCACCGCATCCATTCCCGCCGATCTGGTCGGGGCCAAGGTGGCGCGGGTCAATTTGGAGGTGGGCAAGCTCTCGGCCATCGTGCCCGACAGCCTGCGCTTCTGCTTCTCCATCGCCACCAAGGAGACCGCCCTCGAGGGGGCCGAACTGGTGATCGACACCCGGCCGGTGGTGGCGATCTGCAAGGGCTGCGGACTGCGCTGGACCATCGAAAGCCCGGTTTTCACCTGCCCGGAATGTGAGGGCACCGACCTGACCCTGGCGTCGGGCCGTGAACTGGATATCACCTCCATTGAAATCGCCGAGGAGGAGGACTGAAGATGTTTCATCTCTACCGGTACCCCACAGCACAGCACCACAGCCATTTCCACAAACCCCATGACAAGGCGGTCGGGAGCGAACCAGCGGTGGAGCGCAAGCGTTCGGGAACCCGCGAGATCCAGGTGGTCCGGCGTGTACTGGATGCCAACGACATCATGGCCGACCGCAACCGCGAGCGTTTCAAGGCGGAGAATGTCTTCGTGCTCAACATGATGAGCTCTCCCGGTTCGGGAAAGACCACCACCCTCCAGAAGACCCTGGCCCACCTCATGCCCGATATCCGTTGCGCCGTCATCGTCGGCGATATCTGCACGACCAACGACGCCGATCGCCTGGCGGCTTCAGGGGCCCCGGTGGTGCAGATCAACACCGATGAGTTCGGCGGTGACTGCCACCTGGCGGCCCACGTCATCGAAAAGGCCCTGGGGGGTATCGATCTGGCCGCCATCGACCTCCTCATCGTGGAGAACATCGGCAACCTGGTCTGTCCTGCGGAGTTCGACATCGGCGAAGACGCCCGCGTGGTGGTCCTCTCGGTCACCGAGGGGGAAGACAAGCCAGCCAAGTACCCCCTCATGTTCCGCGAGTGCGACGTGGCCCTGCTAAATAAGACTGACCTGCTGCCCTACCTGGACTTCGATCTCCAGCTGGCCCTTTCTACCCTGGCTCAGGTTCACCCCCACATGCCCGTCTACGAGGTGTCGGCAAAGACCGAAGCGGGTTTCGAGCCCTGGCTGGCCTGGATCAGGGAGGTCGTGCACACCAAGATTCCAGACTGATTCACGCGGCGTTTGAAGTTTAGATTCAGATTTTTCTTGAAGTAGTTTGTGACCCCTGAATTCGGGGGTCAAGTTATTGCCATCATGGCCGATATCTGTTTTGATTGCACCTGACCTAAGTGTCCTCCCGAAAAAAGCGCTACGCTCTATCATAAATCGCGCGGATCAACGCTGAGGCACCCGTCCATTTGAGGGGTGCTCACGTTTTTTGTTATATGGCTGTCCATGACGACGGAACAGTGAGCGCTGATATGGGCTGCCGGCCGAGAGCTATTCATTAGGCGCTTCCCCGTGACGCGGGAACGATTTTTTGACACTGCCTGACTCCAGATGGGTCAGGCATCAACAGAAGAAAGGAAATAATAGATGCAGAGAAGAAAACAGCTTCAATCCATGTTCTTCATTGGTCTGGTCCTCATGCTGGTGGGCTTCCTAACGGCTTGTGGCGGGCAGTCCCAGGGAACCGGATCCGAAACGCCCGAAGCGGCCGAGCCTTTCGCCAACGAAGCGCCCCTCGACAGCGCCTATTCGAGCGTCGTGGTAGCGCCTTTCACGGCCACCGATGCGGTGAAAACAGACTACCCGGACGCATTGGGCGAAAGCCATTCGGCCCTCATGGCGGCCTTGATCAAAAAGGGGCGTTTCCAGCAGGTCAACAAGGAACTCAAGGGCGCTGGCGACGGTTGTCTCATCGTCCAGTCCAATGTGTCCGATATGCGCATCGTTAGTGGTGCCGCGCGTTTCTGGGGCGGAGCCTTTGCCGGTAGTTCCAACATGGTTCTGGATGTCAAACTGGTGGACGCCAAGACCCAGACAGTGGTACGCGAAAAACGTTTTGAGAGCGGTAACAACGCCTTTGCCGCGGCTTGGACCTATGGTTCCTCAGACAGAAGTCTGCCCACCGATATGGGCCACATCGTCGCTGAGTATCTGGCCAAGGTAGTGCCCACCAACTAGCAAATTCGAATCATCATTCAACCCACGCTTCCAAAGGCTCCTCGAGGGGTTTTTGCTCCTCGGGGAGTCGCTTTACACCCGCCTTAGTTTAACTCCCATTGCTCCCGCTGAAAATGACTCACCGTTCATTCTAACCCTTGAAAATGTAAAACTTTTGTCAACCATCGGGACGTCCTTGTCAAAGCGAGTTATATTGTTTAAGCGCAGGTAGAAACGTGCCGAAGCGTAAGATGCGAACTGTCGCGCTGTCGCACCCTGGTAATCCACACCGGAGGACACCTTAATGAAACTGCCCGAACTAAAAATTGGAAGCCTCGTAAGTCCCTTGCCCATTATCCAGGGGGGCATGGGGGTGGGCATCTCCATGGCTGGGTTGGCCTCCGCAGTGGCAAAAGAGGGGGGCGTAGGCGTCATCGCCGCCGCCATGGCGGGCATCACTGAAAAGGACGTGGCCACCAACGGGGTCGAGGCCAACACACGTGCCCTCAAGCGCGAGATCCGCAAGGCGCGCGCCAATACCCAAGGTATTTTGGGCGTCAACATTATGGTGGCCCTGACCCACTTCGCCGACCTGGTCAAAACTGCCATCGACGAGGGGATCGACGTGATCTTCTGCGGTGCCGGCCTGCCCATGGATCTGCCCAGCTATCTCAAGGAGGGCGCGCGCACCAAGCTGGTGCCCATCGTCTCATCCGCCCGTGCCGCCAAGCTGATCTGTCGCAAGTGGCAGACAAAATACAATTACCTCCCCGATGCCTTTGTAGTGGAGGGGCCCATGGCCGGGGGCCACCTGGGCTTCACAGCAGAACAGATCGACGACCCGCGTTTCCGTCTCGAAAATCTTATCAAAGAGGTCGTTGCAACTGTCCAAGGCATCACCGCCGATAAGGACAAAGAGATCCCCGTCATCGCCGCCGGCGGGGTCTACACGGGGGATGATATCCGCCGTTTTCTCGAACTGGGCGCCGCCGGTGTTCAATTGGGCACCCGCTTCGTGGCTACCCATGAATGCGACGCGGATCCCGCCTTCAAGCAGGCCTTCCTCGATGCTGGCAAAGAGGACGTGACCATCATCAAAAGCCCGGTGGGACTGCCGGGTCGGGCCGTAGACAACCAGTTTCTCCGGGATGTGGCCGCAGGTGGGAAGCGCCCCTTCAACTGCCCCTACCATTGCATCAAAACCTGCGACCCCGAGAATAGCCCCTACTGCATCGCCATGGCCCTGGCCCGGGCGCGCAAGGGCAAGCTCAAGCATGGCTTCGCATTTGCGGGTGAGAACGTTCACCGAGTGAACAAGATCACATCGGTCAAGGAGCTTCTCACTTCCTTAGCCGAGGAGTATCATAAAGCTACCTCTGAGACGTATCCTCAGACGATATACACAGCTACAGCCGCAGCTTGAGGCTCGGTTTCCCCGTTCCTAAGCCGCTGCCGGTGTACACTTACCTATCCGTCGGCGGCGGTGTTGAATCCAAACGCTCCGGTTCTCTATTTCCCCACTTTTGCACGCCTATTTTCAATTAAACGGAGTGCTGCATTTTAAAATTCGGCCATTGCCCGCACCGGTGCGCCGTCAGCTCCAGTGAGCCTGAGGGGCAGACAGGTGAGCTGAAAACCGTTCTCGGGGAGTTGATCCAGGTGGGCCATGTTCTCAATGATGAGGATGTCGCTTTCCAGGAGTGTCTTGTGAACGGGTAAGTCTTGCGTGTCGTAGCGATCGGCGGAGATGTTGTCCAGGCCGATACCCTTGAGATGGAAGCCCGTCAGCCAGCGGGCCGCTTCAATGCTCAGGACGGGATGCTGTTCGAAGTAGGCTTGGTCTCCCCAGCGTTGGCCCCAGCCGGTGTGCAGCAGGAGGAATTCGGCAGAGGTGAGTGTTTCGTTAAGGTGAGCCAGTTTCTTCAAACCAATCTCTTGGCTGGAAAGACCACTTAGGTCTACACAAACGCCGGGGCCTTTGAAGGTCTCGATGGGGTAGCTGTCCAGATCGCGTCCATTGGCGATGAGGTGGCAGGGCGCGTCCATATGGGTGCCGGTGTGGGAGTAGAAGCGGATGATCTTTTCGGCGAAGCCGTTGTTGGCCACCGTACAGGCCTGAGTGATCCTGGGACTTTCTGCGCCCGGATAGACGGGCATGCCGGTGCTGATTGGATGGGTCAGATCGACTGAGGGCATAAGGGCTCTTTCTCGATTAGGATTTCATGCGCAGGCGCAGGGTGCGTAGGTCCTCTGCCACAATTTGCTCGGCTTGTTGAATTAAATCTTCGATATTATCCCCAACGTGAAGGTAGCGGCCGGTGAGGGTGTCCACCCGGCCTGCGGCGATGGTAAGGCAGAGGCTGCTCACCTGCCTGGGGTGCAGCCATTGGCCCTCCGGGATCTGGTCGTAGGCTGGCAGCTTGTGGCTCAGGGCCGTCTTTACCAGGCCGGGGCTGACGGCAAAGGTAGTAACACCGGTACCTTGCAGGTCCTCGCTAAGGCTATCGGTCAGGCGCAGGAGGGCCGCCTTGCTTACCGCATATGGACACAAACCTGAGATGGGGGCCGTTCCTACATTGCTGCCGAGGTTGATGATGCGGCCTCGACCGCGGGCCAGCATTTCGGGCAGAAAGGCTCTTACACAGAGCATGGCGCCCTTGAGGTTGACCTCCATGACGCGCCACCAATCCTCTGGGGGCATCTCCCACCAGCGACCCGGTTTTCCCAGGATGCCGGCGTTGTTGACCAGGAGGTCCACGCCATTAAACTGAGCGCCCAGCGAGTTTTGCAACTTATCTACCTGCGCTGCTGCGGTCACATCCGCAACTATCGCCAGGGCCTTGCCGCCTTCTGAGCGAATCTGCTTCACAGCGGTCGCCAGATTCGCCTTGTTACGGCCAACGACTGCCACTGTGGCTCCGGCTGTCGCCAGGGCTTCGGCGATATGCAAACCGATGCCGCCTCCGCCGCCGGTGACCACGGCCATCTGACCTCTCAGATCTGCGGATATGGCTGAGGGCTGATGGTTCATTGAGGTTGCTGGCGCTTGCGGGCCGCCATGGCGGCCCGCTCGGCATTGAGCTCTTTGAGCAGGGCGTTCAGGGGCCATGTTGCCGAGGTGGGCGTGAGGACCGCCCACAATGTGGGCGGCATGCCCACCTCACGGGAGAGGTTCATCAGGAGGTGGAACTCCTTCTGCAAGAGGCCGCCGGCAACAATGGCCCTTGGATGGTCTGCCGCTGGCGCGCAGGGTGAACCGATGGGCTGCTCGAAGAGGGCTTTCAATTGGATCTCTCCATCGCTTTCGCCCGCCCAGAGACAGTCGATATCCTTTACTTCTGCGACCTCAATGAGCTTCAGGAAATCTGTGCGGGCGGCAGTGTCAAAACCGCACAGAACCAAACGGCGGGGGCCGAAGAGCGGTTGTTCCGAAGGGTCGAGTTTCTCAAAAGTGGCATCCGTCATAGTGTTCTCCAGGTGAGTTTTAAGACGGGAACAGGTGATTAGGTCGTCAATCTGTCCCTTGGTCAAGGGTGAGCGCATCCAGGGTCGCCCGAATCTGATCCCAGTCATGACAGCGGGTGATCTTGCCGTTGACCTTTGCTGATCGGTTCCAGGGACGGTCCACCAAGGCCACCGGGGTGGCGAGTTTATCGGCCAGATAGGTGGCCATGCTGGCGCTGTCTTCCACCGCCAAGGTAAACGACATCTTCTGCAGATCGCTCAGGGGCAGGGCGATGTCGGGGTCCATCTCCGGGCGCCGATATTTGTCCACGATGGTGAAGCTCTCGTAGGCCACATTGTGATCCTTGAGCCATTGCTGTGAGGTTTCGACGGTACTTGTCAGGCGGCCGGTGACGATGTGGACACTGTGGCCCTGCTCAGCCCACAAAGCCAGGGTTTCGAGAGCGCCGGGGGAGGGGGCCATGGCGAGGATCTCATCGGGCCGGTGGGCCACCTCCACCAGGTGGTCGTACTCTTTTTCAGACAGGCCGAAGGAGCGCTGCAGGTCGAAAGTCACCATATCTGACAGGGTGGCCTCTTTGCCGAACTCCCGGGCGACGATGCGCAGATAGGTACCGGCGCTGTCGGTGAGGACATCATCGACATCGACATAGACGTGGGCCATGGGTTCTCCTCATTTGGTCTATGGTGGTGTGGAGGCTTGAATCGTTGATACGAAGCAGGTTTAACATGGGGCGGGACCTGCGGCAAGGGGGAGTCAGGGCGTTGGTGGGAGGGCACCCTTGCCGCAGGTTTCACTGGGGGCGGTTAGGGGCTGGTGGTGGTCAGCCCCTGGCAGTTAACCATTGAAACCGGTTCAAATCGGGGACGATGCACGCCGCAGGTCGAGGTGGGCCTTTTCGGGAATACCGCTTTGGACCAGCAGGTGTGCATGAAAAGCCGTAATCAGTTTCATCGCCAGATAGGCGAGCCCCATTATGGGTAGAAAGGTGTGCGAATATTCAAGGCCCTCGCCAAAATCAAGGCAAGTGACCACATAGATGCCCATGAGCAGAAGTTCAACACCGGCACTCACCAGGCCGGGTAAGGGGCAGCGGCTATAAAAGTACCCGCCACCGGGGAGCAGCAGGGAGCGTAAACGCGCTTTAGAACCGGTTTTAAATGCCAGCTTGCAGGCCGGGCAGGCCTCACAGCCATCATTCAGAGGGCTGTGGCAATTTGGGCAAAGTGCAGTGCGATGAGGCAGCGCACTGGGTTCGCCGCTACCGATGGACAGGCGCGAGATGATCTGTTGCAACTTGCGTCTCTCCGGACGGCCCATGTAGGGGAAGCTTTCGCTGAGACCATCTTTATAGGTCACCAAAAGGGTTCTGCCTTGGAGCTCGATCTTCTCGCAATCAGTGTAAAGTATCTGGGACAGCGACCGCCGGTGGGCGCGGTTGAAACGCGTGGGTACATGGATGATGCGCTTGTCTGTGAAGATGAAAATGGCCCGTTTGAAGAAGAGGAAGAGGGGGCCGGTAACCAGCTGCTCGAGAATTCCGATGGGCGAATATCCGGTGGAGAGGGAGAGCAGCTTCTCTCCATAGTGCATGAAGTAGCGCAAAAAGGCGACCCTGGAGATAAGCTTGCGCTGGCGTTTTTCCATCCGCTTTTTATAGTGGCCGGCGGCATTGGCGAAAATCAAATGTCGGTCCACTGGAAAACCAAATATAGTCAATGGTTTGCTGCAGATATTGTGGTATTCGACCTCTTTGTGCTGAATCTTTGCTGGGATGCTCATCGTTTTCCTCCTTCTCGGGTGATGCGGTGACACGGCGGGGGGTGATGCTGTATCGGGGTAAGCAAAGCATGTTGTTGCGCTTCTGGGTGAGAGAGTGAGCAAGGCGCGTGCCAGCGAATGTGGGCGGCGCGTGACTATGCCTTCCTCTGGTAACACTCTAAAAATATGTAATTTATTATTGGTTCCTGTTTTTAGGCGTGTGCTCACCGAGCAGGATTGTACTCTTTCATTGCACTATTGTGCACGATGTGTTTCCTTTCACGATAATTCCCTTGTATCCAACCATGATGACCGGTGTGCACTTATGAATCGCCTCAACCGCCTGACGGCTATCTTACTC
>JBNKKA010000004.1:0-67979 GCA_050291585.1 Desulfobacteraceae bacterium
AGGTCGTCTTTTTACCGATGGGCAGGCTGGGGAATCTGCTGTTGATTGAGCCCTTAGAGATAACTCGTCGGTTATTGCATGCCGGGTAACTGAGTTTGAAGTGGTTTTGATCGATTCGAAAAAAATCGAGCCACCTCTGAACACTGCACGTAGAAGCCGATAACCAATGATCCTGAATCGATGGTACAAAAGGCTTGTAAATATCCATCCTCTCCTCTCGTATTAGGTGTCGCAACCTCAACGAAGGAAGGTGGATGTCCATTATTTACAACCCAAGGTAGGCTTACTCCAGAAGAAGAAGAACCTGATGATTCATGATGATGGCTTAACCGAGCTGAAATTCGATTGCGTCATCTCCAAAATATGTGCCAATTATTCTATCGTGTGTAACTGCCAGTGATAAGGCAACCGCAATAAATCATAATCTTAAAATACTACCAGATCATATTATTTATATAATCAATAACTAACATGATATATTGTTCTTGAGAAAATTCGGCCGGATTTATTACGGGGACATCAATGATGATTGAGAATTGAATATCAGCAATGCTGTGGATGGGTAATAGATTTCATAAATTCTATGTATTCTATTTCATATACTATGTAATTTACTTCATATACTGTGCACACTAGCAAGCCACTATCTCACAGGATGGCACCTTTTTGCCTGTCGCCCCTCCTTGGTGTGTCCCTTTGATTTCGCTACTATTTTCTGGTGAAGCCGAGCCCTATTTTCTGCGAAATACCGCAGAGGAGAAAAAGGAGGGGTTCCAGATCGGCTGCCGCTAGGTCGAGACCTATCAGAAGCTCACCGGGAAAGTCTTCGTGCCCGACCTGCGGCCGCCGGTCCGGCAGATCAAAAATGATATCGAAATCGAGCTGTGACAGCTGCGAGAATAGGCCTGCCTCAGAGGACACGGCCCACCGGGTCCTCATTCAGCCGCCGGGCCAGAGCCGTGTATAGTCCCACTGTGCCCGTCATCATGTTGTCCCCCCAAGGGGCGCCCCAGATGAGGTCGAAACTGGAGCCCCGCGCCAGGCGGCGCTTGGGTCCGGTGGCGATCACGGGGCATTGGCCCTCTCGGCCCAATGCTCGGTCCTTCCGCATGAGAGCTTTCCGAATAAAAGCACCGTGGCCCCCCTGGGCCAGGATCGCCTCGTGGGAGAGGGTGCCGGCCGTCAGCCCTGTCAACAGGTCGTCCAATACGCCGGCGTTCACATCGCAGGTGTGATACTCAAATGTGCCGCAGACCTCCTCTCCCTGCATGGCGGCGCCTACGGTATGAGAGGTGGCGATATCTAGGACCACACAGCCCGCAGCAATAGCGCGTGGATCCTGAGCGGCGCCCGTAATGGCGGCCAGGCCGCTGTCCATGACGTAAACCGCCGCGGTGGGCAGCTCGGCCGCTGTGGCCGCCAGGGTTCGTAACCGATTGAAATTGTCCGGGACCTCGTCACTGCGATAGAGCAGGGTGCGCGGCAGGGGCGTTTGCGAAAGGGCCTCGGCAAAGAGGTTGTGGCGATAATCGAGGTGGGAAACCCCGGCCGGGGCCACCCCGTGGTCCTGGGCGCAGACCGCCACGGCATCGAACTCAAAGGGCAGGCCCAGAGCGGTAACGAGGTTCTCGATCCGGTCCGGCTGAACATCGGCCAGGTGAATGTGGCCCATCCCCGGCTGATTGACGGCCAGGCAGGCGTCGTCATCGGAGACGATCTCCAACCCCCAGCCGGCTACCCGATCCACATCATGGTGCAGCGTGGCAGCGGCACTGGTTCCAATCACCACCTTGTCCGTAGCGGCCCGCTCTTTGAGCAGCTGTGTCACCCGTCCGCCGCCCATCTCGCCGCCGGTGACGGCCAGAGGGCCGGAGGTCCCCTCGATCTCCTCTGCCACTGTGCGGATGGGGGATTTCGCCACCGCTTTGTAGGTCTGTCCGTCATCGCCGTCTACCACCAATAGGTCCAGGGTTCCGGCACCGATATCCAGCATGAGCCAACGCGTCATGGGGTCAACTCCTCCGCTCAGTATTTGCTTTAAGTATTACTGCCCGACGAATGTGAATCGCGATCCTATCCATATCATAGCTCCTCTTCCTGAAAAAGCGCCTCGAGGATCTCCATTGAATCCTTTACGATCTTTTCACAAAGGTGCTTTTCTCTCAGGAGATTCATCTCTTCAGGATCCTTGGGATTGATGTGATTCATCACAAGAATGTCGCTGCACTCCAGAGATTTTCGGCGTGCGACAAAGCGATGCGAAAACTCTTGAGTGACCTGAAAACACCTCTCCTTCGAGTATTGATCTCGTTGAAGCCCGGCCCCATATTTCAAACCGATCAGCATGATGGCGCCGGTGACGGCTCCACAGGTTTTGCCCTGGGCCATGCCGCCGGCAAACCCACTGGATATTTTCAGGGCAATTTCCGGTTCAAGCCCAAACTCTCTGGCAAAGGCCATGACCATGGCCTCAGAACACATGAAGCCATCCAACATGAGCTCAACTGCGTAATTAACACTAGTAGATCCCAGTGCGCCTGGCAGCGCGACGGTTTCAGTTTTCAAATTGTGTCCTCCCTCCTCGCGTTTTCGTTGTCACCACTAGTGACATTCCAGTCAAAAAAAATCATCTCTCAAAGATCCCTTTAAGAAGCAGATCGATACCATTGTAAATTTTCTCCCAACCCGCCTCGGACTCCAGGTCTATGCCGCCAATTGAGGCGGCAATTCTAGACTTCACCAGGAGATGATTGACTGCCCCTCCCATCAACACGATGATGGCCGACAGGTTGTCATCATCGGGAATCTCTTCGAAATACTCAAAATACTCGAGAATGGTCTTTATGCGTATGTCTTCGAGCTGTCTGGTGAGTTCATTTCTTTCCAGGAGCTCCCAGGCCAGAATATCCAGGGTCTGCGGTCTTTTTCTCAATGCGGCAATAAATGCTTTGAAGAATTCGGCAACCTGTTGATCCGGGGACATGCTTCTGATTTGATCCGGATTCGGGCCCAATAGTTCTGTTGTGGTCGGCCAAAAATCCACGCTTCGACTGTACTCACCAATCAAACTCGGAAGTCCCCCAAAGTATCTGTACACGAGTACCTTGTCGACCCCCGCCGCCTTTGCGACTTTATTGACGCCAAGGCCCTTGAAACCTGCCTCTGCCAATACCCACCCAACGGCTTTAACAAGCTTGACTTTGGTCTGCGCTTTGCGATCGACCGAAATATCGCTTTTTTTCATGATTCCCATGTCCCCAGATACTTGTCACCACTGGTGACTTTCTACAGGTGGGTGTCCGGCTTGTCAATATAAAGTGTTTGTATTACCAGCGACGAATATCTTATAGTGATGCCGAATTCGGTCCCTAACGACTCTTTTATCTGCAGTTTTTGGTGTTTAGACGACTTTCAGCCATTCAGACTATATATGGACTGCGAGCGGATCGCGTCTTTAGACTGCCAAGGATAATTATGCCTGCCAACACCCACCTGGTTTGGGCCGAGATCGATCTGGCGGCCATCGCCCACAACATCCGCGCGCTCAAGGCCCTGCAGCCCGTCGAGACCCTATTGCTGGCGGCGGTCAAGGCCAACGCCTACGGCCACGGCGCGGTTGAGGTCGCCCGCACGGTTTTGGCCAACGGCGCCGACTATCTGGGGGTGGCCCGGCCGGCCGAGGGGATCGCCCTGCGCACCGCCGGCATCCATGCCCCTATCTTGATCTTCGGCTACAGCCCGCCGGAGATGGCGGCAGAACTGGCCGCCCATGGACTGGAGCAGTGCGTCTACGATATCGACACGGCGCGTGCCATCTCCGCCCGTCTCGCCGGAATCGGTCAAAGGCTCCCGATCCACCTTAAAATCGACACTGGCATGGGACGCTTAGGCATCCCCTGTCCGGACCAGAAGGCCGTGGCCCGCTGCGTGGCTCTGGCCCAGCAAATCAGCACCCTCCCTGGAATCTCCTTTAAAGGCATTTTCTCCCATTTCGCCACAGCCGACAGCCGGGACAAAGCCTTCGCCGAAGGGCAGTTCCGCCAGTTTGAGGGCTGTCTGGCGGCTCTCGAAGCCAATCACCTGCGGCCGCCCCTAGGCCACATGGCCAACAGCGGGGCCATCATCGACATGCCCGCCACCCACCTGGATATGGCCAGGGCGGGCATTTCGGTCTACGGCCTCTACCCCTCCCATGAGGTTCGGCGCGATGCGCTCGAACTCTTCCCGGCCCTGGCCCTCAAGGCGCGCGTCATCCATGTCAAAAAGGTATTGCCCGGCACACCAATCAGTTACGGATGCACATGGACAGCAGAACGCCCAACCACCATCGCCACGGTCCCGGTGGGCTATGGCGATGGCTACAGCCGCGGCCTCTCAAACCGCGGAATGATGCTCGTCGGGGGCAGCCGGGTGCCCATCGTCGGGCGGGTATGCATGGACCTGACTATGCTGGATGTGACCGCGGTCCCTGGCGTAGAGGTCGGCGATGAAGTGGTAGTTCTGGGACGACAGGGGCAGGCGCAGATCAGCGCCGACGATATCGCCGCCTGGAACGCCACCATCAACTATGAGGTAGTGACGGCCATCACTGAGCGGGTGCCGCGGATCTACATCAAAACTCAAACATCAGGAGGACACGAAAACGAGTATCCTCGACACGAGTAATGTTTACATCCAAAATAGAGAGAGGAAAAAGTGATGGATCTTGATAAAATAGTGGATGGCTTATCAAAAGAAATAAATTTTTCATTGAAAGCATTTTCAAAAACAAAGGATCTCAATGAAAAAGAATCTTATAGCCGAATTGTAAAAAATTTATGCGATTCTTTAGGTGTGTTTATAGATATTGAAAGCGAAATGATGCCCTTTGATTTTGATGATGATTATAAAAAAGATGATATACCTTTTTGAAGAAACGTGAGCCCCCCTCTCCACGCACCTACCGCCACTCTCGAACTTTATACAAAAAGGCGGTTTAAGAGAAACACATACCTCTTAAACCGCCTTTAAACAAAGCTTTGCATCGCAATGAGTCACGGGCAGATCTGACCCCTTTGCGTCTCATTTTGCGCTCTCTTTTAAATATTTTCAATAATTTCAAGTGAGCGCCCACAAACGACAATATCCGATTTTTTTACATTTATTACAGAATGTTATATTGGCGACCATTTTGGGGTACCGCCACTGCATTGATGCCAAGCCTAAATACGATTGCCCTTCTAAAAGAGCAAACCAACCTATACATACCACCCTGTAGCATGTATAATTACCCAGCAACCAGGGATACGTTGATGGTAAGAATCGGTTCACCTCACCAAATTGCATTGGCCAACATTGACATGAATAGCAAATACCTATCACGTTTTGGCAGCGCTTCGTTCCTTTGGTTGCTTATTGCATTGGTTTTTTCCCTCTTTGTGTCGTGCAGCGGGGATACCGAATACAAACAGATTGATTTTTCCCAGAAAATGGGTGCGTCCCTTCCCGGGAAGAAAAAAAATGATCGGCGAACGCTACGAGTTGCCGTTGCAGCCATGATATCGCCTAAGGAAACGTCTATATATTACCGGGAGCTTATCGACTATCTGGCCTCTAAAGTCGATCATGACGTTGAGTTGATCCAGCGAAAAACCTATGGAGAAGTCAACGAACTACTAGCCAAGGGACGTATCGACCTTGCTTTCATATGTACTGGCCCCTTTGTTTCCGGAGCTGAAAAATACGGATTCGAAGCAATCGCCACGCCCGTTGTCCGCGGTAAACCTGTCTATCAAGCCTATTTGATCGTCCACAAGGACAGCCCGCTGCAAACACTTTCCGATCTGCAGGGCAAAGACTTTGCGTTTACCGATCCGGAATCCAATACCGGTGCGCTGGTACCCAGGTACTGGCTCAGACAAATGGGGGTCAAACAGGAAACTTATTTCCGCCGCTTCACTTACACCTACAGCCACGATAACGCGATCATGGCCGTTGCCAAAAACCTGGTTGATGGAGCGGCTGTTGATGGGCATATGTGGGAATATTACCAGCGGCGCAACTCCTTTTATTCGGCCAAAACACGAGTGATTAAAAAATCCGAACCATTTGGCAGCCCGCCGCTGGTGGTCTCGAAAGTACTCGACCCACAACTGAAAAAGGCGCTGGTGGAAATGATCATGTCCATGCATGAAGATTCGCAAGGCCATCGTATTCTTGGCGAGCTAATGATTGATCGGTTTGTTCCCCCTGAACCAGAATGGTATGCACCGGTAAAAATTATGCTTGACCGGATGATGGTCGTGGAGGACGGGGGCGATGCTTCCTAAAAGTCTTAAAAACACGCTCCTTCTAGCTGTGGCATTGCTCGTGATTGCAACAGGTGTGGCGGTTTCCCAACTGGTTGCTCACCGATACAGTGCAAGCTTATTTGAAAGCGCCGTTGCCCGTGCTGAAAATATCGCCCACAAGCTATCTTTGGAAGCTGTGGATAAAATACTGATCAACGATTTGGTGTCGTTGCAAAAAATGCTGGATGATCAAATCTCAAGCGATCCTTCCGTGGCCTACTTGTTTGTGATCCGGGAGGGTAGACTGTTGACACATACCTTTATGGATGGTGTTCCCCTATATCTGATACCAGCCAATACAATCGATAGCGACGATAGTAGCAAGGTCACAAAAATTCAGTCCCAGGAGGGACACCGATTTATCGATGTCGCCTACCCAATATTCGGAGGAAAGGCCGGGACGCTGAGGATGGGACTTTCCGAGGCGCCATACCGTCACCAGGTCCGTAAATTATGGGTGCAGATGAGTGTTATAACGGTTGGCATTCTGTTGTTATCCCTGGCAATCAGCCACTGGGTGATCAGCCACCTCATCGGTCCGTTAGGACAATTGACCCAATGTGCCGAACAGATTGACGAAGGCAATCTGGACACTCAGATTGCCGTCCATGGAAGACAGGAAGTCACCAAGCTTGCATCGGCTTTCAATTCCATGCTGGTTCGCCTGCAGGACTATACGCAACGCCTGCAGGATTCCAATATCCGGCTCGAACTGAAAAATCAGGAATTGGATCGCACCCACAAGCAACTCGAGACCTCTTTTTCCATATCCCAGAAAATCGCGGCGCTTCCTAAACTGGATCAAATCTGTCAATTCCTCATCCACACACTCAAAGAAGTGGTAGAATGCCGCAACCTGAATTTGATGGTGTTCAACCATGCGGCGCGATCCATCAGTCTGGCGACCCCTCACAAGACCTTTCATCTGGATCAGGATGTCTTTGACAAGGTGCAGCGTGCATTCAACCCACAAAGACAGCTGACCTTTATCCGTCAACCTGAACTCGGACGATTGAACCTGAATGAATGGTTCGGCAGTGTTGACCAAGTCGCTGTGTTTCCCATTAGACATCACGACCTGATGATCGGCGCCATGCTGGTTGTTTGCAGCGGCAACTGCAATTGCATCAGGCACGAGTTGGATGTTGTCGGCATGATTCTGCATCAGGCCGCCGGCGCCATCCATCGCGCGAATGTCCACGAAGAGGAGTTGCGCGAACTGAAGCAGCGGGTGGATGTGGATTCCGGCTTCGAGGGTATTGTCGGAAAAGATCCCAAGATGCAGGTGGTTTTTAAGCTGATCGAAGATGTGGCACCCACCGATGCAACTGTGTTGATCCAAGGGGAGAGCGGAACCGGAAAGGAACTGGTGGCACGGGCCATCCACCATCGCAGCCATCGCGCCCAAAAGCCATTTGTCGTCATCAATTGTACGGCCTATCCCAGCACCCTGCTGGAGAGCGAACTGTTCGGCCATGAAAAAGGGGCGTTTACCGGCGCGATTCGACGTAAAATCGGCCGATTCGAGCAAGCCGACGGCGGGACGGTTTTCCTTGACGAGATCGGTGAAATCGATCCTGCCGCCCAGACCAAACTGCTTAGGGTTCTTCAGCAACAAACCATCGATCGCTTGGGCGGCGACCACCCCGTGAAAGTCAATGTCCGTATTTTAGCCGCCACAAATAAAAATCTTCAGGGCGAAGTGCGGCAGGGACGATTCAGGGAAGATCTGTTCTATCGCTTGAACGTCATCCCAATGCGAATACCACCGTTGCGGGAACGATCCACGGATATCCATTTATTAGTGCAGCATTTCCTCAAGCGGTTTGCCGGGGAACAGGGAAAACATATCCGGGGCTTCAGAAGCGAAGCCATGCGAAAACTAATTGACTGTCCATGGCCTGGCAATGTGCGCGAGTTGGAAAACAGTGTTGAGCATGCCGTCGTACTGGCCAAGGACTCCCAGATCGAATTGAAGGATCTTCCGACATCTCTCGTGGATGCACCTGCATCTGAATCCAATCCCGTGCCCACCATTATCCAATCCGAAGAACGGTTAATTCGAGAGGTGCTTGATGCCTGCAACTGGAATAAAACTGAAGCGGCCAGGCAGTTGGGCATCAGCCGCAGCACACTCTACGAAAAGCTCAAACGGCTGCAGATCGTCAACCCCACTTTGCACTGAATATTCTCATAAAAACAACATTCAAAAGCGATCTCCACAGTTTAGGAGATTCCTACCCAAGTCTCTTGTCAATATGATCCAGAACGCATTGTGAATTACTCCCTGCACAGCCTGCCTTAGGTGCCATTCAAATGCGCCTACAAATAGGCCTCCTGCCCCATTGTCTGTGTTCATTTCAAAAACGGTTGCCCGAATATGGGTTCCAACAGCAGAAACGGTTTGTCACCGCCCGGACACCTATTCGCCGTTGAATAGCACGTCCGGAAATAGGACGTTCTAACATATTATTATTAAGAAATATTTTTTGGTTGTTTTTTATCCGTCCGGATTCCGGACGCGTGGGCAATGGTTTTACCATCATTGAGTGAGTTGATCTATGCTGGCCATTGCCCTTTCAAAAAACATTCTATCCTTCTTAATAATTCTATAATTTTTTTATTTCAGATGGTTACATCACACCTCCGGCCTCTTCCAACCACAACTCATTTCTGCCGCATTGCGCTTCAATACGTCCTGGCATCTTCATTGCGTTGTCCAATGGCAGTCGACATCTTAAAAATCAATTGCGGGTCAAATGACATTCAATGAAAGACAAGGCCGGGGTCACAAGGTGGTAGTTTTGGGAGCAGTTGCCCAAGACTCTGAAGCGATATGCCGCATCATTGAGAAGGGTCCCTACCGAACGGAAACATGCCCCAGTTTTAGGGAACTGGAAACGATGCTGGCATCCGATCCATGTTTGACCGTCATTCTGGATATCGACAGCGTCCCTCTTGATGATCGAACCATTCGAAAGCTCACGCTATCATATCCGTCAACCAGTTTTTTATGTACATCCAAGGAACGTTTCCATCCGGATCTTAAGGATGCCATCAGCCATCATCTTTTTGCCTGCCTGCACAAACCAATCGATCCAGAAGAGTTGCACTATTTTTTGAAATGCATCCGCGATAACGAAACTGAATCGAGGGGCCCGCCGGACCGATCCGATTAGTTGGCTGTAGTCCAGTACCGGTACACTTGGGAATCCTTATAAATAAATTAAAATTATTGCCGGTTCGATTTTTGATTTCCGAATCGATGAATGGATGGACGTTAAAAACGATAAAATTTAAGCCAACTGAAATTTAGGAGGTACATGAATGACACAATCTGATACCCAACTCAGCCGACGCCAGTTTCTTGGCAAGGTCGGCATCAGTGCCACCGCCTTGGGGACCGGAGCAGTATTGATACAGGCCAGAAATCTCGCCGAGGCCAAAACGGTCAGCGCTAAAAAATATGCTATGGTCATCGACACCAACCGCTGTACCTGCTGTCATGGTTGCACCATCGCGTGTCTGAGCGAAAACAATGTACCCGACGGTAAATACCGTAGTTGGGTTAAAAAAATCGCCAAAGGACGCTACCCCGATACCAGCTTCCATTTTTTGCCCCGCCTCTGCAACCACTGTGAAGACGCTCCCTGCCTGAACCTGTGCCCCACCGGTGCGACCTTTCGCTCAAAAGAAGATGGCGTGGTTCATGTCAATCGCGAGGTTTGTGTCGGCTGTCATGTCTGCATCGAAGCTTGTCCCTACGGTGCACGGTTTTTCAATCCCATTACGCGAACGGCAGACAAATGCGATTTTTGTTACCATCGCATCACCCAAGGGATAGAGCCTGCCTGCGTGACCGCCTGTACGGGGCGAGCCCGCATCTTCGGTGATCTGAACGACCCGCACAGCAATATTTTCACCTATTTGAATACCCACGCGACTCAGACAATCCGGGCCGACCTGGATACCGGTCCCAAGGTCCATTACGCGTTTGCCGACGAGGCCATTCTCGGCGCAGACTACTCCGCACTGTAATCAATAAGGGGGAATTATGAACGACGCTATCGAACACATCCACTGGATCAACCATGGAGTGGCCCTCGGGTATCTGATCGCCTGTTACCTGTTTTTCTTTGCACTCGCTGAAGGTACCCATATCGTATCCCATCTATCCTGGCTCTATTACCGTCAGGATAACTATCGTCCGTTGGAAAAGGTCGGTTCCTTTCTGCCGTTTGTCATTCTGGTATTTGTTTCACTGTTTCTGATTGCCGATCTGGGTCATCCCGAACGGGCGCTGACTATGGCTTACCATTGGAACTGGACCGCCCCAGTGGCCTATGGTTTCTATGTGGTGCTGCTATGCATCATATCTTATGCGTTTCACGCCTATTATCTGTTCTTGCCGGAGATGGTGGTCAGCGCACGCAAAGGTGCCTCCTTTTCAGGCATTTACAAATTGTTGACCGGCAGCCTCGAGGAGGGTTCGGCCGATGAAATCCGACAGCGTCATCTCGGCAAGGAGCGTTTCTGGGCCAACGCCAGCGTCACCATGTCCATCATCGGCTTGATCTATCTGGGTTTTATGCTCAGTTCATTCAAAGGGCGGGTGGCCTGGAATTCGGCCGTGTTGATTTTCATCTTCATCAGTCAGGGACTTTCTTCCGGCGCGGCCTTTCTCATCCTCTTTTCTCAGCTTAAAAATACCTTCGGAAGCCCATCGGCAGGGGATCTCAAAGACCAGAGCAACTATCTTTCCGGACTCGCGCGGTTTTTCAAATATGCACTTTTGGTTCAGGCGGTCGTGTGGGCGATCTACCTGCTGCAACTTAAATTTGTGGGCCAGGGTGGCCACGCCGTGGTCAAACTGCTCCTTTCCGGACCGCGATCCAGCCAATTCTGGCTGTTTCAGATTTTTGTCGGCCTGGTGCTGCCCTTCCTCTTGATGTTTTTCAGAACCGGCCGTAAGCAGCCGATACTTCGCTTTTTTGCGGCATTAACCGCCATGATCGGCGCCTTTTACGGCATCGTTAATCTGTTCATCGGCGGCCAGATGCTGCCCATGACCAGCCACCAGTGGGAAACGGTGCCATCAGAGCCCGACAAGCTGATTTTTGCCGCCGCTATGGTAGCCATCGTTCTGGTAATCTTTTTGCTCAGCTACAAAATGCTGCCCTATGAAAACATCCAAAGCGAGGAGGCCTAAGCATGGGTTCGAATAACAGAAGAAGATTCATTAAATCCGCACTGGCACTGGGCGGCATGGTAGCGACAGCCGGATGCATGAAACCGGCCAAAGAGACCGGAGACTGGATCAGTGGGGCACCTGAGGTAGATCCGGCTAACGGAGACAAGGTGACAGTGGTGCGCACGGTCTGCCTGGCCTGCCACAGCGCATGCGGCCTTCAGGTCAAAGTGGTGGACGGCAAGGTGGCTAAAGTCAGCGGCAACCCCTATCATCCCAATACCAACGAACCGCACCTGCCTTATAATACAGATGCCAAGGCAGCCGAAAAATTAGAGGGGACGGCCTGTGCCAAAGCCGGTGCCCTCATTCAGACCCTATACAATCCGGATCGAATCCTGCATCCGCTCAAGCGCGCCGGCTCCCGAGGATCGGGGAAATGGAAAACCATATCCTGGGAGCAGGCATACGATGAGATCGTCAACGGCGGAGACCTGTTCGGCGAGGGGCATGTGGAAGGCCTGGCCGCTCTGCGGGACCTGGAAACCCCCATCGACCCGCAGGCACCCGAACTGGGTCCCAAGGCCAATTCGGTAGTCTTTATGCCGGGCCGTATCGAGCATGGCAAAAAGGAGTTCACCGATCGCTGGTTCAAGAATGCTTTCGGAACGGTGAATAACCGTCTGGATCACACCTCCATCTGCGAGACATCTCACCATGTCGGCCTGGACTTGTGCTTTAATGGATCCCACCACATCAAGCCCGACATCATGAATGCCAAATATATCATTTTCTTCGGAACCAGCCCGTATGAGGCCAATTTCCCCATGCAGGCCCTTGCTCGCAAGCTCAACTTTTTCCGTGAAAAGAAGGGCAAGCTGGTTATCGTCGACCCGCGTTTTTCCAACTCGGCCGCCAAGGCCCATCGCTGGGTCCCCATCCTGCCGGGCACCGATGCAGCCTTTGCCCTGGGCATGATGCGCTGGATGATCGACAACGACCGTATCGACAAGCGCTACCTGGCCTTCCCCGGCAAAACGGCATCCGCCGTTGACGGCCACCTGACCTGGTGCGACGCTTCCTATCTGGTGCGCCAGGACAACCGCAAATATCTGCACCCGGCCGACATCGGCCTGAATGCTGACAATAAAGAGTTTATCGTCGTCGAAAACGGCCAACCGAAGGCTGCTGAAACCGTTGCTGTGGCTGACCTGGAGTTTTCCGGCGATGTCAATGGCATCAGTGTAATGACCGTTTTCTCGATGTTGAAAGAACGGATCTTCGAACACACCCTGGAAGAGTACGCCGCCATCTGCGAACTCGACCCGCAGGTCATCGCCCAAACCGCCGACGAATTCACCTCATACGGACGACGGGCGATTGCCGATTTTTATCGGGGGCCGGTCCAGCACACCAACGGCACATACACCGCGCGGGCATTGGGCATACTGAATTTTCTGATCGGCAATGTCTCTTGGAAAGGCGGCTGCGAAGCCCACGGTGGATCGCACTGGCATGAAATGGGCGGAAAGGATGGTAATCCATTCAACCTTGCTAAAGGGCTCCATCCGGGCAAAGTCAAAGCTAAGGGTGTCACCATTGATCGCAAAAAGGTGCATTACGAGGACAGCAGCGAGTTTAAAAGCAAGGGTTACCCGGCCAAGCGTCAATGGTTCCCATTTGCCTATAACAATGTTTACCAGGAAGTCCTTCCCAGTATCGGCGCTAAATATCCCTACCAAGTAAAGGCATTGATCACCTACTGGAACAATGTCATGTACTCCAGCCCGGCAGGCATTCATCAAAGCAACGGGATCAAGGATCCCAAAACCCTCCCGCTCTTTGTGGCCATCGACTACGTGATGGGAGAAACCTCTGCCTGGGCCGACTACGTCCTTCCCACAGTGCATATCCTGGAAGACTGGGGCACCCCCCATGTGGCGCCCACCATCCTCACCACTACCAGTGGTGTCCGCCAACCGTGTGTCCCGCCGGTGGCCAAGGATGCCAAATCAACCGAAACGATCTTCATCGAGCTTGCGTTAAAAATGGGACTGCCCGGCTACGGCAAAGACGGTTTTGGCCCGAGTGATCCGTTGGAGACGGCGGAGCACTGGTACCACAAACTGGTGGCCAATATTGCCTATGGTGATAAAAAAGACGATAGCGTCCCCGGGGCCACGGAAGCCGAAAAACTCAAATATGTACTGGACCGCGGCGGCCGCTTCGAGGACTACGCCAAATCTCATAAAAATAACCACACCAACCATGCGTATAAAAAAATCTGTCTGATCTACAGTGAAAAACTGGCAACCACGAGGGATTCCATGACCGGTGAGTTCTACGACGGGCTGCCGCGATATGAACCGCTCAAAGACGCCATGGGGCGGCCGGTGGACATCCAGCGTGACAAGTACCCGTTTATCATTACCACCTATCATCCGTCATTTCATGCCCAGGCACGCACGGCCGCCAGCCGCTGGCTGATGGATCTGACGCCGGAGGAATGTGTGGAGCTGTTCGCCGGCGATGCGGCGAAACTGGGCATTAAGCATGGCGATATGGTGCGCGTCTACTCGCCCTCACACCAAGAAGGCGTAAAGGGACGCGCCTTTGTCACAGAAGCCATGCGGCCCGGTGTGGTCAGCATCCCCCATTCGCTGGGTCACTGGGAATACGGCAGCAAATCCTTTTCCCTGGATGGCAAGCAAACCCCTGCCCGCAGTTTTGTGGGACGCGGCTGCAGCGCCAACCCGGTGATGTTGCTCGACCCCTATCTCAAAGATGTTTGTCTGCAGGATCCCATCGGCGGCAGCAGTTCGTTTTACGATTCATACGTTGCCGTTGCAAAAGTATAAGGAGCGATACCATGCCATACCAAGAAAATGTCGATTGGCACATGGCGCGTTCGCATGTTTATGGATTGCTGGGCAGCTTGCTTAGCGAACAGCCCGGGGAAAAAACCATTGACCAATTGTTGCGACCCGAAGCCGTGGATTATCTTGAAACCATGTTTTCCGATCCGCAAGTCGGATCACGATTTCACCAGTTGGCGGCTCAATATTGCACTGGCAAGATCTCAACCGAGCAGGTGGCCCTGGACTTTGAAGGCCTTATGCGGGTACCGGGCGAAACGTATACCCACCCGTATGAATCAGTCTATCGTGCCCGGCGTGAGGGCGAAGAGAGCCTAAAATGGGGAGGGCTTTACGGTAGCCAGGCGCGCGATGCCGAGCGGTATTATCACAGCGAAGGACTCGAACCCTGCTATGATCGCGTTGATTTTGCCGATCATATCGGTGCTGAATTGACATTTATGGCCCACATGTGCCGCAAAACCGCGGAGGCGCTTCAGATTGAGCAGGTTGATATATCCGAGCATCTCCAGGCCAAACAGCAGGAATTTGCGCAAAACCATTTGCTGGCCTGGGCCGAGGATTTCAGCGCTGAATTGAAGCTCAAGGCGGTCACGCCGTTCTTCCAAGCAGTGGCCGACATGCTTGTCGCCTTTGTGGAATTGGAAAAAAGCCAACTGAAAACCCACTAAACGATGGCCCCGCAACAGCCCGCCCGGTATGGATTTCTAAATCAATATCGGGCGGGACTTCGACAAAGATAGAACTTTTCGGGCCTGTCGATCGGCGTTGACTTCCGTTTTGAATTTCAAGGCGGTGTCCACCAGCGTCGCGACATGCCGCGGCTTGAGTGGTATGCCCCCATCTGCACCCATAAAAAAGGGCGGCGCCCCGGAAAACGGAAGCTGCCGCCCTTAAGTCATTAAAAATCTACGCCCGTCGGCCTCAGCGCTTCTTGCAGTTCTCCTGTGCGGCGGCAATCATCTCCACCAGGCTGGTCACCTTGGGCTTGGGGCGCTTGGCCGTCAGCTCGGCGAGCTGCTCCTCTGACAAGGTCTGCCGCAGATGGGCTGCCACATCGAAGGTCTCCCACCAGCAGTCCACCACCTTGAAGCAGTAGCCGCCTGCTTCGCCGCAGGTTCTGCAGTAGGAGAAGTTCACCGGTCCGCCAATGCGCGGACAGCGCCGCTGGAGATCGTCAGGCTGCATGCTCAAACGCTCTTGAGGCTATCGGGTTTGGGATAGTTGGCAAAAAGGGCATTGGCGTCCGTAAGGGTACTCTCTTCGAAGGTGACATCCTGGATATCACCGGCGAGGAAGCGGTCATAAGCCCCCAAGTCGAGCAATCCGTGCCCGCTGAAAGAGACCACGATGGTCTTCTCCTTGCCCGCCTCTTTGGCACGATTGGCTTCCTCCACCACGGCCGCCAGGGCGTTGGTAGTCTCCGGAGCCGGGATGAAGCCTTCCGTGCGGGCCCAGAGCAGACCGGCGTTGTAGGCCTGGGTCTGGGTGACGGACTTGGGCGCCAGAATTCCCTCGTCAACCAGTTGGCTGACGGTGGGCGCCATGCCGTGGTAGCGCAAACCGCCGGCGTGGATGGGCGGCGGCACGAAGTTGTGCCCCAGGCTGTGCATGGGCAGCAGCGGCGTCATCCGGGCAACGTCGCCGTGGTCGTAGGCAAACGGGCCGCGCGTCAGCGTGGGGCAGGCGGCGGGCTCGACGGGGATGATCGTGATGTCCTCGCCCGCGGCCTTGTCGGCCACGAAGGGGAAAGCCAGACCGGCGAAGTTGCTGCCGCCGCCGGCGCAGCCGATGACGATGTCCGGGTAGGCGTCGATCATGGCGAACTGCTTCTTGGCCTCCAATCCGATGATGGTCTGGTGCAGCATGACGTGGTTGAGCACGCTGCCCAGGCTGTAGCGCGTCTTGCCGGTCTCGTCGGCGATGGCGGCCTCGATGGCCTCGCTGATGGCGATTCCCAGGCTGCCGGGGGTATTGGGATCTTTGGCCAGGGCCTCACGGCCGGCCTTGGTCTCTTCGCTGGGGCTGGCCACGCAGTGTCCCCCCCAGGTCTCCATCATCGCCTTGCGGTAGGGTTTCTGGTCGAAGCTCACCCGCACCATGTAGACCTTGCAGGTTAGACCGAACTGGGCGCAGGCGAAGCTGAGGGCGCTGCCCCACTGGCCGGCGCCGGTCTCGGTGGTGATGCGCTCGATGCCGAACTCTTTGTTGTAATACGCCTGGGGAACGGCGGTGTTGGGCTTGTGGCTGCCGGGAGGGCTGACACCCTCGTGTTTGTAGTAGATCTTTGCCGGCGTGCCGAGGGCCTTCTCGAAACGGTCGGCACGGATCAGGGGGCTGGGACGCCAGATGCTGAGGACATCCATGACCGGCTCGGGGATATCGATCCAACGCTCCGAGCTGACCTCTTGCTCGATGAGGTTCATGGGGAATACCGGGGCCAGCATGTCGGGGCTGATGGGGTTGCCGTCGGGACCCAGGGGGGGGTTCATCTTGATGTCGGCCAACACGTTGTACCATTGACGCGGCATCTCGTCTCTGGGCAGAAAAATGCATTTGGGTGCCATGGGTGTTCCTCCTTTGTCAGTGCAAGTTATCGCGGCTACAAAAAAAGCCCGCTGTTTTTCGACAGCGGGCTTTAGAGGTTGCTTCACTTAGGCTGGCATTACCAGCGGCGTACCTCCGCCCACTAGCACCACCACCAGTTGTGGATGATAGCAATGATGGCTGGGTTCGAGGCGGAAGTGTCCATAGCCATCTCATAAGCGAGGCCGGGATCGGGTGTCAAGGGGAATTGTCAGCCGGAACAGCTTTGGCTCCGCCACGGTTGGACCGAAGTGCGCAAACCATCGTCGGCATAGGCCTCCGCCCACCCAAAAAACTGTTCGGGCTTATGCTTCGACGAGGCCCATCACTTTCAACTCATTGATAAAATGCTCTAAATGGATTGGCTTGACGAAATAGGCGCAGGCCCTGCCGTTGAATAGGGCATCGGCCAGGGCCTCTGTCGAGTCGAGGACCGTGGTCACGACCACCTTGGCGGCGGGCAGTCCCATCCGCTTTTCGATCTGGCGGATTTGATGCAAGGCTTTCTGCCCGTCGAGTTCGGGCATCTTGATGTCCATACAGATCAGGTCGTATGGCCGGGATTGATCCCAGGCACGTCGGAAAGCGGTGATCGCCTCCCGGCCGTTCACAACAACGTCGCAAGCGCCGTAGGCTTGGAGGGCATTTTCAAGTATGGTCCTGGATGTGACTTCGTCCTCAACAATCAATGCATGCATCTTTAATATCCTTCAAGCAACGGATAAAATGGACTTCCTGGGGACCACCCATCAGCAAAAGAGGTGCCATGACTATTATAAAATTGGTATATTTAATATTTACGGAGGGATATATCTATTGACGGGAGGTGTGACAACGGGTGGGAGGGGGATTGGACCCGATTTTATTGTCGTTCCATAAAAACGTTATCGTCCGGCGAGAACGGTGTCTGGCGTCAGGCGTTATTGCCATTGCAACACGGATATTCTGAAGGTGTGCCCAGCGGACAAAAAGCGCCCAGAGCATCGAGCCATGCCCACCCGCCGAGTCCTTGAATCAGCGCCGTAGGGTCGTTTCCACCGATGGAGCGGAAATACGCACGGGTCGGGACGAAGGGACCCGAGGACAAGTGTCAAACTTAATCCTACAGCCATTGCGTGCTCTGCCATGGGCGCGACAAGCAGCGCTAACCGTGCAAGGCTCTATCCAACGCCTTGAGGCTCACCTCCAGCATCGCCTCCCCCAAGGTGGGGTGGGCGTGGATGGTGGCGGCCACCTGGGCCACTGTCAACCCGTTTTGCACCGCCAGGCCGCCCTCGGCGATGAGGTCGGTGGCGTGGGCGCCCACGATGTGGACCCCGAGGATCTTGCCGCTGCCACGCTCGGAGATCAGCTTGGCCTCACCGGCCAACTCGCCCATGGCCTGGGCCTTGCCCAGGGTGCGCAGCAGGACGCTGTCAGCGCGCACGTCCATACCGGCCGCCACGGCCTGGGCCTCGGTGAGCCCCACGTTGCCCACTTCGGGGATGGTGAAGATCGCCCCGGGCACCGCTCTGTAATCCATTTTTGAATCCCCACCAGTGGCGTTCTCGGCGGCCACCAGCCCTTCGGCCGAGGCCACGTGGGCCAGCATCACCCGGCTGGGACCCAGGATGTCGCCAATGGCGTAGACACCAGGGACATTGGTCTGCATCTCCTCGTCGGCGATGATCCAACCGCGCTCGTCGCAGGCCACCCCGATCTTTTCCAGACCGATATCGCCGCTCAAAGGCGAGCGTCCAATGCACACGAGCACCTTCTGCGCCTCAATCTCCAGCGGTTCGCGCTCCTTGGCCGAGAGAGACTCAGCATCCACAAAAGGCGAGGGGGCGACGGTCACCTTGAGTCCCTCCCCTTCACGCTGGACGGCCGCCACCGTGCGCTTGACCATGAAACGGATCTTACGCTTTTTCATCTCGCGCTGGAGGTGCTTGGAACAGGCCTCGTCCACCGAGGGCAGGGGCAGAAGGCGGTCCAGGGCCTCAATCACCGTCACCTGACTTCCCAGGGCGGCTAGGATGCAGGCGAACTCGCAGCCGATGACGCCACCGCCGACGATCACCATGGAAGCGGGCACCTCAGTTAGACAGAGGGCCTCGTTGCTGGAGATCACCCCCTCGCCATCGAAGGGGAAGGCGGGGATGTTGAGGGGCACGGTGCCGGTGGCGATAATGAGCTTGTCCCAGGCCACCGTTTCGACCGAACCGTCGGCCAGGGCTGCGGTCAGCTCTCCCTGGCCGCTGATTCGGCCTTGGCCTTTTATCAAGGTGATCTTGTGGTGTGCCAGAAGCCCCTCGATCCCCTTGGCCTGGGTCTGACAGATCTTCTCCTTGCGCGCCATGAGAGCTTCCATGTCGGCCGCCACCTCGACCGCCCCGCTGATGCCATACGCCTTGGCCTGACGCATGTGGCTGAGCAGCTCCGCCGTGGTCTTCATGATCTTGGAGGGGATGCAGCCCCAGTTGAGGCAGGTGCCCCCGACGCGCTCTTTTTCAATGACGGTCACCGCTGCGCCCCGCTGGGCGGCCCTTACCGCGGCCACGTATCCGCCTGGGCCCCCGCCAAGGATGACGATCCTGGGTGTCATGGCACTTCCTTCCCTATTAAAATTATGAATTATGTTTCCCCATAGCTCAATCGATAGCCCACATCAATGTAATTTTTATGTTATCAGAATTCATTCATAAATTTTTTGACTGATCGCTCAGAATATAACAATTGTTTTGACGGGACCTAATAATATTTGACAGAACCTGCGTTGTCCTCTATAGGCAAAGAAGAGACCAATACAATGAAACTCATTGCCAGCGCCGAATTCTGCCAGCGAGCCGACATCCAACACCTGCCAATAGAATGATGATACCATGAAAATCGACGAAACCACTATCGCCATCCTGCGCCACCTAAAAGTGGGTCGCAAGTCCTATAAAGAAATCGCCGACGACCTGGCCCTGGCCGAGAACACCGTTCGCGCCCGGGTCAACCGCCTCAAGAAGGAGGGGATCCTAAAAATCGTCGGCATGGTCGATCCCGAGGGACTGCCGGGCCACACCATGGTTTACATCGGGATCAAGCTCAATACCATGAACCTTGTGGCAAAGGGTGAGGAGTTCGTCAACCTGCGGGGGGTCGCTTCGGTATCGGTGGTCACCGGCCGCTTCGACCTCATGCTCCAGGTACTCTTAAAGGAAGGCTTCGGCCTGCTGGAGTTTTATACCGACGAGGTCTCGCGCATCGAAGGGATCCAGGCCGTGGAGACCTTCGTGGTCTACAAAGGCTACAACCTGAGGGCACCCTACCTGCTTTGAGGGGTGCACACCCGCCAAAATAGATTCTTTACGAATTAGGAGACCATCATGTCTGACCCCAGGAAAACACCCTTGCACGCCTGGCACGCGGCCAAAGGCGCCAACATGGCCGACTTCGGCGGCTATGAGATGCCCTTGTGGTACACCTCGGTCAAGAATGAGCACCTGGCCGTGCTGACAAGCGCCGGCATCTTCGACACCAGCCATATGGCAGCCGTCACCGTGAGCGGCCCAGCGGCCACCGACCTGGTCCAGCAGTGTTTCAGCAACGACCTGGCGGCCTGCATGGGTCCCCAGAAGAAGCCCCTCGCCGATGGGCGCTGCGTCTATGGTGCCTTCCTCAACGCCCAGGGGCATGTGATCGATGACGCCATCGTCTTCCAGGTGGCCACCGACGATTACTTCATCGTGGTCAACGCCGGCATGGGAGCCCAGATCGCCCAGCACCTCAAAGACCACCAGGCCGGGCGCGACGTTGCCATAGAGGACCTCACCGACCGAGTAGCCAAGATGGATATCCAGGGACCCCTGGCGGGGAAGATCTTCGCTCGGCTTCTCAAGGCGCCGGAGCAGGTCTTCGACGGTTTCCCCTACTTCTCCTTCAAGGGCCACTACAATCCCGAGGCGCCCCAGGCCGGGGCTGTGCAGTTGCTAAACGGCACACCTCTGCTCCTCTCGCGCACCGGCTACACCGGAGAGTTCGGCTTCGAGATCTTCGTCGCCCCCGACCAGATCGAGGCCCTCTGGAAGATGGTGATAGAGGCGGGCGCTGAAGCGGGTCTGCTACCCTGCGGCCTCGCGGCCCGCGACAGCCTGCGCGCCGGGGCGGTCCTGCCTCTCAGCCACCAGGACATCGGCCCCTGGCCCTTTGTGCGCCACCCCTGGGCGTTCGCCCTGCCCTACACCGCCGAGGGCGGGTTCAGCAAAAACTTCATTGGCAGCGAGGCACTCCTCAAAGCCGAAGACGCCCCCTACACCCTGGCTTTCGTGGGCAAGGACCTGCGCAAAGTTTCAACCGGTGACGATGCCTCGGGAGTTTACGATTCCCAGGGCAAGCCCATGGGCACCATCCTGACCTGCGCCACGGACATGGGCATCGGCTGGGTGGCCGGTGAGATCTGTAGCATCGCCAGTCCGGATAAACCGGCCGACTTCAAGCCCCGCGGCCTATGCTGCGGGTTTGTCAAGGTAGACAGGTCGATTGAGGTTGGGGAGACCATTGAACTGCGCGACGCCCGCCGGAAAATCAAGGTTACCATAACGACTGACATTCGCCCGGATCGCACGGCCCGTAAACCCATGGGCCAAATGCTTTCCTGAGCGTACTTTTAAAAATAACATCACCCAATCATCACTCTGCGAACGGCCGCTACCGACGCAGAACCCTAAGCAAGGAGGACGAGGATGAAAGAGATCAGTGAACTGAACCTGCCCCAAAATGTCAAATACACCGATGATCACGAATGGGCCACACTGGAGGGTGATATCGCCACCATTGGCATCAGCGACTATGCCCAGGATCAGTTGGGCGATATCGTCTTCGTGGAGTTACCGGAAACCGGCAGCAGCTTCGGTAAGGGCGATGAGTTCGGCTCGGTGGAGTCGGTCAAAGCTGTCTCGGAGCTCTACATGCCCCTGGGCGGAGAGATCCTCGAGATCAACCCCGAACTGGAAGATGCCCCCGAGCAGGTCAACAGCGATCCCTACGGTGGCGGCTGGATGCTAAAGGTCAAGATCACCGATCCTGCTGAATTCGACGCTTTGATGACCCAGGAAGCCTATCTTGCCAGCCTGAAAGGATAATATCATGCGATATTTGCCGCATACCAGTGAAGACATCGCTCAGATGCTCGCTGCGGTGGGCGCGGAGAGTATCGATCAGCTCTTCGAAGATATCCCCGCGGACTGCCGCCGCCAGGGAGAATTGGATCTGCCGGCACCGCTGACCGAGTGGGATCTTAACACCCATATGGATGCGCTGGCCGACACCATGGGCGCCGCACCGCGCTACAAGGTATTCATGGGTGCGGGCAGCTACGACCACTTCATCCCCGAGATAAGCAAGCAGTTGCTGCTGCGCTCGGAGATCTTCACCGCCTACACCCCTTACCAACCGGAGATCAGCCAGGGCACCCTGCAGACCATCTACGAGTACCAGACCCTGGTCACCCGCCTTCTGGGCATGGATGTGACCAACGCCTCCATGTACGACGGCGCTTCCGCCCTGGCCGAAGCCTTGCTCATGAGCATCCGCGTCACCAAGCGTAAAAAAGTGGCCGTCTCCAAGGCGATCCACCCCCTCTATCGCCGGGTCGTGGACACCTATTTCGCCCCCACCGATTTCGAGATCGTGGAACTGCCCTACGACGCCGACGGTCGCACCGACCTTTCCGCCCTGGGGGACTTGGCGGAGCTGGCCGGGGTGGCCGTGCAGTCGCCCAACTTCTTTGGCTGCATCGAAGACCTCCAACAGGTCGGCGCCACTATCCACAAGGATAAAAAAACCCTTTTCGTGGTCGGTTTCAGCGAGCCCCTGGCCTACGGGCTTCTGAAAAATCCCGGCAGCCAAGGGGCCGACATCGCCTGCGGCGAGGGCCAGAGCCTGGGCATCCCACGCAGCTTCGGCGGCCCGGGGCTGGGGATGTTCTCCGCCAAACAGAAGTATGTGCGCAACATGCCCGGCCGCCTGGTGGGCAAGACCGTGGACGTGGACGGCAAGCCAGGCTTCGTCCTCACCCTGGCCACACGTGAGCAGCACATCCGCCGCGAGCGGGCCACCTCCAACATCTGCAGCAACCAGGGACTCTGCGCCACCGCTTCCGTCATGTACATGGCCGCCCTGGGGGGCACCTGCGTGCGCGGCCTGGCCCAGCTCAACCACGACAAGGCCGAATACCTCAAGGCCGGGCTCAAAGGCGCCGGATTCGAGATTCCTTTCGCCACGGTCACCTTCAACGAGTTCGTGGCCAAAGCGCCGGCGGGTTTCGAGAAGATTCGGGAAGGGCTGCTGAAGAAGAAGATCGTCGCCGGCCTGCCCCTGGCGAAGTACTACCCCGAACTGGCGGACCATTATCTCTTCTGCGCCACGGAGACCGCTTCAAAAAGCGACATGGACCTTCTCGTCAAGGAGGTGAGCGCATGACGTCCAAGACTGAATCAACCTATTTGCCCACCGGTACCACCGGCCTGATCTTCAACGAGCCCCTCCTCTGGGAGCAGGGCGCCGTAGGCCGTTGCGGCATGAGTGTTCCCGAGAGCGATGTGCTCATGAGCCCCCTGGACAACGATCTCGTGGGCGAAGGCCCCGACTGGCCCAACCTCAGCGAGCTGGACGTGGTGCGCCACTTCACGCGCCTCTCCCAGTGGAACTTCGGGGTGGACAGCAACATGTACCCCCTGGGCTCCTGCACCATGAAGTACAACCCCAAAATCAACGAACGCCAGGCGGCCCTGCCCGGCCTTGCCGGATCTCACCCCCTCCTGCCGGAAAATCTCTCCCAGGGGGCCCTCCAAATGCTCTACGACCTGGAACGCCATCTGGCCGAGATTACCGGCCTGCCGGCCATCAGTCTCCAGCCGGCGGCCGGCAGCCAGGGTGAACTAACGGGCATGCTGATCTTCGCCGCCTACCATAAGGCCCAGGGCAAACCACGCACCAAGGTGCTCATCCCCGACACGGCCCACGGTACAAACCCGGCCAGCGCCGCCCTATGCGGCTTCAAGGCAGTACCAGTAGCATCGGGCGAGGATGGCATCCTCACCCCCGAGCTGGTGGACGCCCTCATGGACGAGGACACCGCCGGGATCATGATCACCAATCCCAACACCCTGGGGCTCTTCGAGAACAACATACGCCAGGTGACCGCAGTGGTCCACGCCAAGGGCGGCCTGGTCTACGGCGATGGGGCCAACATGAACGCCGTCATGGGCATCGTCAACATGGCCGACGTCGGAGTGGATGTCCTCCACCTCAACCTGCATAAAACCTTTTCTACCCCTCACGGCGGCGGCGGCCCGGGGGCCGGACCGGTGTGCGTAACCGAAACCCTGCGCCCCTTTCTGCCCGTGCCGCGGGTGGTCAAAAACGGCGACACCTACGCCTGGGACGAAGACTATCCCCAGAGCATCGGCAAAGTGCACGCCTTTTACGGCAACTTCGGCATCCTGGTGCGGGCTTACAGCTACGTCCTCAGCATGGGGCCCTTCCTCAAAAAAGCCAGCCAGCTGGCAGTGCTCAACGCCAACTACATCAAGGAGCGCCTCAAGGATCTCTTCCACCTGCCCTTTGACCGCACCTGCATGCACGAATGCGTCTTCACCGACAAAAACCAAGAGGAGTACAAAGTGGCCACCCTGGACATGGCCAAGCGCCTCATGGACTACGGCTTTCATCCGCCGACGGTTTACTTCCCCCTGGTGGTCCACGGGGCCATCATGATCGAGCCCACCGAATCGGAAAACAAAGAGACCCTCGACCGCTTCATCGACGCCATGCGCACTATCGCCAAGGAGGCCAAAGAGAACCCTGACCTCCTCCACAAGGCCCCGCGCAATCCCAAATTGGGACGCCTGGACGAGACCCTGGCGGCGCGCAAGCCGTGCCTGTGCGGGTAGTGCAACTATAACCCGATCTCTGCCACCCGCCCCCGGTGCCCTATCCCTGCATCGGGGGCGATTTTTTTTGGAACCCTCGACTTTCTCCCTAAACAGCCTTAAGTTCTACTCTAATTCGATAACCACCATGAGGTAGACATGCCATCACCGGCCCCCCATAAACATTCCCAAAAACCGCACTGGCTGCGACGCAAGCTGCCCAGCGGCCCCCAGTACGAGCAGGTACGCGCCCTGATCCGCGACGGCCGGTTGAACACCGTTTGCCAGGCGGCCGCCTGCCCCAACCAGTTCGAGTGCTTCGCCAGTCATACGGCCACCTTTCTCATCATGGGCGACCGCTGCACCCGCAACTGCCGCTTCTGCAACATCAGCGAAGGCCCCCAGGCGCCCCTTGATGCTGGCGAACCGGAACGGGTGGCCAGGGCGGCGGCGGAGATGGGATTGCGTTACGTGGTGGTTACTTCGGTCACACGCGATGACCTGCCCGATGGCGGGGCGGCTCACTTCGCCGCCACCATCACCGCGCTGCGCGAAAAGATCGAGGGCGTCAAAGTTGAGGTCCTCATCCCCGACCTGCTGGGGAATGCCGACGCCCTGGCCACCGTAATCACGGCCGGCCCCGACGTCCTCAACCACAACGTGGAGACCGTACCGCGCCTTTACGCCACAGTAAGGCCCCAGGCGGACTACCAGCGTTCCCTGACCCTGCTGAAACGGGTGGCGCACTATCCGGCCGGCATCCCGGCCAAATCTGGCCTCATGCTGGGTTTGGGGGAGACCCGCGCCGAGGTGGAGGCTACCCTGGCCGATATCCACGCCACCGGCTGCCGGATCCTCACCCTGGGGCAGTACCTGCAGCCCACCAAAGACCACCTGCCCGTGGATCGCTATGTCCCCCCAGAGGAGTTTGACGAACTCGGTGCACTCGCCCGCGAACTTGGCTTTGCTCAAGTGGCCAGCGGCCCCTTCGTGCGCAGCTCCTATCACGCCAGCGAAGTCTACGAACGCCTGGATTACGAGGGGAGCTGCGGTGGTGGCTGCCACCAGACAAAGACGCCTGCACCGGGCATGTCCGGCACTAGTTAGATATAGGAGAAAGCCATGCGATCCCGTCTCCAGAGATATCAGTGGTTCCTGATCGCCATCTCCCTGCTACTGGCCTTGGGCGGCTGCGCCCACCAATGGCCGCTGCCCAAAGAGGACCATCTGGCTCTCTATGCTCCGGCGGCCACCGACGCTGTCGACACACCGATAGGGCGCCACGCCCCCCTCTTCGTGGTCCACGGCAGTGCGAAAGCATACAACCGCATCGGCACCCCCGCGGCGACATACGATAATTACGGACGCGAGAAGATCTACGTGGACGCGGACAAGCCGTCCATCTATACCCAGAAGCGCAGCTTCACAACCGAAAGGGGCACTTACACCAACCTCATCTACCGCATCCACTTCGCCGCCATCCCCTTCAGCCTGCTGCCCTTTAACCTCACCGCCGGCCACAACGTCGGGCTTATGGTGGTGGTGACCCTCGATGCGGATGGGCGACCGGTTCTCTTCACAACGGTACATACCTGCGGCTGCTATAAAT
Source organism: Desulfobacteraceae bacterium (assembly GCA_050291585.1). Taxonomy (GTDB): domain Bacteria; phylum Desulfobacterota; class Desulfobacteria; order Desulfobacterales; family Desulfosarcinaceae; genus JASJCL01. Next base: position 26,487 of record JBNKKA010000004.1, read on the forward strand.
CTTTCACCCCCACTTCCAACCTGCCGGAAGCCCGCTACCCAAAAGACTGGCCCCCGGGAATAGTAGATGTGTACGGGGAGAAACTACCGGCGCGTTTGAACCTAGACGGCATGACGGCCCCCCGCTTGATGGTCTTTCTGAGGCCCGACGTGCACCGGGTAATGGACCTGCGGATCATCGATGGAGATGGACCGCCCCCGGGCAGCGGCTATGACCGTATAGCCGCTGCTTTGGTGCCGGTGGCCACGCTTGATAAAATCCCCCTGGATGGCCGCACCACCAGCTTCTTTCACAAGGATGGGGTTCTTAAAGGCCACGTCAAAGGCTCGGTCAAGTTCTGGGAAACCCTGCTCATGAGCTGGGCCAGCCTCGACTTTTTCGTGGGTACCGACAAGGCCTACGCCGATCCGGCCGAGACCGACAACCCCTTCTACACCAGCCTTAAACCGTGGAATCGGGACGAATCCAATATGTGGAACTTCGGAGAGTTTCTGGCCTTCTGGGGCTGGAATTTGTAAGGGCCTCGGCTCTGTCGTCCGGGCCCCCGCAACAAATGTAGTAGACCTGGGCCTAATCTCTACGGGTGGCTGCCGCCCGTGGCTTCCAGGTAGCGTTCGACAACTTGGGAGGGATCGAGCTGCAGAATCTGGGCTATGCTTTTCAAGAACTGCTTCAGGAAGACTGTGGCCGGCAAGTCTTCCATGCGGTCGGCCTCGATGGCCGTCATCATGTCTTTGTTGATCCGGGTGGTGGCATAGATTTCAGACAATTCGATGCCATAGGCTTCCCGCAGTTCCTTGAGCTGCGGCCCGGACAGCCGTGGTCCGGACAGGATCGCTTCGATGCGCTGGCGCATCTCTGGCGCCTCGGCCTGTTCCGCCGCCCAGCGGCGAAGGCTCTCTTCCCTAGAGGTGCCGGCCACATCGGACCGTGCGGCCAGTTCCCGCCGGGTGCGACCGGAAAAAGCCGCTGCATCCAAGGCACCGGTTTCGATCAGCATCTGGTCGTAGGAGGCCCGCTGGTCATCGTCCATCAGGGTCTCGAAAGCCTTCTCGATGGCGGCGAGCTGGGTCTGGCGCTGGCGGTCCGAGAAGAGGGCATAGGTAGCCACGCTGTCTGCATCGTAAAGGGTTAATGCTTGGCGGTAGGCGTGCCGGATTTCATCCTTGCCGGCATCGGGCGGAACCTGAAGGATATCGTAGTAATTATCGGATTCAAAGGTCTTCATGCGTCCCTATCGGTGTCGCCAGGTCCAGCGGATTGTGCCAACAGCCGGCTGCCGATCTGCTTCAGCTGCATGGCGGTGGGGGTGTCCGGGTAGTTTTCGATGTATGCTTTTCGCGTGTAGATGGCGTCGATGACGCTTTCGTCAAAATCAACCCGCCCCAGAAATTCAAAGGGCGAGTAGAAGTGACGGTTGCACACGGCGGTGATGTTGTCGCCCAGAGAGCTGTTGGCGCTGCGACGAAACTGGTTTAGGATCAGGTTGAAGCGAAACCGGCCGATTTCCGCTTTCAATATCGGCGCGTTGACTGGATCGGTTCTGGACACGAGATCGAAGATGTCGTCAGCCTTCAACCGGTTGGCACCTTTGTCTGTGACCCTTGTTTTGGCGCGTCGATCGAAATTGTTCGCTTTGACGATCTGTTTCAATCCTCTCAGGTAGACGGCCTTGATAAAGCGGAATGCGTTTTCGATGGAAGTGGGCTCGGGAGTGCAGATAAAAATCCCTTGTTGGGAGATCAGAAAAAAATCGAGGGTGTTGAAGTTGGTGCCGGCCCCCAGATCCAGGAGGATATAATCGAAGGGCAGCTGCCGGATGGCGTTGATCAGCTTGATTTTCTGGGCATGGAACAGATTGGCGATTTCCATGGAGCAATTGTTCGAGCTGATCAAAAAAAGGTTGTCCACATGGGTGCCGACCGCCACGCGTTCCAACTGCGATTCGGTTTTGTCAAGAAAACGGTTCAATCCGTCCTCGGGGGTCGGCAGCCCCAAAAAGGTGTGCAGGTTGGAAGCCCCCAGGTCCAGGTCGATCAGTGCCACCGATTTTCCGCTAGCGGCCAGCAACGCGCCCAGGCTGGCTGTGACAAAGCTTTTACCGACCCCGCCTTTGCCCCCTCCTATGGAATGGATCGTCGGCATTGATCACCATGCATCGATTCAGAGTTAACAATAAGAACTTGCTTTTTCCGCGCGAGAGTAGTGTGAACCGGCACTAGTGCGTCAAAGGTAATACAGATGCAGCATGTCATATGGTGTATAATTGAGTGACCAAAGGCCCTGTTGTCATTCTCGCATGTCTACGAAAAATGTCAACCCAACCTTCCCATGAACGCAAAATCGTCTTTTTTTGGGCGCAGCCGGGCGCTAGGGCTGCCTCCTGCTGAATATCGGCTATTTTTGAACCGGGTAATTAGCAGGAGGCAGCTGCGAATCGGTGGAATCATGGCCATGTGTCGAGAGTAGCCCCCTTTCCCCCTCAAGATCCGGCTGAGCAGAAGAATACTGCTGGCCGCTCGTGTTTTCGCTCAACTCGATTGTATCGGACTAGGTTGCTGCGTCCATACGCTTGCAGCGGCGGCAGCCCGGGCAAAATCGGCGAAGTCACGGGGTGGACGACCCAGGGCGCGTTGAACGCCATCGCTGATTGATTCATTGCGACCGTCGAACACTTCACGGCATAGCTCGGTCAATAATTCGGCCATCTCGAGACCGGCTTCATTCGTCAACGCGGCGTGGAACTGCTCCAGAGTGATGGATTGGTAGGTGACCTCGCGGTTCGACGCAACGGCGATCTCCTTAACCGCCTCGGCAAACGTCATTAAACGCGGTCCGGTGACTTCGTAAAGCTGACCGATGTGGCGATCTTGGGTAAGCGCTGCCACGGCGACATCGGCGATGTCGTCTGCATCAACGAAAGGTTCGCGCACGCCGTTGGCCGGCATCGCGACAACACCGGCCATAACTGGATCGAACAGCGCCCCTTCGCTGAAATTTTGTGCGAACCAACTGGCCCGAATGAGCGTGTATGTAAGACCAGAGTTGCGCACGATCTTTTCACAGCGCTGAGCGTTATGTTCGCCTCGCCCGGACAATAGTACGAGGCGTTCCACGCCGGCTTTCGTGGCGCGAGCTGTAAGTTCCTCGATTGCCGCCGGTGCCCCGGGAGCGGCCAAATCGGGAGCGTAGCAAATATAGGCGGCCCTTACCCCTTTGAGGGCGGGCGACCAAGTGCTTGGTTCGGCCCAGTCAAAGACTGGTTGCGAGTGGCGAGAGCCCTCTCGAACCAAGGTGCCTTGTTCACGGAGCCGCTGGATGATGCGCCGACCGGTCTTGCCGGTTGAACCAATGATGAGGATTGGGGATTCAGTCATAATCGTATCTCCTGTTTTTGTGGGTGGGACCTTGCTTAGTTTGTTCATTCGCTTTTAGTCCAATATACGTATCAAATACTGGATGAACAATGACTGTAAGGCTCAATTAATTTGCCTATCATCCAATCAATATGGACTTATGGCAAATATGGCTGTATAAATGAAGCATGTCACGAGAGATCACTACGCTGCCGGCATCGGCTGACCCGCTGGGCGAGACGCTGCACCTGCTACGTCTGACAGGCACCTTGTATTGCCGGTCAGAATTGACGGCACCCTGGGGGGTCGATCTGCCGCCACTGGAAGGATGTATGATGCTTCATGTCATAACGGTTGGTGGCTGTTGGCTCGAGGTTCGGCAGGACGAACCGCGCTGGTTGCCGCAGGGCAGCGTTGCCCTGGTGCCACACGGTGTCGGGCACGTTTTGCGAAGTGATAGCGACGCCCCATCTGCGCCCTTATTCGATATCCCTGTCGAGCAAGTCAGCGAGCGCTATGAGGTTATGCGTCATGGGGGCGGCGGGGACTTTACGCATGCGATTTGCGTAGTCGTTCGATTTGACCATGTTGCTGCGGAACAATTGGTCGCACTCCTTCCGAATGTCATTCAACTGAATCCGTGGAAGGACGATGGCAGTGCCTGGTTGCAGGACAGCCTGCGGTTCATCTCGCGCGAAGCGGCTGAATTGAGACCCGGTGGTGAGACGGTTATCACCCGATTGGCTGATATTCTCGTGATCCAGATGATCCGGGCATGGATTGACACGGCTCCCGAGGGCCAACAGGGATGGCTGGCAGCCTTGCGCGACCCCCAAATAGGTCGGGCGCTGGCTGCGATCCATCGCACCCCGGAACGCGCCTGGAGTGTGGCCGAGCTGGCTCAGGATGTTGGAATGTCGCGGTCGGCCTTTTCGGCCAGATTTACCCAATTGGTCGGTGACTCTGTTATGCGATATTTGACACGCTGGCGCCTTCAGCTTGCTCGCACTTACCTTCGCGAGACATCGGACCCGCTCGCTCGGATTGCCGAACGCATCGGGTATGAATCTCAGGCAGCGTTCTGCCGGGCGTTTAAACGAATGTTTGCTGCACCGCCCGGAAGCGTACGCAACAGAAATAAAACCGCGCTATAGCCCTATCGTTTCATCCAGAGCACGACCGGCGCGTGAAGAGGTCTTGCCGCTGACCTCCTCCCGAATCACTTTATTGTCCCAGCTATCCTCGTTCAGTGCGGCCCGGATCGCGCAAGTCTATGCCCGGATTTTCCGGCAATGCCCGTGTGGCGCAAGGACGGGATGATTTGATCAACGTTGAAAAAGAGATGCGATCAAATCCATTGCAGTGCCACCACTGTGGTCAGGGCTTGGTGGGTTGAATTGGCCGGATGTAAAGAAAATGATCGCTGATCATTATCAGTGGTGGCCACGGACCTTTATCATATAACTTTTATTCTCACCGAGATTCCGAAAAAAGCAGACCATACCCGTTTTCGCTGTGCAGGGATTTGTCCAAGCCCTCAAATTCACTTTGCTCATCGATGCGAAAACCGATACTTTTTTCGACCAACACACAGATGATCAGGGTTCCCAAGGCCGCCAAAGCAATGGTCGCGCCGATGCCCTTGAGCTGGACCAGCAACTGATCCCAACAGGACCAACCGGCGATATTGCTCCTGGCCGCGGCCATCCAACTGTCGCGGATGAAGAAGCTGAGCAATAAAACGCCCAGCCCGCTACCGACCCCGTGGATGCCGAAGCAGTCCAGACTGTCGTCATACCCCAGCTTCATTTTTGCGTTCAATGCCAGATAGCAGGCAACCGAGGATAGTGCCCCCAGGATGATGGCTCCGCTGGGCAGAACCACACCGGCGGCGGGGGTGATCACCACCAGGCCGGCGAGGATGCCGGAAACGAATCCCAGGGAGGTAATTTTTCGAAAGGCTACGGCTTCGATCAACATCCAGGTCAGCGCACCACTGGCCGCGGACACCTGAGTCATCGTCAAGGCTCTGGCCGTGTCCAGACCGCTCTGGACCGTAGAACCGGCGTTGAAACCAAACCAGCCCACCCATAGCAAACCAGCTCCCATCATGGTCATCACCAGATTGTTGGGTGCCATGGATGACTTCGGGTATCCTTTGCGCGGCCCCAGGTAGATGGCCACTACCAGGGCACTGATACCGGCGGAAACATGGATGACCATGCCACCGGCCAGGTCGATCACCCCATTGGCGCCATTGTTGAACAGCCAGCCGTCGGTAGCCCAGATCCAATGGCACAAGGGACAATAAATGAAGAGAAACCAAAGCACGATGAAAAAGGTATACCCCTTGAAATAGACCCGCTCGGCCAGGGCGCCGCTGATGAGTGCCGGTGTGATAATGGCGAATTTCCCCTGAAACATGGCCAGCACATATTCAGGCACGCCGTTGGTGATGGTGTCATCAATCCCCTTAAGGAGAAAGTAATCGCCGTTCCAACCCCAAAAGCCAAACAGAATGCTTTTGCCGAAAGTCAGGGAATAGCCGCAAACCACCCATAGCAAGCCGATAATGGAGATGGAGACAAAACTGTGCATCATGGTCGATAGAACATTCTTGGTCCGCACCAGGCCGCCGTAGAACATGGCCAGGCCGGGCACCATGAGCAGAACCAGGGTCGTGGAGATGAGCATCCAGGCCGTCGTCCCCGTATCCACGCCGCCTGGATCAGCGCCCAGAGCCAAGCCGACAGGAAGAAATAGCGAAACTACCAAAATTGCGATTTTCAGCAAGAACCTCATCAAACCTCCCCCTTTTCGTCACAAGCGTCGATATTGAGTATGGTGGGTGAACATGACATTTGAGATCTGTGAAATCGGCAGGTCAGCCTGCAAGCGGCTACAATTGTGCCAACTATGAATCGACATGCATGCTGTGTACCTTTTTGTATTATATCGTTAACATATTGATTTATTTTTGATTCCGATCCGGATTGCTCTTATTTTATGGATTGTAAAACTACAGTTTTGAAGTAATGATGGTAAAATTAATACAAATATGTATTTATTGAATCGCGGTGACCGGGTATGAATTTATAATAAACCGGGTTAGCAAGGGGGATAGGGGGGCGCTCGGGTCACACCACTTCTTGATGTGTTTAATACGCAGCACTTTGGACCCACGCAGCAGGAACTGGAGATCACCGGAGCCGACCTGACCCGCCGGATGGTCACCCAAATCAACGCCGATCCGACGGCAACGGTACACGTCTAATGAAAATCTGACTTGCTTTCCTCTCAAAACCCATATAGAGGCGGTTGCTCCGCGCAAAGGGCGGAAATCATCAATTGCCAAAAAGGGCCCGAGGCCCAGAGGAGAAAACAGCATGACCCCATCCGATTGTACCTATTACGGCGGCGGCCACCGTGGCACGGAGGCCGAGTTCGGCCAATTGGCAGAGCAGTTCGGTCTCAAGGAAGTCAACTACAGCTTCGAAGGCCACCGGCCGGCCAGAGAAAAGGGAGTGGTTGTCCTAACACCCGAGGAGCTCAAAAAGGGCGACATCAGCATGGAGATCGTCTCTCTGCGCATGCAACGCAAATACTCCCAGGCCAACAAGATCCGCAAGGTCTTCCAATCCATCTTTCACATGGTCAACAACGGCCTGCAGATCTTCGCCGTGGGCTGGATCCAGCCCGACGACACCGTCAAGGGCGGCACCGGTTGGGCCGTAGAGTTGGGCAAACTCTTCAACCGCCCGCTAAGCGTCTTTGATCAAGACAAGGGCCAATGGTTCACCTGGACGAACAACACCTGGAAAGCAGACGCGCCCAAGGTGGAACACCCCACCTTTGTGGGCACTGGCACCCGCAATCTCAATGAGGCCGGGAAGAAGGCAATTAAGGACTTGTTCGAGCGTTCTTTCAACTAGTACCCATCCAGAAACGGCACCTCTCAGAAGGCGGGCGTGCCCGCCAGATTTCAGGCGTTGGGTGACAAATAACCATGGGCGAGCGAGCCGCCGATAGACATCGACGGCTCGCTAAAGCCACGCTGCGCCCCCTGACCAGATTCAACACCTCCAAAAACCCCTTGGTGTTCACTGTCAGCAACGAACAAAAAACCCTTGACTATAAATGAATGAACGTTTATTTTAGACCCCATGAGAACCAAAGACGATGACAAGATAGAGGCCCTCTTCCAGGCCACCATCAAACTGGTCAACGAGATCGGCTTCGTTGCCAGCAGCGTCTCCAAGATCGCAAAGGAGGCCAAGGTATCGCCCGCTACCCTTTACGTCTACTACGAAAACAAAGAGGCGTTGCTTGTATCCACCTACGTGGAGATCAAGCGCGGCTTGAGCCAGGCGGTGCTCAGGGACTTCGACGAAAGCCGGCCCATCCGTGACATTCTGCGGCGCGTCTGGTTCAATATGTTCGCACAGATCTCCTCGCATCTGGATTACTTTCGCTATGCCGAGCAGTTCGCCAACTCGCCCTATGCCGACCTGGTGGACAAGGCCTCCCTGGAACGTTTTTTCGAACCCCTCTTCCGGGTGATCCAGCGGGGTATCGATCAAAAAATCATCAAGGATGTGGACAAGAATATTCTGACGGTCTTCATCTGGCACCCCATCATGGTACTGGCCAACCCCCACCATTGTAGGAGCTTTGAGATCACGGATGATAATATCGAGGAGGCCTTCACCATGGCCTGGGACGCCATTAAGTTCTAAACGGCCCAATGGCGCAAAAAAAATTTAACCTTTTTATAAACGATTATTCACTTATAACCCAAAAAACACCCTCCCAAGGGCTTTTTATGAAAACCACCACCAGCCTGATTTTAGTCATGGTCACATGCGCGCTGCTATTGACCCATTGTGTCCGCTCAGGAATGAAGCGCACGGAGGAGGGTCAACCCGTCCCGCACAAACAGCAAAGCGAGAAAACAGCTCACCAAACAGGAGGCAATCACACCATGTCCAGCGTCAATATTATATCCACCACCTGGGATTTTCTGTTCGGCGGCAATGACCGTTCGCCGAAGGGCGCGTTGCCCACCCGACCCGTCGATCTGTCCCATTTCAATCACGAAGGCGGGGATCAGCTGCGGGTCACCTGGCTGGGGCACAGTTCTCTGATGATCAACATCGACGGGTTCAAACTCCTCACCGACCCGGTTTTCGAAAAAAGGATCTCCATCGTCGGCCCCACGCGCTTCAACGGCGAGGTGCCTCTTGAGGTGGCTGAGCTGCCCGAGATCGATGCCGTTATCATCTCCCACGACCATTACGATCACCTTAACAAGTTCTCCATCAAACAGCTCAAATCAAAAGCCAAACGTTTCATCGTCCCCTTGGGAGTCGGCACCCGGCTGGAAGACTGGGGCGTGCCAGGTCGCAAGATCGTCGAGCTGGAATGGTGGCAGGAGCATCGTCTGCATGAGAATCTGATGGTGGCCGCCACCCCGGCCCAGCATTTCTCAGGGCGCGGCCTCACCGACCGCAACCAGACCCTCTGGGCCTCCTGGGTGATCGAATCCCAAAACCACCGTCTCTTTTTCAGCGGCGATTCGGGCTACTTCGACGGCTTCAAGAATATCGGCACTGTTTACGGTCCCTTCGACATGAGCTTCATTGAGTGCGGCGCTTACAATCCCTCCTGGGCCGACGTGCACATGTTTCCCGAACAAACCGTCCAGGCCCACCTGGATCTCAAGGGCAAACTGCTGCATCCCATCCATTGGGGCACCTTCAACCTCTCCGTGCACCCCTGGTACGACCCCATGGAGCGCCTCACCGCCGCCGCACGCGCCCGAAGCGTATCCACCGCCACCCCCATGGCCGGCGAAACCACCATCCTGGGTGAACACATCCCCACCGCCCATTGGTGGCGACAGGTGATGAAAGACCAGGAGGTTGCCGATAGGAGAACACTTCCCTGCGTATCAAAGGAGAACACGCTATGATTACGATTTCTGCTACTTAAATGTGGTTGAGATCTATTAACCCAGAACCTATAATGAAGTCTCTTTCTATCTCGACAGCTTTGTTGGCCGTTGCCGCGTTTTATCTCATAATTAGACTATAATAGGAGAACCGCATGCTTTACAGAAAAATGCCTAAAAACGGCGATGAATTGTCCATTCTGGGTTTCGGCTGCATGCGCCTGCCGGTGGTGAAGAACGGCAGTATCGACGAAGCACGCGCCATTGCCCAGATCCGCAGCAGCATCGATCAGGGAGTCAATTACCTGGATACGGCCTGGCCCTATCACGGCGGCGAAAGCGAGCCCCTTTTGGGCAAGGCACTAGGCAACGGCTACCGCGAGAAGGTCAAGATCGCCACCAAGCTGCCCTCCTGGATGATAAAAACGCGCCCGGACATGGACCGCTATCTGAACACGCAACTCGAGAAGCTGGCAACCGAGACCATTGATTATTACCTCCTACATGCCCTCGAAGGGACCTCCTGGGACAAACTGGAGCGCCTTGGTGTCGCAGATTTTCTGAATACGGCCCTGGCGGACGGCCGCATTAAAAACGCCGGTTTCTCCTTCCATGGTTCCCTGGATGCGTTCAAGCGCATCGTGGACGCTTACCCCTGGGCTTTCTGCCAGATTCAATACAACTTCCTCGACCAGGAGTACCAGGCCGGTACGGCGGGTCTCAAGTATGCCGCGGCAAAGGCGATGGGCGTTATCGTCATGGAGCCCCTGCGTGGCGGCAACCTCGGCCTGCCCACGGCGCCCTCTGCGGTGGCGGAGATCTGGCAACGGGCCGAGACGAAACGCACGCCCGTGGAGTGGGCCCTGCGCTGGGTGTGGAACCACCCCGAGGTTACGGTGGTTCTCTCCGGCATGAACGAAGAGGTCCATATCGAGGAGAACCTCGCCATCGCCGAGACAGCTTTGCCTGGCTCCCTGACAGCAGGCGAGTGCGACCTCGTCCAGGCAGCCGCCCTCACCTACAAGCAAATCATGAAGGTCGGCTGCACCGGTTGTGGTTATTGCATGCCCTGCCCCGAAGGCGTATTGATCCCCGCCTGTTTCGAGCTGTACAACAAGATGCATCTCTTCGGAAACGAGGCCGAGGCCAAGTTCATGTATGCCAGGCGTCTGAGCGGCCAGATCTCGGGCGCCGACCCCGGTTTCGCCTCCCAATGCGTGGCCTGTGGCGAGTGCTTGGAGAAATGCCCGCAACAGATTGAAATACCGGATTTTCTGGCCAGTGTCGCCGAGGAGATGGAAGATAGCGAGCTGCAAAACCGGCTGGCCATGTCCCAAAAGATGTTCGATGTCCAAACGCCTTAAGGTTTTATCTTTTAGGAATGGTGTCGGTCACACCGCTTCTGCCAGTGTGGGCCTCAAGACCAGTGGGGCCAAAAAGCTATACATCTAAGGGCTGGTAGTCATTTTCGCACGGGGGGCCAGCGGCCACAATCATGCGTCCTTCCCGGGGCAGCATCACGATACTGGCGTTGGTGTGAGAGGGCATCCCCTGGGTCTGGTCCCGACCCACCGGGATGGGACCATGGTTCTGGATGATGGCCAGCAACTCCACGGCACTGTGAACACTCTCGCGACAGGCCTCTCCGTATTGGCGACCGGCCTCCATGGGGTTTCCTCTACAATCGACGACTTCTAATAGCGTTTTTCCCATCCCCCCTCCTCTGCAGGTGTCGTGTTTGAGTCTTCCTCTTCCTGATGAATACCCATACACCGAACGGCCTGAGGGGGATTGTAAAAACCCGACATGGGTGAGCCTCCACATGGCTTACAATCCGTCGGGATTATAGGAAAATTTAGCACGATAAGATCTTTCAATGCGACGTCTATTGCATCGTGGTTGACTTCCAAAAGGCTGAAAAAATTGGGCGATTAGCGACCATACTTGGCTGTAAAGCTTGCGCTCCCAAGGGCGTTGGCGTTAATCATAAAGCCGATTAATGCCGCGCTCGAATCCAGCGGGACGTCAATTTTTTCTATCTTAAGCGCATACACAGTAAAGATATACCGGTGTGGATCATCTCCCTGGGGCGGGCATGCACCGCCAAATGCATGCGTCCCAAAATCTGTGCGGCCTTGAACCGCACCAGGGGGCAACAGTTTGCTCGTCGGATCACCAGCACCTGGAGCTAACTCGAAAACATTCGCAGGAATATTGTAAACGACCCAATGCCACCAACCAGATCCCGTAGGCGCATCAGGATCATACAACGTAATCGCAAAGCTTTTCGTTCCTTTTGGAATATCCGACCATTTAAGCGCAGGCGATTGATTTTTCCCGGAGCACCCGAATCCGTTAAAAACTTGTTCTTCAGTGAGAAAATCACCAGATTTAATTGTTGGGCTTGTAAGTGTAAAATCACCTGCCTGAACAAAAGAAGAGAGTAAACAAAAAACGATAGTGAATAAAATTCGTTTTCCGAGCATAGGAAAATCCTTTCTTGTGAGTTAAACGGGATAAGCAACGTCAGCCAGGAGAGTTGTTAATAGCGCAATGAACAGCAGTAGCCGTTTCATTTCTAATCCCAGCATTCCTATTGTCAATTTCTCTCGTTTTCGTTCCAGCAAGCCAGATCTTTTGCCTCCTCAAGCATATCCAAAGGCATAGCTAAAAAAGAAAGCGAGCAATAAATACTTGAAATATTAGATGGATAGTACCACATTGTAGTACTTGGGTTGTTTACTATTGCCCATCCACCAAGGCCGAAGAGCACCAACTCGCAGCCCGCATCGGTGAGCTGGATGAGGAGATCGGCATGACCATCGGGGTAGTACTCGAAATCGGCCACCTTGACCGACTCACCGGCAGAGCCGACCCCAACATGCGCGACCAGGTGACGCACACTTGAATGTGAGGGATAGAGGATCATCGTGTCGTCCCCGTCTCAGGCATCGGTTAAAAAACGCCGCGTTCAGGGCTCAGACGCAGCCAGTTTGCTTTCCACACTGACGATCTTGTCGGTCATGCTCTGGTCGCGGTCCACGCGGGTGCCCAGTTTGATGGTGGTGGTAATGCGCGGCGCGCCCATGCGGTGGATCTCTTCGTGGCAGGCTTTTACGGCCGCCATGACGGCATCCCAATCCCCCTCCACATTGGTGCCGTAAGCGTGCAGCTGGTGTTTGAGACCGGCCTGGTCGAGAATCTTCTGGCAGGCGACCACGTAGGAAGAGACGGACACCCCCACACCGAGGGGTACCACGCACAGATCGATCATCACCTTCATTGAACCTCCTTTCTCTGCTTTTCAAGAAAAGTGTATTCCCGGATCTGGTCATTCAAAGGTATAGATGCCGGAAAGCTTATCGCTGAAGCCCAGCAAGGTCCCCCGTCGCTGGCGGGCATAGGCGCACAGGCGCCGCCACCACTCTTCACCGCAGAGCACCTGGTGGAGGGAATAGTCGCGGGTGTCGATACGCCCGTCGATCTCGATCTGTTCGATGCCGAACTCGGAGTATCCCGGCCCCAATAGCAGGCAGGCGGCGATCACATCCCGGGCGTGCTGCTTGACCACGTTGCGGCCGTAGAGCCGTGCCAGGGCCAGGGGTTTGGGATCGTAGCGCAGGCAGCGGGCCACCCCCAGCATCTCTTCGGTGCGGTAGTAGTGCACCTCCACGGGATGGGCATGGGTCTTCTGAAGCAGATCGAACGGTTTGTTGTTGCCCACCAGAAGAATATCGATATCCCTGGGAAAGTGGTCCACCTCAGCCCCGGCCCAAAGGCGCGCCAGGGACCCGAAGAGCAGGGCGGTTTTGGGGTGGTAGTCGGGCAAGCGCGCAACGATGGCGTCAACCACCGCCCGGCAGGATCTCAATTTTTCTGCTTGGTTGCCATCGGCCGGCATGGCATTTCTCCAGATCGCGCCCTTAGGGGGCAGGACCTCCCGGGCGGAGATGGTTCTGAACACAGGACTATGCTATGGTTTGGTGACCAACTAAACCCCATCATCCAATAACTGGGCAGCGAATGCAATCGCCCGTACGGGAACCCATGCGAAAGAGGCTGGCATGACGGAATCGATAAAACCCCATCAATCGGCGGCCTATGGCGGCGACGGCTGGTCGCCGCGCAAGACCCGATTAGGGGAAGAACTGGGGGCGATCTGGTCGGCCTGCGGTCAGAACAGCGAGTATGCGCCCCTCAAGCGCATCCTTCTCCACCCGCCATATGGCGATATGGTCGGCGAGGGAAGCGACCCCAATCAGATGCAGTTGCTGGCCCCGGTGGACGCCCGCCTGGCGGCCAAGCAGCATGCCTGCATAGCGGCGGCCTATGTGGCGGCCGGGATCAGTGTGGAGTGGATCGAACCGCAGTGCACACCGGTGCCCTTCAACCTCATGTTTACGGCCGATCTTTTTTTTATGACCCCCGAGGGCGCCATCCTGGCGCGTCCCGCTTCGGTGGTGCGCGCCGGAGAAGAGCGCGAAGTCGCTGCCCGCCTGGCGCAACTGGGCATCCCCATCCTGCGCAGCGTCAGCGGCGGGGGCACCTTCGAGGGGGCCGACGCCATGTGGCTCGACCCCCAGACCGTGCTTCTGGCTCGGGGCCTGCGTACCAACACCGAGGGCATCCGTCAGATCAGCGCCGTACTGGCCGAGATGGGGGTTGCGACCATCGTGGTGGATCTGCCCCACGGCACCATGCACCTAATGGGGATGCTGCGCATCGTCGACCGTGACCTGGCCGTGGCCTGGCCCAAGCGCCTGGCCCACCATGCCGTCAACCAGCTTTCCGAACGCGGTTTCAAGGTGGCCTTCATCCCCGACGAGGCCGAGGCCGTCAGCGGCGCCGCTCTCAACTTCGTCACGGTGGCCCCCCGCCACATCCTCATGCCGGCGGGCACCCCCCTCTCCCAGGAGTTTTATGAATTCCTCGGAATCACCTGCCATGCGGTGGAGATAGATGAGATCATCAAAGCGGCGGGCGCCATCGGGTGTCTGACGGGGGTGCTGGAGCGGGAGATGATCTCTTAGCCGCCTAAATCCGACAGGTTCGGATGGGCGTCACGATGATGCCCTTGGCCCCCATGCTGGCCAACTGATCCATGATATCGTTGACCTCGCTCTTCTTGGCCATGGACTTGATGGCCACCCAGCCCTCGCGGCTCAGCGGGGCCACCGTGGGCGCCTCGATACCCGGGGTGATCATGCAGGCCATCTCGAGGAGATCCTTGGGGGCATCGTACTCCACCATCACGTAGGCTCGCGCCACGACAATGCCGTTGAGACGCTCGATGAACTGCTTGACCAGGAGGTTCTGGGTGACACTCTGGTCGCGGGCGATGAGGACCGCCTCGGAGGAGACCAGGGGCTCGCCAACGGTCTTGAGGCCGGCCTCTAGCATGGTACGGCCCGACTCGACCACGTCGGCGATGGCGTCGGCCACCCCCAGGCGGATGGCGATCTCCACGGCGCCATCCAGATGGACCACTTCGGCCCTCACCCCCCTTTTTTGAAGATCCCGGTTGACGAGGTTGGCATAAGAGGTGGCGATGCGCATCCCTTCGAATTTTTCCGGGGTGAGGTCACTCTCATTGGGAATGGCGTAGTAGAAGGAAGATCGACCGAACTGGAGGGGCAGGAGTTCCTCAAAATCGGCCTGGCTGTCCAAGGCCAGGTCCCGCCCGGTGATCCCCAGGTCCAATAGCCCCCGGCTGACGTAGATGGCGATGTCCTTAGGGCGCAGGAAGATATATTCGATGGGGTGGGACTTGTCGCGCACCACCAGTTCGCGGCTGTAACGGCGGCAATGGTAGCCGGCTTCGCGGACCAGTTCGATGGCGGCCTGGGACAGGGAACCTTTATTGGGCAGGGCGATCTGGAGCAAGGGACACCTCCGATTTTATAAGTACTTGTATACGTCCTTCAATTCCAGTTCGCAGTCGATCATCATCACCTGGAGGTGATAGAGCAGCTGGGAGATCTCTTCGGCGGTCTTCTCGCGTCCTTCGTACTCGGCCGCCATCCACACCTCCCCGGCCTCCTCGATAATCTTCTTGCCGATGGCGTGGCGCCCTTGGGCCACGAGACGCACCGTGCCCGAGTCGGGATCTTTGCTATCCACTTTCTGCTGGAGCTCCTGGAACAGCGCTTCAAAGCTTTTCATGCGATCTCTCTATCCTTCATTTGTTAGCTGAATGCGAGGGCGTCGGAACCTACTAACTTTCCAGAACCCATCGCCCCTGGCGCTTACTCCGTTTCCTGCGTGATTGTCAAATCGGCTAGGATTTAATATAAAAATCTTTGTGATCCCACCCCTCCGACGAACGCTACTGGCCAAGGACCGACTTCAGGCATCTAACAGGCAAAGGGAACGCGCATGTCATTCTGGAAAACCCCCGACGGCTGCAGCCTCTTCTACGAGGCCTTCAACCTCTCCAGCGCACGGCCAACACTGATTTTCCTCAACGGCAGCATGCAGACCACCCTCTACTGGCGCGCTTTCGCCCTCAAGCTGCGCGATCGCTTCGGTGTACTGCTCTACGACGCCCGCGGCCAGGGGACCAGCGACCTGGGTGAGGCCCCCTTGAACCTGAACCTGCACGTTAGCGACCTCATGGGCCTCATGGACCACCTAAACCAAGGCCACGCCCATCTGTGCGGCCTGAGCCACGGGGCCTATGTGGCCTACCGGATGGCCCGGGACGCCATCCACCGGGTGGACTCCCTGCTCCTGTGCAGTGTCAGCGCGTCGGCCACCACCAGAGCCCGCCTCATCGTGCGTTCCTGGCGCGAAACTTTGACCCACGGAGGATTGGAAGCCTTGGTGTGGGCCACCCTGCCCCACGTCTTCGGAGAGCGCTTCCTCAAAGAAAACCAGACGATGATGGGCCACATCGCCCAGAGCATCACCCGCCGCAACAAGGCCCCCCATCTGCTGGCCCATTTCGAGGCCATGTCCCACTACCGCCCCATGGCCCGGGTGCTGGCCCCCCTAGACCTCCCCATCCTGGTCCTCAGCGGCAGCCAGGACCCCCTCGTAACGGAATCCGGCGCCGAAAAAATCGTCCAGACTAGCGGTGGCCGTCACATCCGCCTTCCCCAGCTGGGCCACAGCCTGCCCGCCGAAGCACCGGAGAGTTTTTTACGGATATTGGTGCGTTTTATCGAGGGGCGTTGAGGGGATGGCGGGTATGATCAGGTAACGATTCGCATAAGCGGTAGGGCTGAAACGACAGCGGAAGCCCTGTCCGTTTTAATGCGATGGTTAAATGGTCTTTACGCATCAGCAACGTATTTGCGAACCGTGTTAAATGTGTAGGAGAAATTGACACACTGGCGACAAAAAATGTCATAAGAACAGCCACAAAAGAAATGCTGCTCAGGAGGGTTGCGAAAGCTACTCCAATAAGACCTATCAAGGATATCAATCCATATATGGCGAAATGGATTGAAACAAAAATAATGCCGTATCCTAGTACCGCCAAGGGAAAGATGAAAAATTTCATGGCAACAACGGCAAACCACATCAGGAAATTTTCGAATTTATTGATCGGTTCGGGATGATAGCGCCAGAATTTCGGGTTGCCGTGGTTGCCGAGACAACATAAAACTATGCCTTATCCTCACTCATTCAATTATCTGCTTTGACTCATGTGAAGCCCCTTGATCAAATTCAACATTCAATCCACCAGATTTGATCAATTTATTGGCTTTTCTTTTAACCAGAGTTTTGGCAATAATGCTCTTTAATACGGGGATCGTATTTTCTGAGTAAAAATCTCGATCAATCCATCCTTGTTTTTGCCAATAGTCATAATCTGCGGGCAGATAATCCTTATGCAGTGTGACTTTGCGTTTCATAAGATTGAAGAATGCCAGCTCTCTAAATAAGGGTTTTCTATCAACCGAGATCAGTGCCGAATGGAAATCCCTGGCACCCTTAGTGATTTTATTCAGTGTTTTCTTTCTGTATTTACCGCCGTTTTTAAATCCCGGATAAACTACCTCGATAGAGGGGCCCATCTTAAACCCCCAGGTAAATGCAGGAAAATGCATGTATTCCAGAGTCTCTTGACCACCGGTGAGTTCAGTTGTTACGACAAACATGGCTGCTTTGTTGCGAAACCTCGGTTGGTGACACATATAAGCAAAACGGTCATAGAAATTCTTCATCAGAGCAGAAACCGTGTGCACATATACTGGGGAAATGAATATAATACCGTCAGCAGACAGCATTTTGTCCCTTAATTCAATCGAGTCATCCCTACAGGGACATTTATCTTCACCTTTTTTCATGCACACCAAACAACCTCGACAAAATTGTAGGTTTAATCTTTTCAGTGACAAATACTCAAACCCAATCTCATCTATAGCCTTAATCTTTTCTTCAATGAGTTTTGTAATTTTATATGTGTTGCCTTGAGGGCGAGGGCTTCCGGAAATAACCAATACATTCTTCATTGCCATAACCTTCGTTCAATATTTGTAGGTGCCAGATAACGTGCTGGTGTGGGACGTGCTGCTTTTTGAGAGTCTCAACAAGCAGCGTGGTTATATTACATTTATTTTTCTGATTTACGTGTCATAAATCGATATATTGAGTATGTTGCAAGAAGCATTGTAGCAACATGCAAAATAGTGAGTTTTAAGTTTGTATTGTAATGATTGTAGCCGAAATATGTGGATAGTAAAAATGCAATTATTGTCACCCCAACAAGCAATATTTTGTTAAAAGCATTCCATTCGAAATATCTCAATAAACACGCATAAAAAAATAGCACAAATGCAACTGATGATCCAATCAATTCTTTTTATAAACCTAAAGCTACAGCAATGAAGTGAAATACCAATACAACGATAAATATCTTAATAAACGATATTAAATGGCTTTATAAGCTAAAATCTCTTCAAGTATTTTATGGCACACCCTCTGCTATGACGTCGCAAATAACCGGACATTTTTAGAGCGCAGCGACAAAAAGGGTCCGCGTTAATTTGCATTGTTAGGTGTATGATATTCAAGCCTGTCCAACAAATGTTGAATGCGCGGCTATAACTTGCCATTCATCATTTCTATTCTTTTGCCATATGCGTGTAAAACGAAGAGCCACATTTGATTCCTCACCTCCGATTTCACCATGAATGTGAGATAGAACTGATACAATTGCAAAATTTTCGTTAGACTTTATCTGGCATTCTGACTGTTCAATTGACTTAATTTTAACAAACCCTGATCGGTGAGCTTCAAGGTCATCATTTTTGGACATGATTTGACCAAAGTGATTTGTAAAGATGAGATCATCATCTATAAGTTGATTAAGAACCTCAGTATCTGAATTCACCATGGCAGTTTTAAGCTGGTCTTCTAAAGCTAGTATTCTTTGTTTATTCATTTGTGTTGAATCCTCTCTTTTTTCACCTAACGCCGCAAATCACCGGAGGCAAAAAAGCAGAGCGACGAAGGATCGGCGCTTTTTGCCGTCCGTGTGAATTTGCCTTGTTATGTTCGAATATCAATTAACTACTCCACAAGATTTAATTTTACTTCAACTTTTCCACCTTCATTATTAAAACCGCCGGATGGCTCTACGCTCATTAGCTTATGAGAATTCGTCCATTTCTTACCGTCCAAGCTTGCCCAGTATTTGTACAAATACATATCATGCTTAAAGCTGACCATGAGTTTTGAAGAAACATTATGATTAAAGACTGAGCCTTTTACAGAAAATTCGATTGGAAATTCTGTATTTGCTGGGATAAATACGATGTGTTCATCGTGCACGTTACCTATTTCACCAACCCTAACAACTGGAACAGTATCAATAAGACTTGATGACGGAGTATTCATGGATGCACAACCAGCGATTGCAACCATGAATAATACCGTTAGTAATTTTTTCATTTTATTATCCTTTGAACGTTGCTTTTCAGCGGGCGTGCGCTTTTTGCGCTCCGCTGCAAAAGCCTTATTATGTCATCTTTTTAACGTCAATTCATTTATGCCTAAACTGAACCGTTTTTTCAGAACTCGCCCTAAGATAAGATAAGGCAAGAGCGGATGAATCGAGCTCGACAATATTAGATCAATGCTTGCTTCCCGTATAGGCTTGATTGTATTATTATTCTATGCATTGGTTGGTTTCAGGGTACGTTGAGCGATGATCTAAGACTTCTTTAGGCGCTTTTTTTATAAAAGGTGTTTTTAATAATGCATTTTTTATGAAATCCCTGTTTATGTCGCGATGATAAGGCATTATTTTGTTAGAAATATCTCCTTGACCGGTTTCATTGATATTAAGAACAAGCATTGGATTATGACATTGAAAATCAATATTTTTCAGATCCACATGTTTTATTCCTTTTTTCTCCCTGGTCCTGAAGTAAGCGCTGGACAGTAAAGGATCATAAATAATTTGCCACATAGTTGGGGTTTTATGACAGAGACTGTCAAGTACTTTTAATGTGAAATCCTTGGCTTCCTAATTTGTGGTCGGAGTTGTACTTGATATTTGATTTGCTGCTGAGATAAAACGAGTAATAGATTTACCAGTGTCTTTTGCAGGAATTTCTTTCTTTTTCCAACTATTCACAGAAAACGAATAATAGAAAGCACTATTTTCCCCATATTGGCGTATTAGGTGCGAAAAGAGGAAAATGCGGCAGTTTATTTTCCCCTTTTTGGATTTCAATATTTCAGACGCCTGAGTGATCTCAACCTCAAGGTAGCGTATCTGCTCCAACTTGATAAGCAGCCCAGCGCATAAACACTATAAATTTATATACTAAGTACCACATTGTGGTAGTCGCGAAGACACCGAATGGTTATTCCCCTATTGGCAAAAGACGGCAAATCGGACGTTTCAGTGCTTGGTGCCTGCGGTCATCCACCATCGGAACCATGGGTCCCGATCCAACGGATCATCTCGGGCGTGTAGTGGAGGGTCACGCTGCGACCGGGATGGAGCTGCTGCTCGACGATGGCGCTCACAGGTAGGCGGGCGCTGAAGGCGTGGCTACCCACCATGACGGTGGCGGTCACCTGCTGGTGATTGGGCTCCAGGGCCAGGCGGGTGAGGATGCCCCTCAGGGCCGTGTGCCCGGGGAAGGGGGTCTCGTCGAGGCTGAGGCTGACGGACTCGGGGGCCAGAAAGGCGACCGCCTCTGGGGCGGCAGGGGGCGGCACGTAGAAGGACTGACCACCGTTGAGGCGGCGACGATAGTGGCCATGGCTGTCAGTTTCCCAGGGGCCACAAATCAGGTTGCCCTTTGCGTCGCCGATCAATTGCCCCCTGAAGAGGAAGAGGATTGTGTCACAGATGGTGTAGAGCCACTCCCAATCGTGGCTGGCGATGACCAGGGTGGTGTCCCGCTCCCGGCGGGCCTCCAGGGCCGCCGCCTGGATCTGCTGGCTGCTGGCCTCGTCCACCCGGGCGGTGGGTTCGTCCATGAGGAGCACCCGCGGGCGCAGGGCCAGGCGCGCCGCCAGGGCCACCCGCTGGGCCTCCCCGCCGGAGAGCTGGTTCCACTGGCGCCTGGCGAAATCGCCGGGGTCCAGGCCCACCTGCTCCAGGGCCGCACCGATGGATTCCTCCAGATCACCGTCTCCACCGCGCAGCTTGAGGCCGTATGCGATGTTAGCGGCCACACTGCGGTGCATGAGAAAGGGTTCCTGGGGCAGCATGGTGACCTGAAAACGGATGCCTGCATCGAAAGGGCGCGCCACCCGCCCGCGATAGTGCACCTCGCCGGTGGCGGGTGCTTCGAGAAAACCCAGCAGCCGCATGAGGGTGCTCTTGCCGCTGCCGTTGGGGCCGATCAAGCCCACGATGGCGGGGCCATCCAGGGTCAGCTCAGGCAGAGAGAGGACGGTCTTGCCGGCGTAGCGCTGAGTGATGCCTTTGAGTTGGTAGATGGTTTCGCTCATGGCCGCCCTAGCGCCGCCGCAGAAAAGAGACACTCAAATTGACGCCAAAGGCGATGGCCAGGAGGACCAGCCCCAAGGCGATGCCCATGCCGAAGAGACCTTTGTTGGTCTCCAGGGCGATGGCCGTGGTGATAGTGCGTGTCTGCCACTTGATGTTGCCCCCCACCATCATGGAGATACCCACCTCGGTCATAACCCGGCCGTAGGCGGTCAATGCCGCGGCCAGAATTCCGTGACGGCCCTCCCAGAGGCTGGTCAAGAGGAGCTGACGGCGATTGGCTCCCAGGGAGATGAGGGTGGGCCGCAGGTGGGGGTCCATACTCTCCACAGCCGTGGCGCTTAGGGCGATGACGATGGGCAAGGCCAGAAGGGTCTGGCCGATGGCGATACCCGGCAGGGTGAAGAGCAGACCCATACCCCCCAGAGGACCGCGATAGGAGATAAAGGCGTAAATCACGAGGCCGATGAAGACCGTGGGCAGAGCCAGGAGGGTGTCCACCACCAAGCGTACCTGGCGTTTGCCGGTGAAGTCGGTATAGCCCAGCACAAATCCCAGGGGGACGCCCAGGAGCAGACTGGCCACCATGGAGTAGGTGGAGACTGTAAGGGTGGCTCCGATGGCGGAGAGGGTCTGGGGATCGCCCTGCCAGAGGAGGCGAAAGGCGGTGAGGACGCCTTCTAAAATGTAGCTCATCAGTTTGCCATGGCTTCAGCGCATCCAACCCATAGACCGCTATTTGGTGAGAACAAAATAGAAACCCAGGGGGGATATCCGCCCCCCGGGCCTGCAGGCAAAGCCTACTTAGCTATTTCGCGTTGGGTGTGAACAACTGCTTGCCCAGGAGTTTGAAATCGCCGATCAGCTTCTGGGCCTCGGCTCCGGCGAGCCAGTCGGAAAATTTCTGGGCCAGCGCATACTGGGCCTTTTCACATTTCTTGGGATTGATGGCCAGCACGCTGTACTGGTTTTTAAGGACCGCATCACCCTCCACCAGGATCTTGAGGGGCGGGTTGCCGCCCTGGGTGTCCTCATATTTAATGTAGGTACCCCGGTCGGTCATGGTGTAGCCCCCGCGCTCTGCGGCGACGTTGATGGTCGCCAGCATTCCCTGGCCGGTCTGGACGTACCACTTGGCCTTGTCCGGCGCAGCCTTGCCGGCCGCTTTCCACAGACTGAGCTCTTTTTTATGGGTACCTGAGTTATCCCCGCGGCTGGCGAAGACAGCTGCTTTGGCCTCAATGGCGGCCAGGGCATCACTGACGCTCATGCCTTTGACGCCGGCGGGATCGGCCTTGGGGCCGATGATGACGAAGTCGTTGAACATCACCTCGCGTCGATCCACCCCATGTCCGGCCTTAACATAGGCCATCTCGGCGCCAGGAGCATGCACCAGAAGCACATCCACGTCACAGTTCTCACCCAGTTTTAGGGCCTTACCTGTGCCCACGGCCGTCCAGCGCAGCTCGATACCCGTGGCCTTGGTGAAATGGGGCGCCAGGTAGTCGAGCAGGCCGGTGTTGTCGGTGCTGGTCGTGGTGGCCATCACCAGGGTCTCGCCGGCAGCCAGGACAGTGCCGGGCAGGGCTAGCAGGCCAATCAATAACAGGACGCCACATCCCAAATAAAATTGTTTCCGTTTCATCCTTCCTCCTTAACAATTGATTGTTAATCCACAGAAATATAACTATTCAGCATTGCCATTATTCGTCTCTTGATAGGGGAATAACATCTGCCCGCTGTCGTTCACCGCGTACCCCTTGTGGGCGTCCGCTATCTGGCGGAACTCGGCGTTGTGCAGCAGGGCCAGGAAGGCCTGGACCCCCTGGTCGAAGAAGCGATCCTTGGAGATCAAGAAGTCATAGCGTTCCCAGCGGATGGGCAGAAAATCGAGTCCCAGAAGGGATGCCACCGGCCGTATGCCAGGGCCCGCGTGAACGCGCCCCGACAACACTTCAAGGCCCACGTCCAGGTGGCGGGGCACTTCGACCTCATATCCCTTAAGCTTCTCCGCCTTTACCCCGGCCTTTTTCAATTCACGATCCAAGAGCAGGCGCGTGCCGGTGGACAGAGAGCGGTTGACGATGCGGATCCCCTTGCGGGCCAGATCTTCAATCCCCCGTATCCCTTTGGGATTGCCCGGCGCCAGCAGAAGCCCCTGCTCCCGACGGCAAAAATTCACCACCACGGGCATCTGCTCGAACTCCCGGGTGGCATAGTCAAAGTTATACTCCGCCTCGTTGTCTTGGAGCAGGTGGCAGGCTGCCATGTGGCAGCGCCCCTGGCGCAGGGCGCGCAATCCGCCCATGCTACCGAGGTTGCCGAAGACGGCCACCTGATCAGCGTTCTGATCGTTGAACAGGCTTATGGTGCGTTCCAGGAGGGGATCGTTACTGCCCGCGAGGATGAGGAGGCCCGCGTAGGGTGGCAGAAGCTGACCGTTTTCCGGATAATTGATCGTGTGGGTCTCCACCCACTGCTGAACCAGGTGGGTGGGGAAGAGCCATTTGCCTGTGATCTTGGAGGCTGGCAACCCCTTGTCGGCCACCAGGGCATAGATCATTTTCTCATTAACATCCAGGAACTGGGCCACCTCCTTGGTGGTCAGCAAGCGCTTCATCATAGGCATCCTTCGGCCTTGGGGTTGACGTGCTGGCCATAGAATTTACTCATGCCGTCAGTATGTGTCAACTTTTTCCTGAACACGCTGCCA
This sequence comes from Desulfobacteraceae bacterium, assembly GCA_050291585.1. Taxonomy (GTDB): domain Bacteria; phylum Desulfobacterota; class Desulfobacteria; order Desulfobacterales; family Desulfosarcinaceae; genus JASJCL01. Next base: position 50,426 of record JBNKKA010000004.1, read on the forward strand.
AACAGACCTGTGCGGATTAAAACAGACGAAAACCATAGAGAAACCGTATAAGGAATGCCAACCCAAAATGGTACCTCCTACCCGCCTTGAACTCGGACGATAGTCACTATTTCTTGATCGACACCAGCTTCAGAAAGCAACCGAGCGCAGGGGCCGAAACCCCGCACGCTCGGATAAGCGTTCGATACTTATTGTCCCAGCAGCGCCTTGAGGAAACAGCCACCACTTCCAGATGAACTATCCCCATCGTCATCGATGGGGTTTCCGCCGCCGTCCACGTTGGGGTTGTCAATGGCTCCGTAAACCACAACCATCTCTTGATCGACGTAATTCCAACCCGCCTCTAGGATGTCGATATCGGTGGTGCCTGCAGGCAGGGGTTCCACCCGGATGATGGTGGCGCTGCGACTGCACGAACCGGCATTGTGGTCCCAGTCGTGGTTATAGGGCCAGAGCACGTTCTGGTCGTCGGATTTGGAAGACTGGTCGGGGGCGCCCACCGTCTTCTGGGGTACCACCAGCCGAAAGGGACCCTCGCCATCCAGCTTGTTCTCGTCTGTGAGCACACCAGGCTCGAGGGGCGCGCCTTCGCGGGCATAGGCCAGGATCGCTTTAAGCCCCCCATCCACCGCTATGGTGGATCCATGACTGCGCCCTGTGGTGGAGGGAGCGCTGTAGTCACACCAGCCCACATCGGGGGTAACCGCTTCGTCAGCCTGGGTGTCATAGTAGTAGGTTGCCGTTGGATACTGGTAATCCTGCCCGGCCATGTTCCCATAAACGTGGTAGAAAACGTCGCCATCGTCAGAGTTTGCGGTCTCCTCCAGGGGATGGTATTGGGACCATCCGTCCGGGGCATACACCGTGATGCCGGTAGCCGTGTCCTGGACCCCAGCATCGTCCAGCAGGGTCTTTAAAGGCACACCCGTGTACTGGGCATAAAAATCCCCCGAGCGGGAGGTATTCATCAGCATAAACTGGGTATGCGTCCCCAGGGCCTGAAGCTGGGCCTTGGTATACACGTGGGCCGGGGCTACGGTCTTGGAGGGGTCATCGGCGTCATTGCCCGGGAAGCGGTTGGCGGCGATCTCAACCGCGTTGGTGTAACCGTCCGCGTCGCTGTCCAGAGAGTCGATGGCAGTGATGGCCTCAGCGTCGCGCCCGGCCGTCAGGTAGGCCAGTCCATATGGGTTGAGGGTGTCAACAATGTTGCCGCTCTCATCGTAGCCATATTTATAGTGACACCACTGGCAACTGCCCAGAACCACATCGCGATCTTTGTAATCATCGTGATAGCTGCCCCCGGTGTGGCAAAGGGCGCAATGATCGAGCTTGCTGCCGGCCTTATCCGGATAGACCTCTAAAAATTTGGCCGCATCCTGCTCACCCTCATGGTGATAGGCGCCCCAGGCCGCCGTCGCCACCAGACACAAGATCAATCCTGACCAGATCATCATCTTTCGTAAGCGCATACTTCCTCCTTCTTCTCAGTTTTCATTCAGAAATTGCCACGTTGTTTGTGCGCGGGGTACCAGCAAGTGCCCATCCAGAGATGGTTCATCTCGCCCGCGGTCAAGTCGGGTGAGAGGTACCGTTTATGAATGGGTACTATTAAAAATCCAGACTCATTCTCAGGGTCACCACATTCTCCCTATCCACATAGTCTACCGTTCCATCCTGGCGCACCCGCACACGGATTTTATCGGACATATCGGTGTGACTTAGATCCAGTACCAGACGATACATGGGAAACAGGAGCCAATTTACAGCCAGGGTGTAGGTATCTGCCTCGCGAACCGACACATAGGCGCCGGGGGAGATCCAGTCCTCGTCGCCCTCGAAGTGGGCGGCCCGAATGCCCAGCACAACGGCGCCCCAGGTGCCCGCTTCGGGATCAAAAAAACGATCCGGGTAAAGGGGCTGCATCACCCCCCTCGAAAGAATGAAGGACTCCCCGGTGATGGCCCACATGGCGCTCAGGTACCCGGCACTGAAGTCGGCGTCCTGGGCCGACTCACCAGCGGGCTTTAGCCCGGTGTAGCGCAGATGCACGTACTCCCCCGAGAGGGCCACCGGGCCATGGCTCCAAAAAGCTTCGATGCCCAGGCGCCAGCGCCCGCCCACATCCTGGAGGACCCCGAATTTGGTGTCGTGACTGAGTTTGTAGAGGGCCCGGCTGCTACCGGCCATGCCCGGACTTTTAACGCTGAGGCTGAGATTGACAGTGTCGATGTCGGCATAGGTGGCCGAACCGCCCAGGTGCAGGTTCTGAAGCCAGCCCGAGCCACCATCTTTGAAAGGCGCCAGCACCACACGGGCCGCCGCTTCGGGGTTATCGCTTTCGGTGCCCCGGGTGCTTCCATCTTCTCCATTGCCATTGAAGACCCCCAGAGCGTAGATGCAGCGCTCGTCCAAAACGGAGCCGTGGAGCATCAGGCCGATGTCGCGTTGGGGCCCCAGGGAGTATGTGTATGATCGTTCGGCAAAATAGAGTCCCTTGTCGCGGGTCTGCCACTCCAGGCTGAAGGGCTCCTTGAATTGCCCCATGCGGAGGCTGGCCGGGACCTTGCCGCCCTCGGCGTAAGCATTCACCAGGTTGCTAGTCTCATTACCCTGGAACTCGTACTCCAGGCCGTAGCGCACCCAACGGGTCAGATCACCGTTGAAACGCAGGCGTGCCCGCCGGACGTCGAAACGGTTGTCGTTGCGCTCCTCCTCCAGGTAATAGCGGTAGTCGGTCTGGAAGCCCCCCCCCAGACGCAGGGCCATACCGCCATCCTCCTCGGAGCGAATGTAAAAGCCGCCTTTGTAGCCCGCGAAAAAGATCCGCTCACCCCAGGCGCAAAAAGGGGTGAGGGTGAGAAAAGTAAGAATGATGATCCCCAGTACGCCGACCCGTAGGGGCCGGTGGCCACGGCAGGGAAGGGTCGCGAACCCTTTTGGAAGAACATTCTGCTTGTGGCGGATGACCGCCCCGTCCCCACCATCGCCCGCACCGCTTCGCCGCATTCCGCACCGTCTCTTCCGAATCCAATTTGAAAAGCAAGGAGATCCATGGGATGGGGGCCATCGATGAAGATAAGGTTGGATTGACCCCGTATCGGTTCTTTTATCAACTCAATATAGCAAGCATGTCAAATATTTTGGCTCATAAATACTCATCATTACCTATAATTACCGATAATAACCCTTAGAATATCAGGTCGAAATGCACCGGGTTTTCTGTTGACGATCCTTCCGAGGACCGTTAGATTGATGGTCGTCCACAAAATGATTCCGGGCACCTAGTGCATACAATCATAGGGGTGCCACCAGCGCCCATGACGATAATCAGCGTTCAGCCGTCCCAGCCCCGCGCGGCCAACGATTTGCCTGACACATCAAGAAACAAGATGCTGAACGATACACAGAAGCTTGAAAGCCTGACCCGCCTGGGGATCGAACTCAACCAGGTCCACGACCTGGACATCCTCATGGAGCGGATCCTCACCGAAGCCCGGCAGTTCGTAAACGCTGATGCTGGCTCAATTTACATCCGCGATAATGAGGCCCTGCACTTCACCTATACCCAGAATCAGACCCTCCAGCGGCGGTTGCCCAAGGGGCAGAAACTGATCTACTCCACCTTCAGCATGCCCATAGATGAAAACAGCATCGCCGGTTACGTGGCGGCTACCGGCAAGGCCCTCAACATCGCCGACGTTTACCTCCTCGATCCCAGCCTGCCCTACCAGTTCAGCAAGGGGTTTGACGAAGCCTCGGGCTACAAAACGGTTTCCATCCTCACCGTACCCCTCAAAAACGCCGCCGACGAGATCCTCGGCATCCTCCAGATCATCAACGCCCAGGATAGCCAGAAACAGATCCAGCCTTTCTCGGGCACTGACGAGACCATCATGTTCCATTTTGCCAGCATCGCGTCGGTGGCCCTGGAGCGAGCCCAGATGACGCGCGCCATGATCCTGCGCATGATCCGCATGGCGGAGATGCGGGACCCCATGGAGACCGGCGCACATGTCAACCGGGTGGCCGGTTTTGCCGTGGAGATCTACGAGCAGTGGGCCCTCAGACGCAATATGGACCTCAAAGAGATCGACAAGGTACGTGACGTTCTGCGCATGGCGGCCATGCTCCACGACGTGGGCAAGATCGCCACCTCAGATCTCATCCTTAAAAAGCCTGAACGCCTTGATCGGCAGGAATACGCTACCATGAAGTTGCACACCCTCCATGGGGCGCAGCTCTTCCTCGATCGCCGCTCGGACTTTGACGAGGCCGCCGGCATCGTTGCCCTCAACCACCACGAGCGCTGGGACGGCACCGGCTATCCCGGCCACATTGATGTCCACAGCGGCGAGCCCCTGGCTGCCCACGTGGGTCCCGATGGGTGCGCCACCGGCAAAAAGGCGGAGGAGATCCCCCTTTTCGGCCGCATCGTTTCCCTGGCCGATGTCTACGACGCCTTGTGCTCCAATCGCAGCTACAAGGAACCCTGGTCCGAGGAGCGTATATTCGACTACATCGAAAAAGAGACCGGCAGCCGTTTCGACCCTGAGATCGTGGAGATCTTCTTCTCACGCCTGGACGTGATCCGCGCTATCCAGGCGCGTTACACTGAAGCCGATGTAAAAGACAAAGCCGCGCCCAAGCACGCCCTCAAGTGGTCAGACGCCGCACCGCATTGACACCCAAAAGGAATGCTCATGGAGAAGCGCCCCCCCACAAGAGAAGAAGCCTACGCCCTTTTGACGCGCTACAATCAGAGCGAGAGCCTGATCAAGCATGCCCTGGCGGTGGAGGGCGTCATGCGCCACTTCGCCCGCAAGCACGGCGCCGACGAGGAGATGTGGGGCATCATCGGCCTGGTCCACGACCTGGACTACGAGCAGTTCCCCGAGCAGCACTGCACCAAATCGGCCGAAATTCTCCGGGAGAATAACTGGCCCGAGGACTATATCCGCGCTGTGGTCAGTCATGGATGGGGGATCTGCAGTGCGGTGGAGCCCCTCAGCGACCTCGAAAAGGTGCTCTACGCCGTGGACGAGCTGACCGGCCTAGTGACCACTACCGCTTTGGTACGACCGAGCCGCAGCGTCATGGACCTCAAGGTCAAATCGGTGAAGAAGAAGTGGAAGGATAAACGCTTCGCCGCCAAGGTGGACCGCGGCATCATAGAGAAGGGCGCCGAGCGCCTGGGCATGCCCGTCGCCGATCTCATCAAAGATACCATCGCTGGCATGCAGAGCGTGGCTCCGGCAATAGGCCTGGCGGGGGCAGAGAAGGCGTAAGCCATCTATCTACACCCTGACGATCATGACTGGAACAGACGCACCCACCCACCCGATTTACCGAATCAACAAATCAACGATTTCATGAATCACAATAATGAGATCGCCATATCCGACAACTCCGAGCGCTCGCCTTTCTCCAGATTGATGTGGGTGAAGAGGTTCTGGCCCTTCATCTTCTCGATGAGATAGCTGAGGCCGTTGGACTGGCTGTCCAGGTAGGGATGATCGATCTGGAAGATATCGCCGGTGAAGACGATCTTGGTGCCCTCTCCGGCACGGGTGATGATGGTTTTCACCTCGTGGGGGGTCAGGTTCTGGGCCTCGTCGACGATGAAGAAGACTTTCACGATGCTGCGCCCACGGATGTAGGAGAGGGGTGTAATAACGATCTTCTCCTCCTCTAGCAGGTCTTTGATCAGGAATCTGGATCCGTTGGCGCTCTTCTGGGATACCTGGTTCTGGATGACGGAGAGGTTGTCGAAAAGGGGCTGCATATAGGGATCGAGCTTTGACTTGATATCCCCCGGCAGATAGCCGATGTCTTTGTTGCTGAGGGGCACCACCGGACGGGCGATAAAGATCTGACGATAGTAACGCTTGCTCTCCAGGGCTGCGGCCAGAGCCAGGAGGGTTTTACCAGTGCCAGCCTTGCCGGTGAGAGTCACCAGGGGAATGTCGCGGTTCATGAGGGCATCCAGGGCAAAGGTCTGCTCGGCGTTACGCGGCCGGATCTGGCAGCAGGCGCGGTGCTCCACCCGCCGCAACCGATCCAGGGCAGGATCGAAAACCCCCAGCACCGATTTACTGCCGTTGCGCAGGATAAGATACTCGTTGGGCAGGAGGTCTTCGGGCAGTTCTATCTCATCCAGACCGATCTCATAAGGCGTCTCGTATAGCCGGCTGATGGCCTCGCCAGGGCTGTCCTCCAAGAGACGGGCACCGGTGTATAGCCCGCCGACATCCTTGACGTGGTCGGTGGTGTAATCTTCAGCCAAAAGCCCCAAGGCCTTCGCTTTCATGCGCAGATTGACGTCCTTGGTGACCATCACGACCCGGTCGAAACCGCGCTCCTGGGCCAGGTGGTAGGCGGCATTTAAAATTCTATGGTCGGGCTTTTCCATTCCGAAATTGGCTGCCACCTTGGGATCCGGCGCCGACTCCAGACAGACCGAGATCGCCCCCTTGCCCTCCCCCAGAGGCATCCCGCCATTGAAAATCGAGGCGCTCGAGAGGGTATCCAAGGCGCGTACGAACTCCCTGGCATTGCAATTGAGGATCTCCTTGCCCTTTTTGAAACGATCCAACTCCTCGATGACGGTTATGGGGATGGAGATATCGTGTTCATCGAACTGGTGAATACAGGAGCTGTCATGCAGGATGACGTTGGTGTCTAGAACAAATAGCTTCTTAACAGTGCTGGGGTTCATGGAATCTCCGAATCTGAACTAGCGTCAATGGGAAGCACCTGCCGCTCCAGACTTACGGTTCTATCGAGATGAAGGCCCTTAAGCATAGCGGCAATCACCTTTTCAAAGCGACCCAAAGGGCCAAACGGCAGGGGGGTGAGAATTGTCAATCGAGAGTGGATCCCATAGACGGAAAAGGTTGGTAGTGGGTGGCTGTTGGATATGGGTAGGAGCAAGCTGGGCCAAAGCCTTTCAAGCACCATTACACGCTGAAATAATAGAAAATAATTAATAATAATTTAGTATAGCATATGTCACCGGGGACTTCAATAGTCCCTACGGCGCGACTGCAGGAGGATGCTTGCATTCCGTATCAACGGTCTTATAATGGATGGATTTGTTGTGGCACCACCCTAAGGACACAGCCCTGTACCACGGCATTGACTTCGCTCCCCTAACCCTATTAATCAAAGGACACACCATGAAAATCGCTTTTCCAACCATGCAGGACCTGGGACTGGATTCGCCCGTATACAGCCACTTCGGCTCGGCCGCTTTTTTTGTCATCGTGGACAGTGAGAACGACAGCTTCAAGGTTCAGCAGAATCCGGATCAGGACCACGAACACGGCCATTGCCAACCCCTGGCAGCCCTGGGCAACACCACAGTGGGTGCCGTTGTGGTGGGTGGCATCGGCGGCGGCGCCCTGCGCAAACTTGCCGCCGAGAAGGTCACCGCATACCGCGCCGAGGAGGGTAATGTGGCCCACAACCTGGCGCGCTTCAAAGCCGATCAACTGACGGCCTTCACCGTGGATATGACCTGTGGGGGCACGTACAGATTGGTGAAAACGGCGGCTGCGCCCATCACTGATTTCTTCGATACTCAGAACAGAGAATAAAGCGGCTATGATGTCCGTCAGAATTTAGCTGGCCACCTGGATGCCTGCGGGGCTGATAAGATCCAGCACCCGTCGCACGGTGGTGGCCAGCTTATGAATGGAGAGCGGTTTGAGCAGGAGTTCGCGTGCGCCGATGAGGGCGGCCCGCTCCTTGTCGATGCGCTCACTGTAGCCAGTGCAGATGATCACCGGCAAATCGGGATAGAGTTTGAGGGCCCGGGTGGCCAGTTCATCCCCGGTAAGATCGGGCATGGTCATATCGGTGATAAGAAGATCGTAGCGCCCTTTGTTGGCGTGCAGGGCGGCCAACGCCTCCACTGAACTGGAGCGGGCGTCCACCTTATAACCCATCTGCTTAAGCATGTCCTTGCCCAGATCGGCGAGAAAGATCTCGTCATCCACAAACAGAATCGACTCCGACCCACGGGGTAGATCTGTCTTTGCGCCGTCATCCATTGCCATGGGCAGGTTGACGATGGGAAAGCGCACGTCAAAGCAGGCCCCACCACCCACTTCGCTGGTCACGGCTATGGTCCCACCGTGATTCTTGACGATACCATGCACCACAGCCAATCCCATGCCGGTTCCACGACCGGTTTCCTTGGTGGTGTAAAATGGATCAAAAATCCGCTTGAGGACCTCCACATCCATCCCATGGCCGGTATCGGTCACCCGCAGGCGCACCATCTCTCCACTGACCGGTATAGCCAGCCCTATCATTTCACTATCGACGGAGACATTATCCAGGCTGATGCGTAGTTCGCCCCCCTCAGCCTCCATGGCGTGGGCTGCATTTGCGCATAGATTCATCACCACCTGGTGGATCTGGGTGGGATCGCCGAGAATAATATTGTTCCGCGTAGCCATATCGAATTGAATTCTAATGCTAGTGGGAAGGGTGGCGCGCAACAGCTTGAGGGCCTCTTCGACCACACCGGTGAGCTCGAGGCGTTTTTTAAGGGGCGCATCTTTACGGCTGAATGTGAGAATCTGGCGCACCAGTTCCTTGGCGCGGTTGGTGCCTTTGAGCACCTGTTCCAAGCGGTTATGGGCTGCCTCCCCGGGATCCAGGCTCAATTGGGCCAACTCCACATAGCCCATAATACCGGACAGGATATTGTTGAAGTCGTGGGCGATGCCGCCGGCCAGGGTGCCAATGGCCTCCATCTTTTGAGATTGCATCAGTTGAGCTTCAAGCTGGGAACAGGCATTCTCGGCCTGGATCTTGTCAGTGATGTCAAAAGCGATGCCGGCCAGAAGAGGCGTTTTGTCGTGGCGCAGGATGGGGAACTTGGAGACACGATAATAACGAACTTCATTATCCAGAGAGACCATCTCGACCGTGTTGAGCGCCTCGCCTTCGATCAGGACGCGCTGATCGTTGCGTTCCAGTTCGACGGCGATGTCCTCGCTCCAGAGATCGTGGTCGGTTTTGCCGATGCGCTCCATGGGGCTCTGGTTAAAGAAAGTCTGGCAGGCGGCGTTGAAATAGAGATAGCGGCCGTGCTCATCTTTCATATAAGCCAAGGCCGGTAGGTAGCGCATGAATGCGTCGAAAAGTTGCTTGTTCTCCCGCAGGGCGGCTTCCGTACGACGGCGTTCACGGACTTCAGCCTCCAACTGGGCACGGGCCTCGGAGAGCTGGTTCATGCACTGGTTGAAGTGGTGGCCGAAAGGGGTAGTTGGGGCCTGATCGACTGGAACGCGGCACTCCAGATTCCCTCTGGCGGCCTGCTGCAGGGCATTGCGAAGGGGTTCCAAAGACCGCAGACGCCATGCCACTAGCAAATAGGTTGAAGCCACAATGCCGACGCCAATCAGGGCCTGCCACCAGGGCTCTAAAGTGCTCCCAAGAAAATCGGCTTGATGTGTCCAGAGAAAGGCACCCATCAGGCAGACGCCCACCCATGTGCTCACACAGACCGCCACGCGATGGTGAAAACGGTGCGGCAGGCAGGTCTTTACGCCCGCTTTGATTCCAGAGATTGGTTTTTTAGTGGGCTGCATCAACAATTAAGGACCTTTTGTTTCAGACGCTGATGCCTTCCCTATCGCCAGTTTTTGTAGAAAACTTGAGATCTGATACGAAATGTCGGCAACGTCGACACTGTTGGATGTTACAATAGCCAGACCTAAGCTCACTTTACTGAATTCATTCTATTAATCAGAATAATAATTAGCATCAGGAGGCGTGGGGAAGCTGCCGGCATTCAGCTGCTGAAGCTAGAGGCTTACGAATTGCGGCAGTGGTTCAGGTAGGCGGCTGCCTGGGGATCTTCTTGGAAGGGCGTGAGGACCTCTATGGCCTGATTGAAATGACCCAGGTTTATTAGGGACACCGCCAGACAAAGGTGGAGCTCTTTGGCTCGGGGGTATCTTTCCACTGCATCACCGAGAAGGCCGTGACACGCTTCATGGCGCCCCCTTTTCTGGAGCAGAATGCCCAGCCCCAGGTAGGCGCGCTGGTGGGGATAGTATTCCAGGGCCCGCCGGAAAAGGCGTTCCGCCAGGCGCGCCTTGCCCGCTATGGCGTCCATGGTGGCGTAGTCCCCATGGGTGAAAGTCAAGCCCAAGCGGGAGAGGAAATCGGCATGGAAGGGCGCCAATTCTGCATCCTCCACGAGCTCAAGGGCCTCGCAATACGCAGGCAGGCCCCGCCAGAAAGCCTCACGCAGGCGTTTGCCGAAACCAAGCACCTGGGCCTCGTCCAGGTCGGAATCGGTCCGATAGAAAAGGATGTCCTCTTCCCGCTGCCGCCAGTAAGCGTCGTCATGGCCACTGCGGCGGCAGTGATCATTGTAGAGGGCCGTGCCGGGAAAAAGGGCTAAGAGATAAAAGATGGCACCGAGGGGTTTGATCTCGTCCATCAGGTCAATGCTGTCCTGAATAGTGGCCTCCGTCTCGCCGGGGGCGCCGTAGATGAAGTATGCCCTGGCCATGATCCCGTGGGCGGTTGTGGTTCGAAACGCATCGAGGATATCCGCGTGGCGCAGTTCCTTGCCCAGGGCTTGACGAATCTCGGGGTTGCCGTGCTCCACCCCGTAACTGATCTGCTGACAACCGGCCAGGCGCATCCAGCGCAGAATCTCGGCATCCACCAGGTTGACCCGCGAGATGGCGGCCCAGTGGATGGGCAGCCGCCGGGCGATGATCTCCTTGCAGACCTCGATTACCTTAAGCTTATCAAGGGTAAAGGTGTCGTCGGACACGTAAAAAAATGAGACTCCGCGTCGGTAGAGCAGTTCGAGCTGGTCCACGAAATAGGTCGCCGAGTGACTTCGTACCTGGCGTCCCCAGAACTGGGGTGAACCGCAGAAGCGGCACTTGCCCGGACAGCCGCGCGTGAGAGCAAGGTGTTGATAGGCGAAGTAGCGGGCCGGGTTGGGCAGTTGGTCCAAGTCCTTGATGGGCGTCGCACGGGGGTTGGCCACGGGGCCGTCGACACTGCGATGGGATAGACCGTCGATGGCCGCAGGCGCCAGTTTTCCCTTGGCGAAGGCCTGGACCAGGTGGAGAAAGGGGTATTCCCCTTCACCTCTGACAACGTAGTCCAGGGCGTCAACATCCCCAAGGAGTTGCTTCCAGAGAAAGGTGGCCCCCACCCCGCCAAAGACGGTAACCACCTTGGGATTGAGGGCCTTGGCCGTGCGGGCGATCTCGATGGCCCCCCAGCGGTTGGCGTTGAAGACCGAAAACCCGATGATGTCTGGATCGCGGGCGATGAGGGTCTCGCGGATCACCTCGTCCTCCGCCTGGAGCTGGCTCCAGTTGAGGATCTCCACCGTAAAGCCTTTGGCCTTGAGGAGGGCGCCGATGGTGTAGAGCCCGATGGGAACCGCCTGGATATCCTCTTGATGGACGCGTGCTTCGAGAAAATAGGGGTAAATGAGGAGAATCTTCATTCCGGAAAGCGTCTTACCTGAAATACCACATGATATCTGACACGCATATAACGACGATTCCCTTGCTATCCGATGGGGAAGAAGTTGGGTATCAGTACCCACCATCCTGAATAACGATGGATCAGAGGCTAATGGATAGCCGTAATTGTGTCAAATACTGGGTCTTCACTACCAGCCAAGAATAGGTCGGTGTATAGGTAAATAAGAAAATAATTCCCCACAAATCATGATGTTTTTTTCATATAGCTGGATAGCGGCCCATCCGAAAACGGTCCTAAGATATTGTAATGATAACATCTTGATTTTTTGTTTAACATAAGTATGCTTTTTGCATGACTGCCGGTAGCACCTAACCGCGCAATGTATTCTCTCCGACCTCGACTGATACACATTTAATTTTCACTCCACTACTACCGCCGCCGAACCCGCTTCCACCACTTCATCTGCTGAAACAGGGAGATGGCATCATCTCCTTAGGATGGGTGTTTTCTCCATATTTACGCGGGAAGACTTTTCATTGTTGATGGATGAGGGGCAGAGGTCGGCCCCTCGCAGCACGATGGCAACGGAGTAAAGAGGGAGGGGGGAGAATGAAGGAAAAGTTATTGGCAGTTTTTATATGTATGGTCGCCCTGCTGTTTTCTCTGGGTACCGCATCTGCGATACCGTTTTCGGAAGGTGATGGTCCTTGGATAGAGAACATCCAGCTTGACTCTACTTTCCTGGTCCACCTCAATGATCGGCACCTATCTGATGACGATGCGGATTTTACCATCGACTCGGCGATGCTTTTAGCGCTGTTTTTCGGCAGGTTCCAATCCTGGAGGACGGGTTTGACCCACGGCAACTGGGAACCGCCAAGGTGGGCCCGATTTCGGGAGGCTGTTGACGATTGGGCATCCATGGACGACTTGGCCCAGACCGGTAATATACATAGGCATGGAAACGGCCAAGCCCCATCGCCCGTCCCCGAACCGGCGACGATGCTCCTCCTTGGCACCGGTTTGCTATTGTGCGCTGCTTTCAGTCGAAAAAAGTCGAAGACGAATTTATAGCAGCTGCGGCTGAGTTAAAACCAGGATTCCACATAGGGAATGCGGTGGTCGGACCTGCCCTATCGAAGTTTGCAGGTTCTCGGCCACCAACTCGCCCGCCTGACGTCCCACCCATTCCATATCGCTGGCCTGTTTGAACAGGTGTTACGGGGGTGACACAGCGATCTAATCGCCCCCCGTCATCCTTCCTGTGTCCATCCAGGAATGGTGAATCTCGCCCGAGTTCAAGGCGGGCAACAGATTTAAACCGGAGGAATATTGTTTATATTTCGAGGATTTGAATCTGTTGCCCAACGCCGAAATCGGGTGAGAGGTGCCATTTCTGGATGGGCACTGATTAACCCGGCGGACGCACCACCATCACCGAACAGGGCGCCTTGTGGGACACCCGTTTGGCCACGCTGCCAAAAACCACCAGCCCCATGCCCGTAAACCCATAGGAACCCATCACCACCAGATCCATCACATTCTCGTTCAAATAGGCCAGGATCTCGGTGGAGACGTGGCCGTCCAGGACCACGATCTCATGCTCGATCTCTGGTGGCACCCGCTTGCCGTAGGACTCCGTCATGCGGGTCTCCAGTTGGGGGAGAAGAGCCGCCGTCGACGCTTGGGAGACATCCCAAGCCGTATCCGTAAGCATGGGGTTGATGGCTGGCGGCAACACATGCAACAGCCACAAGCGCGCTTTAAACTTGTTTGCCAAGGCAACGGCCATGTCAAAGGCCGCATCGGCATTGGTCGAAAAATCGATGCAGCAGGCAATCCGTTTAAGCGCCATGGTTTACCTCCTCGCTTTGTGGTTTCCGACAGCACCTGCAAAGAGAGCTTACTCCCGCGATGCGGATGCAATCGTACTGAGCACGTCTGACTGGCCAACCACCCCCACCACGGCGCCATCTACCACCACCGGCAGGGTGTGAAAATTGCGGTCCACCATGAGGGCTGCCACCGTCTCGATGGTGGAATCGGGACCCACGCTGACGGGATTGCGGGTCATGGCATCGGCCACGGTGAGGGCGGCGATTTTGCGGGCTTCTTTTTCGATGCCTTTCATGGAGCTGAGGGTGATGAAACCGTCGAGAAAGGTGAAGAGGCTCGGCAAGGGTAGCTTTTTCTGCTGGGCGATGATGTCGCTGCGACAGAGGATGCCCACCAGACGGCCCTCCTCGTCGACCACCGGCAGACCATTGATCTGATTAGACAATAACAGATGGGCTGCTTCGGCGATCTCCATGGTGGGCGTGGTGGTGAGCACTTCGCTGGTCATGATCTCTTTGACCTGCAACATGACAACCTCCTTGGACAAGCGGAAACGGTTGAGGGCCGCTGGGAGGGCAGCATACCCGATGGGTTGAACACTGTTATCTTTATGGTACGCCCGCACCTCGGGGCTGTCAAAAAAAGATTGCGTCCAGCGTGTCAAGCGTACTACCTCCTACGAAGCCATGCTAAAGAAGGTATCAACGCCGCTGAAAGGAGTCGGGCATGAAGACCATCGGATTGATCGGGGGGATGAGCTGGGAATCGACCCTGACCTACTACCGGATCCTCAATGAGACCGTCAAAAAACGCCTGGGCGGCTTGCATTCAGCCAAATGCGTGCTCTATTCGGTGGATTTCGGAGAGGTGGAAGCCTGCATGCGGGCCGATGACTGGGCCGGCGTCGAGGCCCACCTGACCATCGCCGCAAAGGCCTTAAATAGCGCCGGAGCCGACCTGGTGCTGATATGCACCAACACCATGCACCGCCTGGCGGAAGCGGTCGAGGCGGCCGCGGGCCTACCCCTGCTGCACATCGCCGACCCCACGGCCGATGCCATCTGTAGTCAAGGTATCGAGACCATCGCCCTACTGGGCACCCGTGTCACCATGGAGGCCCCCTTCTACCGCCAACGGCTGGAGGCGCGCGGTCTGCACGTGCTCATACCCGAAGTGGATCAGCGCCAGCGGGTCAACGACATCATCTTCAACGAGTTGTGTCTGGGAAAAATCCGCAGCGCCTCACGCATCATCTACCAGCGCTACATCGAGGATCTGGAAGCCGCCGGCGCCCAGGGCGTCATTTTAGGCTGCACCGAGATCGGCATGCTCATCAGCCCCGAAGACAGCCCCCTGCCCCTCTTCGACACTACCGAGCTGCACGCCCGGGCGGCGGTGGCCGCGGCCATCGACGATGCGGAACCACTGGCCTAAAAGGGAAAATCAACAAGCATGCCAGATCGCGCCAACATCATCCTCATCGGTATGCCAGCCGTGGGAAAGAGCACGGTGGGTGTGCTCCTGGCCAAGCAGTTGGGCCTGGATTTCATGGACACGGACCTGCTCATCCAGGCCGGCGAGAATTGTTACTTGCGCGACATCATCGCTGCCCGGGGCATCGATGGCTTCTGCGCTGTGGAGGAGGGCTACCTGCTCAAGATAAACGCCAGCGGCTATGTTATCGCCACGGGTGGTAGCGCCGTATACAGTTCCGCGGCCATGGAATACCTGGGTGGTCTGGGACGCATCGTCTACCTTCAGGTCTCCCTGGCCCAGTTGGAAACTCGCCTGGCCAACATCACCGACCGCGGGGTGGTGCATGGGCCGGGGGAGACCATCGCCGACCTGTACGATCAACGCACCCCCCTCTATGAGCGCTTCGCACAAACCATCATCAATTGTGACGACCTGCGCCCCGACCAGACGGTGGATGCCATCTGCAGCCAGTTGAAATAGCTTAGAGCATCCCTCCTCAGCTAGCTCCCCTTCCTTTCTGTGGTCCTCCAGAAAATATGGACAACCCCTTGCTTTTAATTACACTTTTGTTATGTATAGCGTCTTTGCCTACAAAATTGATGTTTAAGCCGCAACTAGCGAGCCCTAGCACTAAGGTCGCAGTCGGCTGTGACAAATTGACCCAATGCCAAGGAAGCCGTCCCCATGAAACGCATCGAAGAAGTCACTCTATTCTATGAAATCAGCAAGGCCTTAAACGAGCATCTGGAGCTGCGCAAGGCCCTCTACAAGGTCCTCGACATCCTCTCCAACTCCACAAATATGGTGCGCGGCACGGTCTTCATTCTCAACCCCTTCCGTAACGAGATCAGCATAGAGGTGGCCCACAGCCTTTCGCGCAGCGCCATGGAACAGGTCAAATACAAAGTCGGCGAGGGAATCACCGGAAAAGTGATCCAGACCGGGCGACCGGTGGCCATCCCCAAGATCAGTGAGGAACCCCTCTTTCTAAACCGCACGGCAGCTCGCAAGACCAAGGTCAGTGATGAGCTCTCCTTCATCTGCGTACCCGTAAAAAAAGGCAAACAGGTGATCGGCGCCCTGAGTGTGGATCGACCCTACGATGAGAAATACCCCCTGCGCGAAGGGATCAAACTCTGCTCGGTGGTAGCCACCATGATCGCCCAGCACGTGATCAACCTGGAAACCATCAACATGGAGAAGGAGAAGTTGCGTGAGGAGAACAAGCGCCTGCGCGACGAATTGGAAAACAAGTACCGCATCACAAACATCATCGGAAACAGCAACAAGATGCGCGAAGTGTTCCAGATGATCTCCCAGGTCTCCAAAAGCAACGCCACGGTGCTGATTCGCGGCGAGAGCGGCACGGGCAAGGAACTTGCGGCCAACTCAATCCACTACAACAGCCTCCGTCAGAGGGCACCTTTCGTCAAGGTCAACTGCGCCGCCATCCCCGCCAACCTCATCGAGAGTGAACTCTTCGGCCACGAGAAAGGGTCCTTCACCGGCGCCATCAAACGCAAGCTGGGTAAGTTCGAGCTGGCGAACAAGGGCACCATCTTCCTGGACGAGATCGGCTCCATCGGCCTGGACGTCCAGGCCAACCTCTTGCGGGTCCTCCAGGAGAAGGAGTTCGACCGGGTGGGAGGCAGCCGCACCATCAAAACCGATGTGCGCATCGTTGCGGCCACCAACAAAAACCTGGAGGATGCGGTGGAGGATGAATCCTTCCGCGGGGACCTCTACTACCGTCTGAATGTCTTTCCCATCTATATGCCCCCTTTGCGGGAGCGCAAGACCGACATCCTGCTGCTGGCCGACCACTTTCTGGAAAAATACGCCCGTGAAAATACCCGCGATATCAAGCGCTTCTCAACACCGGCGATCGACATGCTGATGGCCTACCACTGGCCCGGCAATGTGCGCGAGTTGGAGAATTGTATCGAGCGTGCCGTGCTCGTCTGTGACGGCGGGGTGATCCACAGCTATCACCTGCCGCCCACCCTCCAGACTGGATCCGAAAGCGACACCCTGCCCGACCTTTCCCTGGATGAGGCTACCGCCAACCTCGAACGTGAAATGATCATCGACGCCCTCAAGAACACCCGCGGGAACATCACACGGGCCGCCGAGGTCCTCAAGACCACCGTGCGCATCTTCTCCTACAAGACTAAAAAATATGGCGTCAGCTACAAGCATTACCGATAACAAGACCTTTTTTGGGTAATATTCACATTTGACGTATGAGGGGAATTATAGGTAGGTTTTATCCATTTGGCGTTTTGTATGTGGACGGGGTTTTCGTCATCCGATTCCCGTTCCAATCCAATTATCCAGCGCGCAAGAGGCACCCATGTTCCCCTTTTGGCGGTTGTGCCACAGGCGTCCTGAAGGCCGCCAGATCTGCAAAACCGGTTGGGCCACTGAGGTTTCCAACGTCAAGCGCAATTATACAGCGGCAACCGCTGCCGTGTTGCTGACGGAAGTGTTGCCCAATTTGGCGATGGCCCAGGAGCCTTTGACAATACCACCCGCCGCAACCTCACAGTTGGCGGCAATATCCCTCGCCTCCCTGCCCTACACCGCCGCGGCCACCGCATTGGCGCTCGCTTTTCTCATTATTTTCAATCAAAAACTCCAACGGGAAGTGCGCGAACGCAAGCAGGTGGAAAAAAGGCTCCGTGACTCCGAGCGGGAGAAAGCAGTGGTGCTCGACAGCATCGCCGAGCAGGTCATCTACCTGGATACTGACCAGCGCCTC